>CALANA010000051.1 GCA_937925925.1 uncultured Chloroflexales bacterium | reverse complement strand
GCCCCCGCAACCCCCGCTGGCGAAAGTTCCCCTGAACGGTTACAGAGTCGGGTGCTAATAAGAGGCGCATCATCGCTGCATATGCGCCGAAACCAGATTGCCGACAATGACGAACTATCTCGAATACCAGGGTGCAAGGGGGCAAAGACACTGTGAGATACACGTTCTGTTTGTCTATTGTACATGGAAATGCGAGATCCGGTAATTTCAGGAGGGATACAAAACAGATAGTTATTGGATATAGCAAGCCTATTGTCGTTGTCAACGTAGAGTCCCGGCTAAAGCCGGGACGCAGCCAGACCAACGTGCAGTCCCGGCTTCAGCCGGAACCCAGCCAGACAAGGCGAAAGCCGGGACTCGTACCTGTTCACACTCGGAAGAACGTGTACGCCTGGAAGCGCGGGCAGCTTGCCCGCGCATGCGCGACAGAGGGCGGAACACCCGCGTTCCCAGGACTCTGTTGGTTAAACCTGTTCTTAACCTGGGCAGATCCCGCTTTGGCCGCCCAGGTTAAGCCTGAAGACCCTGGCTTACAACTCAAGGGCCATCAACATGTCCTGGAAAGTGGTTAAGAGACCCTTTCACTAACAGAGTCTCCCCGGTGAAGGATTGCTAGAGCAATGACCTCACGTGGTGGAGGTGGAGTTTGTGGCATCAGTGGTCGTGGTGACGGCATCTACGTTGGGCGTGAGCAAGCGCACCCAGAAGCAACTGCCACGGCCTTCAATACTCGTAAAGCCGATCTGTCCCTGATGCAACGCGACCAGTGAGCGGGCAATATCCAGCCCTAATCCGGTACCGCCCACTTCGTCACTAAGGGGATTATCCGAACGAAAAAAACGGTTGAAAATCAAAGATTGATCCTCGGCGCGAATCCCTACGCCATTGTCTTCAATCGCAATGATCAACGAGCGGTCTTCATCATGTTTCCAGGGCATGTCCGTGAGGGTACCGCCTGGTAACTCGTCGGCATGGTTAATTTCCCACACCCGGATATAAACGTCTCCACCTGAATACACATATTTGACAGCATTCGAGATCAGGTTGGTCAGAATCCGTTCCAGGTGGATCGGATCGATCCAGATTGATGGCAAACGCGGAGCAACTTCAATCTGGACGTTCACATTACGTTCAGTGATTAAGTTGTTGAGACCAGCAACCGCTTCTTCCAGCGCCTGCTTGACCGTCACCCAGCGGCATTCCAGTCGCCATCCCCCCTGTTCAAGCCGGGCTGTTTCCAGCAAGTCATTGACCAGCAGCGTCAAATTATTGGTCTGACGCTGAATAGTCTCAATGTACAGGCGTTGCTCGTCACTAAGCACAGATAGATCGGTATAGGAGAGTATATCAACAAAACCCTTCATGCTCGTCAGTGGCGTACGCAACTCATGCGATGCCATGCCAATAAATGCAGTTTTGGTTCGTTCGGACTCAACGATGCGCGTGATGTCCTGAATAATAACCACCGATCCAAGTTGCTTCCCCATACTGCTGAGAATAGGGGCACTCTGCAGGCGCACAATCTGCGAGCCGAGGGCTACCTGATCCTCGGTTGGTTGGAGGTCTGTGTCATACAACTCGCTGCGCACCTGACTGATGACCTGTTGCAACCCGGCCCGTAGCGCAGGCGGGGCGGTCAATTCCAGTTGGCTGAGTGATTGGCCCAGCATATGCGTTGCGTCCTGTTGCAATAATTCGCTGGCAGCCGGGTTAAATGCGACAATTCGCTCTTCCATATCAACCGCCAGCACCCCATCGGCAATACTCTCCAGAATAGCCTGACGCTCACGAACCGCATGTGCCTGTTCGTCCAGCAACTGCACAATCATATCGGTAGCACGATCCAGCGCATTGCCAAGCTGCCCGATTTCGTCGCGACTGGTCAAGCGCGAACGGCGTGATA
Source organism: uncultured Chloroflexales bacterium (assembly GCA_937925925.1). Classification (GTDB taxonomy): domain Bacteria; phylum Chloroflexota; class Chloroflexia; order Chloroflexales; family Chloroflexaceae; genus CAKZQX01. The sequence goes on along the minus strand of CALANA010000051.1, from coordinate 45,420 downwards.
GATCGCCGGCCGTGACTGCCTGCGCCACCTGAACCAGACTGAAGATAGGACGCGTAAAACTACGCGCTAGCCAGGCACCGGCCAGGAACAGCAGCACCAACGCCAGACCGCTACCAACGAGAATGATTGATAAACCCAGAGCAATGATCTGATCGGCACTCTGTTCACTGATCTGCAGGCGAATGACGATTGATTCTCGTCCCAGACGTGGCTTGATCAACCGTGCCATTTCGTTCTCTGATTGCCATTCAATCGTTTCGACCACAGGAGTGTCAGGGTCTACCAGCGTAGCCTGGCCTGTCAAGCGCAAATCGCGCTGGAGACGTACAAGCAGTTCTGCCAGATCGAGGATGGTGTATGCATAGGCAATAACCTGTCCCTCTGCGGTGATCAGCGGCGCACAACTCACGATCATGTGCATCTGATTAAAGACAATCATATACGTTTCCACTGCCTCACATGGAGGTAAAAGATTACGTGGTATAACATGCACGGGTTGATCGGCGGCTGCTACATTCACCAGCACCCGATTATGTTGATCACGGAGCATAGCCTGATCAACCTTAAACCGCTCACGTGCAGCGGTAACCCGTTCCTCAATAATTGGCAAAGTCTCTGCGCCAGAAGCAATGCGCTGGCGCACACGAGCATCAAGTAACCGTCCGAGCAAGAGCATATCAGATACGATCAGTTCGGCGGCAGCGCGCGAATCACGTTCACTCTGCTCCAGAGCAGCAATCAAGCGTTGTGATTCCTCATCAAGATCGCGCAGTAAAATGTGTTCGTGAGCCTGGTTAGTACTCAAGAGAAAACTGATGGTATTGCCAACAATTGCAATGATCATCAAGATCGTCAGTGGTACCAGGATGCGGGTGCGGATACCGCCTGATTGCCACCCCCGCCTCTGACGCCAGGTTTTCTGTTTCGGCGCATCTGGTGCTACTACAGTTTGATCTTGCGAATTGTCCATTGGTGCAACCGATTGATGATGGATCATAGGCGTAGTGCCTGGCCTCTCAGTCTTCATGCGTTACACGAGTTACGCGGTCGCTCGAACACAACGTCTTTTTCGTTTTCGGTAAAGCGGTACTGTAGAAAGCCTGTGCTTCAGCGTGTATCAATCACCGTTACCGTCTCTTGTCCAACTTCACGCTCTCTGGAGAGTGTGGCTGACATGTCATGAACCGGTAGCCGTACCCAGAAACAACTGCCTTCATTCTCTTTGCTCCAGAAACCAATTTGCCCCTGATGGATCGCAACCAGTGAGCGGGTAATCGCTAACCCCAGGCCAGTGCCACCCACCTCAACACTCAAAGGATTTTCAGAACGGAAAAAGCGGGTGAAGAGGGAAGGTTGATCGCTGGCCCGAATACCAACCCCGCGATCTTCAACCGCGATCATTACTGAACGTTCCTGGCTGTGTACCCAGGGCATGGCAGCATGCGGCTGACTGGGCAACCCGGTCGGGTCATCTAACAGGGCGGCCCGTATATGCACGGTTTGCTCTGGGTAGCTATACTTAATCGCATTGGATATGAGATTGGTCAAGATACGGCGCAAATGCACGGGATCGATCCACAAAGGTGGGAGATCAGGTGTCATCTCAACCAACAACTGGATCTGGCGCTGTTCCGCGAAACTATGCAAGATCGTAACGACTTCACCGATGATCGCAGCGGGATCAACCGCAACGTTCTCGGCCAGTTGTTCACCCTGTTCCAGGCGAGCCATTTCTAGCAGATCATTGACCAGCACGATCAAGCTGTCGGTCTGGCGCTTGATCGTATCAATTGCCAGGTTCTGCATCTCCGCGATGTGCGTCCGATCCGAACGGGCCAGTAGATCCACAAAGCCACGCAGGCTGGTCAGGGGTGTGCGCAGTTCGTGGGACGCGGTAGCAATAAAGGCGCTCTTGGCCTGTTCGGACTCAACCATCATGGTCACATCCTGGATGACGACCACGGCCCCCTTTTTTTTCCCTTGCTGTCCCATAATCGGCGCACTGCGCAAGCGCACAATCCGTTCGCCCAACGATATGCGCTCCTCGCTCGATCCACGGTTCCGCCGCGACAACTCCCTCTCGAGGCGCTGGATAATCTGCTGGATGCCCACCACGAAAACCGGGTCATCGGTAAGCTGGAGCCTGGTAAGCGGTTGTCCTTGCAGGAGCGTTGCATCCTGCTTGAGCAAGGCAGCCGCAGCACGATTGATCATCACAATGTAGGCATGCTTGTCGATTGCCAGAACACCATCGGCAATACTTTGTAAGATCGCATGCCGTTCGCTGGCCGTGCGTTCCTGGGTTTGAAATAAGGTCATAATGGTGTCGGTGGCTTGATCAAGTGAACGACCCAGCAACCCGATCTCATCTTGCTGTACGAGATTAGCCCGTTGTGACAGGTCGCCATCGGCAACCGCTTGCGCGATGGCCGAAAGCTTGAGGATCGGATCGGTCAGGCGGCGTGCCAGCCAGATAACTCCCAGCAGAAGCGCCAGCAGCGTCAGACCACTGCTGATCAGTGTCCCCTGCACGCTGGCATTAATGATTTCATCGACATCCTGGCGACTTACCCGCAAACTCATACGCACCTGACCATCGCCCAGTGGCACGTTGATGTCGCGGGATTTGGTTGGAACGAGAAAACTACGATTGCCTGCCGACTGAGTACTGATCATCGAAATGCGCTGATCGCTGATATAAAATCCCAGGTCGGCCTGGAGTGCTAGCGTTTCTTGCAAGCGCTGGAACAGCATCGGTAAATCGAAAATAACATACACAAACGCTATAGGCGTGGCAGTTTCGCTGCGGATCGGCGTACAGCCAATCAACAGCCGGGTATTGGCATAGGCACCCAGAATACGCTGTTGCTCCAGACAGCGTGGTAGCAAGTAGTGACCCTGTTCATCGACTGCTTCGTACCCGGATAGTGTCTCATTAACCAGCAGTCGTCGCTCAGTATCGATTACTATCATCTGCTCAACTTCAAAACGATCACGTACAGCGGTGATAGACTCATAGAGCCGTTCAGATACGATAAACTCGCCGTCTATATGCGCCTGGGAGATAGCTGCGATGAGCAGTGGATCGCTGGTCAAAATGCTGAGTGCCTCCACTACATTGTCATCAGTCTGTGCCAGAGCCTCTTCCAGCAACTGCGACTCAACTGTCAATTGTTGATCCACGAGCCTTTCGCGGATGGCACCCGTGCCCAGCAATAGTACGACCGTGGTGACTACATTTGTTAACAGCAGCAATAAGACCAACGAACCGAGCATTTTGGCCTGGATACTGCTGGTAAACCATTCAAAGTAGCGATGATACTTGCGCAGGTGTGTCAGCACTGATGATTTTACAATAGGACGAGTTGTCATAGGTCGGTTCCCACACAAGTCAAAAGAGTGACAATATCACGGAGCTAGACGTATTCGAGATAACAAACGATATAGCAAGCCTGTACCAATATCCATATGGAGTCCCGGCTTTAGCCAGGACTCCGGGTCTTCACGACTGATGTAGGACGAGTTGTCATAGGTCGGTTCCCACACAAGTCAAAAGAGTGACAATATCACGGAGCTAGACGTATTCGAGATAACAAACGATATAGCAAGCCTGTACCAATATCCATTGGAGTCCCGGCTAAAGCTGGGACTGCGGGTCTTCACGACTGATGTAGGATTGCTCTATATTCTTAGACACGGTTTCAGATGTTCAGGTTTGACGTGATACGATCAATCGTTACAACGTATTCCTCAACGGTAACGTATCTACGAACGTGGCCTTAGCGTAAATAACGATCCAGGGTCACGCCGACTTCTTCACCCGTCAGAAACAGCGTGCCCAGTTCTCGGTTTTCCAGGCGTTGCAACCCGGCCGCATAAAGTTCATCCTTTAACGTTACATAGCCAACTTCCGGCGTTTCGATCAGCGACGTCATTTCCTCACTCAGGTAGAAACGCACAAACGCTGCTAGTTCCGGGCGCTCCAGTGCCGCAGCATTAATATAAATGAAGAGCGGACGTGACAATGGTTGATAGCTCGCATCGCTAATAGAAGCAAACGACGGTGCGACACAACCATTACCATTGTCGATCTCTACCGGTCGTACCTTGTCGATATTGACAACCACATAGGCATATCCCACATAGCCAAGCGCATAGGGATTGTTGGCCACCCCGAAGATAATCACATCATCGTCTTCCGTCGCCTGGTAATCACCACGGCTTGCTTTGGCTTTGCCAACAATGGCTTCGGTAAAATAATCAAACGTACCACTATCGGTGCCTGCTGCAAAGAGGGTGAGTGGTTCATCTGGAAATTCGGGGCGGATTTGATTCCACCTGGTAATCGTTCCCTGGGCTTCAGGCTCCCACACCCGGCGCAACTCGTCCACGGTGAGGCAGGAAACAAACGTATTTTGCGGATGCACAATGACTGAAAGGCCATCGTAGGCGACTGGTATTTCAATAAACTGAATACCGTTCTCTTCACAGACCTCGATCTCCTCTGGACGAATGGGACGTGAGGCATTCGACATATCGGTTTCGGCATGACAGAATTTCTTAAAACCACCACCGGTACCAGAGATACCGACGCTGACACGCACCTGTGGAGCAATCTGTGCAAATTCTTCGGCTACCGCTCGGCTGATCGGAAACACGGTGCTGGAGCCATCTATCACGATATTGCCTGATAATCCGGTCAAGTCTGGCGTAGATGTTGCTTCAGTGTGCGCAGCGGCGTCACTGCTGGTTGTTGTCGGATCATCGGCAGCAATGGGAGGGGCCTGGCTCAACGACGGCAGATTACCGCATCCAGAAAGTAGCAGCAAACCAAGATAGATCGTGGAAATATATCTGATCATACGATGGCGTAACCACTGGCCGAACATGGGGCCTCCTTACTACATATTGAAAAGCGACAAGTTCATGATTACTTAATCTGATACATATTCAACTAATATTTATGTGTACGACGATGCATATAGTAAACCTCTGCCAATGGTACATCCGAGTCCAGGCTCAAGCCTGGACAGAGCTAGCCCCAGGCTCAAGCCTGGACGGAGCTAGCCCCAGACTCAAGCCTGGACGCTACGTCTTCACAACTGATATAGAATTGCCATAGCTTGATGCCGTGAAAAAATAGCACTCTGCGAGTACCATTTTTCACGGCATCTACTCATGTATAATTCACGCAAATACCAGGATTGAACCCAACTGATTGATCGGTAGTTGAAAGTCAGCGATTTTCATATCTGTAGTGCGATCATAGTATTACAACGAGACTTCCCCTACAAAGAGAGCTTGAGGGGGCAAAGCTTCTCCGAAATCACATGCGTATCTTTCCATACTCCCCACCAAGACGAAGTCTCGTTGGAATAATAGGTAGCCTGATAGATGCGCTACAAGCTCACAGTGACTATCTGTCTTTTTTAAACAGAATACAAGAGTTTCTTTATTCTTTATTAAAGAAATGATTAAGAGAATATTAAATTAGATGACAGAATCATTACGAAGCGTAAAATAAGGAGTAGCCAGGGGTTCGCATTTGCTGTTGGTTGCGCCATTCATCCACAACGAGAGCCAGGCATGTCAACGCGCTACATACGCTCGACATCGTTACAACCGACGACGGAGACACTGACGCAGCATAATGGTAATAGCATTGATGGTCAATACCAAATCGCTACAACCGACGACGGAGACGCTGACGCAGAATAATGGCAATGGCATTGACGGTCAGTACCAACGCCAGGAGGACAATAATGGCAGCGGAGGCTGCACTGCGAAATTCGTCCTGCGGGCGCGATGTCCAGTTAAAAATCAAGATTGGCAGGACAGTGAATGTGTCAAGAACATGGTGGGGGAGGAACATCACAAACGTTAAAGCACCGATAGTAATTAAAGCCGCAGTCTCGCCAATGGCGCGCGAAACCGCCAGAATCACACCAGTTAGAACGCCAGGGAGTGCCATCGGTAGCACATGATGCCAGGTGGTTTGCCAGCGGGTGGCACCCAGTGCATATGATGCCTCGCGTAAGCTGAGTGGAACAGCGCGGATCGCTTCACGGGAGGCAATGATAATCGTTGGTAGCACCAGCAAGGCCAGCGTGAGTGCCCCGGTCAAAATGCCCCGCCCCAGACTCATCCAGCGGATAAACATCTGTAAGCCGAGCAACCCATAGATGATTGATGGAACGGCCGCGAGATTGCTGATATTGACTTCGATGGCGCGACTAAACCAGTTGGTTCTAATATATTCTTCCAGATAAATGGCCGATGCCACACCAAGCGGAAATGCAATCGCAATGGTTAAGCTGATCGTGTAGAATGTGCCCACCAGCGCGGCCTTGATCCCGGCCCGATCCGGAAAGCGTGAGTCAAAACTGGTCAGGAACTCCCAGTTCAGACGCGTGATGCCCTGATTAAAAATGGTAACAAAGAGGATGCCTAACATGGCAAAACCGACACCGATACTGATTAATCCCAGTATGTGAAAGACGATATTAAATAACCGCCGCCGGTAGCGATACGCGCCCCATGGCCGTGATCGTGTTGCCAGAGGAAGTTGTTTCTCGATGGTCTGACTATGATCTGGAATGTTCATTATTCATAGACCTCACGGAAGCGATGAATAAACCAGGTACTAAACAGGTTCATCACCAGCGTCAACAGAAACAGAGTCATACCGACTGTATAGAGCGTATAGTAACCGAGCGAGCCATAGGGCGTATCACCCAGACTGACCTGCAGAATATAAGCAGTCATCGTTGCGGCCGATTGGCGCGGATCAAAGGTCAACAATGGATTTTGCCCGGCCGCAATGGCCACGATCATCGTTTCTCCAATCGCCCGTGACAGCGCCAGAATAATCGCGGCCACCACCCCGGATGCGGCAGCCGGCAAGAGAATGCGTGTGGCGACCTCGAAGCGCGTGGCCCCCAGGGCATACCCGCCTTCACGTAATGCCTGAGGGACGGCAGACAGGGCATCTTCACTTAACGACAGCACCATGGGCAGAATCATAAAGCCCATAACGATACCCGACGACAACATATTCAAGCTCTGCATTCCCGGAATGAACTGCTGGAGAAATGGTGTGACGGTGATCAGTGCAAAATAGCCATAGACCACGGTTGGCACACCGGCCAGTATTTCAAGCGCAGGCTTGACGAATGCGCGGAATCTTTCGGGGGCAAATTCATTCAAATACAGTGCGGCCAGCAGACCGGCGGGTACTGCCACCAGCATCGCAATCAGTGAGGTAACAAACGTCGCGGTGACCAGCGGCCAGATACCATACCGTTTATTGGTGAACAGCGGCGTCCACTCCGTATCAAACAGGAAATCTGTGAGCGGCACGGCGCTAAAAAAGGCCATCGTTTCAGTAAAAAGCGAATAGACGATGCTAAAGGTGGTCAAGACCGAGATGGACGTAGCTGCCAGCAAGATGAGATGAATAATGCGCTCACTTGCTCGTGAGTCACGCCGCTGGCGGGCGTCTGGTTGCGTCACCCCCTGATGAACCATACCGTACCTTTATGTCCCTGGCTATAATTGCTAACTTGCTGCTCGTTGAGTACATTCCGATAGTCCGCAAACTGTCCGACATAAGTGGTTAATGATCCTTTACCAGGATACCATAGGAATACAGGGGAGGCAAATACCAACATGTAAGTAACTGTTTACACGTGGGGTAACACGCATACCTGGAAGCAAAGACGGGACGCACTCCATTGTCCATGCAAGGGTACGCTGCCCGCACTCCCAGGAGCAAAGTGAACACATACACATGTAAAGTAACGGTTTGTATCATAGGGAATAAACGACCGATTCAAGCAAAAAGCGGAAAGCGCAAAACATATCTCTTTCTGTTCTTCGTTTGCGGTTTCCGCTCAGACCGTTTTGCACTTTCCACTCTCCTTGTTACACCATAATGAACGACTAACACCAATTTGACTGCGACCTTCCGCATCCTTTAGTCCGTCTTACGCTTGCTCATACGACCACGAGACTTCCCCGCGAAAAAGATTTTGCGGGGCATAGAGGCGTTGCATGCAACGCCTCTCCGTCAAAATCCCCTTTCTGGTGCGGCGCGCGGCAAAGCCGCGCCGCACCAGAAAAGGAACATGTGCAGGGGCCGCAGGCCCCCGCACCCCCGCCGAGACTAGTCTCAGTGGAGGACGAATGGCAAGCACATGCGGAATGTTCACGTCAAAACGGTATAACACCGTGCAATTAGTACTACAACGAGACGTTGTGTCAGGGGTACAGGGGACGCACATGTTCTCGTTCTGACGCAGCGCGGCGAAGCCGCGCCCTCCCCCCGTCCTCCCCCGAAGGGGGAGCAGGGCGCGTCCTGATGCCTGCCGCAAAACCGGGCTTTGCGCACAAAAACCTGCACTTGAGAAGGGGCCGGGAGGTATGCGGCAGAGAGGCGTTGTATGCAATGCCTCTCCGCTCCAGGGGCAGTCTCGTTGAAGTATGGGCAAGCGATAACGATAGTATGGACTTACAGCGTGACACAATACGCCTGGTCAATATCTGGCTCGGCGCGGATCTGCGTCATTACGTCATCAGGGGCCGGTTCATCGAGCGTGAGTACCATCATGGCACGTTCACGGGGGGCCATACGACCAACATACATCCCCGAGATGTTCACGTCGGCCGTGCCGAGCAGGAGGCCCACCCGCCCGATCATGCCCGGACGATCACGGTGGTAGGTAATTAACATAGGCCCGCTGGGGACAAAATCGACCCAGTAGCCATCAGCCTGGACAATATGTGGCTCACCTCGTAGCACCGTGCCGCAGAAAATCCGTTCCTGGTCGACCGTCATTGCTCGCACCACCAGCAACCCGGTATAGTTCTGCGCCTCCGGGTTGGAACGCTCGGTAATGCGCATGCTACGCTCACGGGCAATCAGTGGCGCATTCACCGGTGTTACCCGCTGTTCACTGGTTGAGGTCAATAATCCTTGCAAGATCGCCAGGCGCACGGGTTGGGTATCGACTGTTGCCAGTTCCCCAGCATACTCAAAGTCATAGCTGCGTACTGGCTCGTTGATCAGATGCTGACACAGCGTACCCATCTGCCGCCCCAGCCGAATGTACGGCTCCAGCACGCTCCAGGCTTCCGGAGCCACAAAGGGTGCGTTGACTGCATAGCGCGGCGTGCCACCGGCCAGCGCCGCCAGTACGCCCTCAGCCACATCGGTGCCGGTGAGCGTCTGTGCTTCTTCAGTCGAGGCACCGAGATGCGGTGTTGTGATCAGCCGTGGGTGGTTGAGCAGGTCATGGTTCGTTGGCGGCTCGCTACTGTACACATCGAGTGCCGCGCCGCTCAGATGGCCTGAATCAAGCGCTGCCCGCAGGGCTGCTTCATCAACAATGCCGCCACGACTGGCATTGATCAAATAGCCGCCCGGCTTGATCTGGGCAATGCGGGTGGCATCAAACAGGTTGCGGGTGCTATCAACCAGCGGTACGTGCAGCGAAACCACATCACTCCGCGCCAGCAGATCGTCTAGCGTCACAATCTCGACACCCAGTTGGGTGGCGCGATCAAACGACACGACTGGATCAAAAGCCAGCACGTGCATCTCTAGTCCACGCGCTCGTCGTGCGACTTCTGAACCAATACGCCCCAGACCAACCAGTCCCAGAGTCTTACCGCGCACTTCGCGGCCCATGAATTTGCTACGTTCCCACTTTCCGGCCTGGACTGAACCATGCGACTGGGGGATCTGCCGCACCAGGCTGATCAACAGTCCAATCGTCAACTCAGCAACCGCAACATTGTTTGATGCTGGCGCATTGACGACCATGATTCCGCGCTGAGTAGCGGCATCAACATCAATATTATCTACCCCCGATCCGGCGCGACCGATCACGCGCAGGCGTGTACCGGCCTCAATCACCTGCGCTGTCACTTTGGTGGCACTACGCACCACCAGTGCATCATAGCCTGATATGACCTCCAGCAACCGGGCCTTATCCAGATCCAGTCGTACATCTACTTCTGCCGCTGCCTGTAGTGCTGCCAGTCCCTCTGGTGCGATCTTCTCCGATACCAGAATGCGATCCACGGAAATTCTCCTCACTTTCGTGACCACGAACAATGTTATCTGCTCTGCATGGTCGTGTCACGGGCATCGTTCATCGTTTTTTAGATTACTATACGCGGTTACAATCAACGTTGATAACGTTGAACTGGACATGTATACGTAGTTTACTCGCGAGCGTCACCATCATACCATGGAATAATACCAAGGTACCTGCACCCTTCCGCATCCTGTGATCAGTCGTACGCTTGCGCCTCCACCTGCCTGCCCCTGGAACAAGATGGCATGGGGCGCGGGGGGCGTTGTATGCAATACCCCTCCGCCGCGACGCAGGCTTGTTAGAGAACTCTAGTAGCGAGCCGGAACCTTGAGCCAGCGCGATCCCAGTACGGGCGGGTTCGGAACCCGCCCCAACCGCGCAAGGGTCACGGCGAAACGGTATCAACCGGTGAAACTCTGCTCAATCTTCTCACAGATCGTATGGAGCAGGAACGTGTGGGCTTCCTGGATGCGGGCGCTGTTGTGGCTGGCAACCACAATGGCATGATCGGCAAGGGCACGTGCTGCACCACCATCTTTGCCAAGCAGTGCTATGCGGGTCACCTCGCGTTCAGCAGCAGCATGCAGCGCGGCCAGGATGTTGGGCGAAGCCCCACTGGTGCTAAAGCAGACGAGAACATCGCCTGGTCGTGCCAGCGCCAGCAACTGACGCGCAAAAATTTGCTCAAAGCCAAAATCATTGCCAATACAGGTCAGCGCGGGCGCATCAGCCCCCAGACACACGCCGGGCAGCGGGCGGCGATTGCTGCGATAGCGCCCTACGAGTTCCTCCGCCAGGTGCAGCGCATCGGTGGCACTACCGCCATTGCCACAGCTAAATATCGTCTGTCCACGTAACATCGCGGCGCTGATCAGCGCAATGACCTGTTCTATTGCGCTGGTCTGTTCACGCAACGATTGCAGTACCGATAGACTCTCGTTCAGTTGTTCCTCAAAGCATGCTCCGGGCATATGGTTCCTTTTCTCCTTTAAGCGCAAAGCGCACAGCGGGCTGAGCGGTCTAAGCGCAAAACTTTTAAGCGGAAAGCGCAAAGCACAAAGCGCAAAACAGATCGCTCTGCTCGCACGGCGCTTGCCCTTCCTACTCGAAACCCCTATCACGCTCCAACACTCCCCTGTTCGTCGCTCCGACCGCTTTGCGCTTTGCGCTTTGTGACGAGGCGGGAGGCGTTTTTACCGCAGAGACCGCAGAGATAGTGTGACGCTTGAGCTATGGAAAAAGTTCATCCATATCAGCGATGACCTTATGGCGTGTGGCCGGTGAACGTTGATCGTTGCGACCCACCGCTTTGTAAAAAGCGCTATCGTAGGGCCGGGTACGTACCACCACCGGCATCGGAACCGCGTGGCCCAGCACCAGCGCCTGTTGTTTGGAGTCCAGAGTGGACAGAACGGCCTTCAGGCCACCGCTGCCGCTGACGCCGGTAAATATCGCGTCGATGTCTTTATCGTCGTTCAACAACGCCGTGATGCGCGTACCAAGCTGACTCATAACTTCGCTATCAATCGAGGAGGGGCGTTGATCAACCACCAGCAGGGTGACGCTATATTTGCGCAACTCACGCGCAATCGTGCCGAAGATCGTCTGGCGGGCCGTCGTAGGATTGAGGAACTTGTGCGCCTCTTCAATCGTAATCATCAACTGGCGTGGTTTATCCGCCGGATTCTTGGTACTCAAAAAATGCTCGGTCTGTTCCACCCAGCGGCGGCGAATACGGCGGGTGATGATATTGGCCACCAGCATATAGGCCAGGCCGCTATCATGACGCCCAAACTCCAGGACAACATGCCGTCCGTTCGCCAGCGCGTCGATCATGCGATCTACCACAGAGAAATCAGCCTGGTCGCGGATAAATGCCAGGCGCTGAATCTGGCTGAGTTTCCGTTTGAGGGCACTCATGGCCCCGACATGGGCACCGGTACTCTCGGCAAACTCTTTTAAGGCCTCGCTATCCATAGCAAGCAGTTGCCGCAACCACTGCTGTTTGAAACGCTCGGCCAGCAGATAGGACGACTCGGTGGCCGTGCTGCTTAAGTTTAACTCGTTCTCGAGCGGAATAATATCTTCCACATCAATTTGATCCAGACTGATCACGACTTCACCGTCAATACTGACCTTGCGACGGCGCGACGTTTCGGGATCAAGCGAGTACATCAAAACCTCACTGCCAAAAAGCTGGCGCAAGCCTTTCACAAAGCCGCCATCTTCGGTATTGGCATCCCAGCCATACTCGCTATGCATATCAAAGATTAGATTACTGGCAACTTTGCCATAGATTGCACCACATAGCAGCAGACGGGTAAGAAAACTCTTGCCAGTACCACTCTTGCCAAAAATGCCGTTACTCCGCTCAACCAGTCGCTCCAGATTGATACAGACCGGCACATCCATATCCAGTGGACGGCCAATCTCAAACTGCACACCACCCTCGGTGCCAAAGACGCGGGTAAAATCCTGTTCTTTCGCCTCATACACCGCTGAGAAATGCGGTGGGATGGTCTTCACCGGTAGCAAATGTTGCTCCTGATCGGATGGGAGCATCAGGCGGGGCATCAACTCCAGCGATCCATAGGTTGATGTCCCCGCCAGTACTTCGTGAATAAAGGCGTCACCATCGGGGGGATCGATCAGCACTTTCTGGTTGGTGGCCTCCAGCACAACGTCAGTAATCATCGAGAAAAACTCGTGTTTTTCGCCCTGAATAACCACAAACTTCCCAACGCGCATATCCTCAACACTTTCGCATGCTGCCAGGCGAGCCGTAAGACCCTCGACTAGCGAACCGCTGGTAATCACTCCGAGTTTGCTGCGCGTGCGATCTCCCATATCCCCTCCTATGTGCCAGACCTCACAGCGCGATCAACATCACGCCCATAATGCCGAGAACCACCGCCACCACGCCAGCCACGATCCAGACTGCGTTGCCCGAGTGCTGGTGTGCAGCCGAAGAAGCCGAGACAGAAGGGTGTGGCTTCAGCGGGGGGGAGGCTGGCTCGACCACATCGGACACGCCCCGCCAGACCTTTGCCCGCTGGAGTACGTCGTGTGAGCGATGCCGGGTAACAACCACCAGCGTACCTGTACGTTTTTCAGGCAAAGCAAACGTGTCCAGTTCTTCAACCAATATTTTGCGGTAGGTATCAATATCGGTACCGATACGCTCTTCACCATCGGAACCGCCCTGAACACCTGTGGCACGCATCGACATTAAACACTCCGGCAACTGCTGACTGATGCGAAAACCAACCGGTGATTCAGGATCAATCAATACATGTTGATCAACCACATTCGCCAGCAAATTATCCTCACGTAACGCCGCAATAGCAATACCACGCAAAATACGTTCATCGGCGATTGTGCCCACGCATGCCAGAATGTTTTGCACATTCTGGCGCTTGCGCTGACTGTTTTCTCCAATCGGTAGTCCAGTCACCTGCAGGGCCAACTCTTCGCCAGAACGTACCAGCAGTACCGAAAAATCCTCGCCGTAGATCAGGTTGCTCGCCTCCGGATCAGTGGAAATCGGTGGATCAAGCGGTTCCTGTCGGCCATCGGGTAAAATCTTCAGCCACCGGTATCCCTGATCGAGACCATCACCACGTGTGCGTACATAAAATTCCATGATTATATTCCTTTGCTAATAATCAGAGCATACTATTGTTCATCATCCACCAAAGGCCTTCATAGGTAGCCTGTATGCGAGCGTATATTCATATCCAAATTATTCGATTGTCTGCTCTGTCAGAATAGCCTTTAATTGTCTGATTTGTGTCCGATCACACTCACCCTGTCCTTGCCAAAAAATATGTCCACTCCGATTCACCAGGAAGAGCCGGAATGTGTCCACATCCTGTAGATGCAGGGCACTCAACACCCGTTCTTGATTATACTGCACAAAAATAACCTGGCGTGCAATAGATACGTGAGTCAACAGGCCTTTAATGGTCGACTCAACCATAGAGGCACTCAACAACAAAATATAGAACTGGATCTTATGCCGCACCAGCGTGAGATCGAGTCGATCCAACCACTGCTGACCCTGTTTACGATGCTGCAGATGTTTGCCAAGCATCACCATGTTCAGGTCGGTTTCAAACTCCGATGGAAGATGGACAATCTCCCCGAAACGGTTCCGTTCCTGAATAGTAGGAAAGAATGGTTCACGGCTTGACAAAATCACACGTCCATTCGTATTCACTGGTAAAGATGTTAACCCGCGCCAGACCCCGGCTTGATTCAATACTTCTGGCATGCGATATCTGGTGACCACCACCAGATAGATAATCTGTGATGGTAGCATACATGTATCCAGTTCCTCTATGAGTTGCTGCCGCATCTCGCTCCGATCCTGGTCAATCCATGCGCGCCCTTCAGGGATCTGATTATCGCTGGCTTGCAACGTGGAGAGCGTATGCAACAACCCGGTACCATCGACCTCGAAACCCGGTTCCTCGGCCACGGCACAGATATGGGCATCAACCATAGCCGTCAACGTACCCGTTAAGGCTGCGATCACAATCCCACGCAGGGTACGCTCATCACGCGGTGTGCCAACACAGACGAGAATATTTTGCACGTTGCGCCGCTGACGCCGACTGTGTTCTGTCACAGCAAGACCGGTAATTTGCAATGTCAGGTTGTTTCCTGTGCGCAAGAGGATCACTGAAAAATCTTCGGTATAGACCAGGTTACTGGCTTCGGGTAGCTGGGCGATCAATGGTACACTGGCACGATGCGGCGGAATATCCTGCCCAGCTACCTTGATCCAACGATAGCCCTGATGTAACCCATCTCCACGGGTACGAACATAAAGCTCCACAACGACCTCTGTGTACCATCACGACGTGATGGTCAGGAGTTCTTCTCCCTGTATAATCTCAAACTCGCGCTCGGTCTTGCAACCAAGGGCGAAAGCCTCGACTGCTTGCTTCAAATAGGCATCGGTGCCAAATAGATCCCGTAACGAGCGCCAGAGGCCATTCAATGGGCCAAAACCCTCGCGGCGCTCGGTATAGGCCCGACTGAGCAAGAAACGCAAAATGTAGCGGAGTGGTTGATCACCATTGCGTGGACGATAGACTGAGTCGGAACCAATCTTACGGAAATAAAACGTAGGCGGGCTATTATCGTTATTCACATGCGCGGTGTGGGAATAGATAACTTCGCCTACCGTCTGAACCGGCGTAATCACTACCGCCACCTGTTTGCGTAAGCGTTCGCTAGCAAACAGGCTGAGCAAACTCATGTACTTTTCTTTAATCTGCCGTTTTAATTCTTCGGCTGTGTGTTCATCCTGAACATATGATTCGCACTTGACGGGGGCAAACAAGACCAGGCGTGGTTCTTCGAGCCGCAGGTAGGCTTCTTGAAAGAGGGCACGGATCACCAGCGGCTGGTTGATGCTCATGTGCCAGCGCCCATGCTCTTCCATCAGTGCAGCAGCGTCAATCGTTATCAGGACAACGGCACTGGTGCGTACCAGTTCGGCCACTTGTTCACGGGTCTCCATGGACTCCTTCAAATACTCACCAGGATAGTCCTGGAAATGCAGGTTGATCGATGGTGCTTCACCGAGCTTACCAATGCCGAAGTTATAGGTGTTCTGATTCTGGCTGGGGGCCACGCCCTTGTCGTCGGTAATGCGAATATGCGCAAACAGTTCCTCAAGCCGACTCAGTTGCTCAGTGAGAATACTCACCGTGGCATAATCCGGCGTCAGTTGCAAGTTGGTCTCGTCGATCGTATCTTCAAACCACCTGTACATAGCGGCAAGCAGGCTGGTTTTACCCACCCGCGTATAGCCGAGCATCGTAATCTGCGGATCTTGATATGCGCCGCGATTGAAACCGCGATCTAAATAGTAGCGTAATAGATTCAGTCCCCTGGCGATCTGGGGATTCTGACCTATGCCCTCAATCATCACGCCAGCCTTTCCTTCAAAAAGATGAGCGTCGCTCACAGGCTCTATGAGCGACACGCAGGATGTTTCGTGGATATTGGGTAGAGATCGGCAATGTGCTACCCTGATACATCTGCGCCTATCGCTATCGTACCACAATCCGGCGAATCTAGCATGATTAGTAACTGTTCACCCTCAAGGGCACGCTGCCCGCCTGGAGAGTGCGGGCAGCGTGCCCACACGTGCGCGCTGGCGGGCGTCCCGCCCGCCAGCGCGCACCATGAACGCTGACGACCGCGCTTACCCCCACATGTGAACCGTTTGATTATTGCCTGATCCTGCATATC
Organism: uncultured Chloroflexales bacterium; assembly: GCA_937925925.1. Classification (GTDB taxonomy): domain Bacteria; phylum Chloroflexota; class Chloroflexia; order Chloroflexales; family Chloroflexaceae; genus CAKZQX01. The sequence goes on along the minus strand of CALANA010000051.1, from coordinate 29,053 downwards.
ACACCTTTATACCGTTTCGAGGTGACCCTTCCACGTCTCTTTTCTGGTTCCCCCTTTTCGGCGAAGGCGAAAAGGGGGAACCAGCAGCGCGCCCCGTCTCCGCAGCCGCGAACGAAACGTGGCGGTGGATGCCCCACCGACCCCCACCTCCACAAGTGCAGGTTTTTTTCATTATATCGTGTTGGGATGCGGCACGACGCCCCTGCCATCTCCCCCCCGGCCCCCCGCTGGGGGGGCGTCCTGATGCCGCACAACCGAGCGGTGCGCAAAAAAACCGACACCTGTGAAGCCATCCCCTCCGCTGGGGGGGCGTCCTGATGCCGCACAACCGAGCGGTGCGCAAAAAAACCGACACCTGTGAAGCCATTCCCCCCGCTGGGAGGGGCGTCCTGATGCCGCACAACCGATATGAGTTCAGACTCGTCCATACAGTTCCAGTGCCCGCTTGCGCTGAACTTTGTGATCAACCACGGGCACGGGGTAGTCGTGGCCAATTCGTACACCATACCGTCGTTGATCTGCTTCGGACATGATCCAGGGAGTATGCATATATTTGTCGGGGACAGCGGCTAATTCGGGAACGTAGCGTCGCACATAGTCACCCTGGGGATCAAACTTCTGCCCCTGACTGGTGGGATTGAAGATACGGAAGAAAGGCTGGGCATCAGTGCCTGTACCGGCGGCCCACTGCCAGCCACCGTTATTGGCCGCCGGGTCGCCATCAACCAGGTGCTGCATAAAGTAGCGCTCGCCCCAGCGCCAATCGATGAGCAGATCTTTGGTCAGAAAAGAAGCAACGATCATCCGCGCCCGATTATGCATCCACGCTTCGTGATTGAGCTGGCGCATAGCAGCGTCAACCACGGGATAACCCGTGCGCCCGGCGCACCAGGCTGCAAACAGGTCGGCATCATTTTCCCAGACCAGGGCATCATACTGGGGTTTGAACGCACCACGCAGCACATGTGGGAAGTGATACAGGATCTGCACATAGAAGTCGCGCCAGGCTAATTCACCCAGCCAGGCCTCAATCCCAACGACGGCTGGCGGCGTGGCGCGGTGCAGGGCATTCTGGGCGGCCTGCACACAGGTGCGCACGGAGATCGTACCCAGGCGCAAGTGGGCCGAGAGGCGCGAGGTACCGGGTAGCGCCAGCAGATTTCGGGCCTCTTTGTAGCTGACAATTGAGAGCGGCTGTTGCAAATCGGTAAAGGTGCGCAGCAGTTCGTGCGCCGGTTGCTCACCACCCGGCAATGCCTGCTGCGTCGTGGTGAGACCCAGATCGACCAGCGTTGGCAGCGCTATGGACAACGTCTCTGCTCCGACAACTGGTCGCAGATCGGGCACATCGGCCACTTGCACTCCGGTTGCGATCAGATGTTGGTGCCAGCGTCGGGCATATGGTGTGTACACCTTGTAGGGTTGCCCATCATTGGTCGTAATCTCGTCCATCTCGCACACGACCAGATCCTTAAAGCTCCGGGCGCGATAGCCTGCATTGTGCAACGCCTGTTTGATTGCCGTGTCACGCGCCACCGCATAGGGCGAGTAGTCACGGTTCCAATAGACACCGCTCGCATGATGTTCGGCCAGCAGGCGCAACAATTCCTGCTGGGGATTGCCGCGACAAAGCACCAGTGTGCTGCCGCGCTCACGCAGGGCGGCGATCAATGCCTCCAGCGACTCCAGCAAAAAGCGAACACGTGCCGCGCCAACAAAGCGCCCACGCAACAACGTTTCGTCAAAAATAAAGACCGGTATGACTGCGCCGCCGCTGTCACGGGCTGCCGCTGCCAGCGCCGTATTATCGCGCAACCGCAAGTCGCGCCGAAACCAGTGTATCAGCGGCGTCATTCCCGCACCTGCATTTTTGTGCCCAGCAAACTGATCTGTGCCTGATCAGTAGGTGCCGGATCCAACGGCAGTTCAAAGCGCGCCCGCTCGAACCACTGCACCAGATAGGTCTGTCCATCGGATAGGGTTTCGGGCTGCGCATCGCTCAAGGGCAGGCCAGACAGGGCCAGACTCTCGGCAAAGGTAATGCCGGAACGGCCATCAAGCTGCAATCCATGCGCCTGCCAGGTTGCCAGAAACGGGCCACAAATGTTTTTCTCTGTTTCGGGGAAGAACAGACATCCGTCCTGGGGCGCACTGCGTTCAAACAACCACCAGTCGCGTCCTTGTTGCTCCAGATACTCGACGCCAATGCGTCCCAGTTTGACATCGGCGGGAGCAGGATTGTCGGGATGGAACTCGAGGCGGGCGCGTTCAAACCACTGCATCAGGTAGCCAGGGTTAGCCGCATCAAGTGCCTGCTGGCGCGTGAGCGGCAGACCAAAAGTTGCCAGGCCACCATTTTGCTCCCAGAAGCTGCGCAGGCGTCCAGCAATACACATACCGGTTTCGCGAAAGCAGCGCTGATCCGGTTGGGTTTGCTCCCACAGCAGCACACTGAGGATGGCATCGGCATGGCGCAGCATACTGGCTGGACTGACATTCGCCCGTGTCGGCAGTTCGATCTCAAAGCAGCGGATCTGGTGCCGCCCACACCAGGCTGGCGCGGTTCCGGTGACGCGATAGGCCCCAAAGCCCGTACTACTGTCAGAAGCTGGATAGCGCACGATAGCGGCAAAAGCACGGCTGATACTCAGGCCCACCGAACCGTGCATCACCAGGCCATTAGGCGGATATTGCGAGTGATAAAACACGGTGGTGACTGGAAACGGCGATTGATCGCGCAGATCCAGCAGCCAGGTCGCCAGCATCGCCGTTTCGGGTTCGGAGAAGGGCGCGCTGCCGCCGCCACCGCGCACCCGGCCCGCAGAATCCATCGTATCAGGTTGCCAATCGTCGGTGTCCCAGTTGCGGTTCAGATCAACGCCGCGAGCGTTGTAGCGCGAATTGATCGCCAGGCCATCGGGGTTGAGTACGGGCAGAAAGTAGAGGCTGACATCAGGTGGCACCAGATGTTGAATAGTGGCAAAGTGGGCAATTAACTCTTGCACCAGCACCGCCGTGTTGCCCTCGCTGCCGTGAATGGCACCGGTAATCACCACCTTGCGCGGCCCCCAGCCCATACGCAAGCCTTCAATTGAGCGCCCCTGAACCGATGTACCGATCATCACTGGCACCATACCCGGTGGGGCGGAAGACTCGGCAGCAGATGTGCCAGATACGTAGCCGATGCTACCAACGAGCAACGCCACGAGCAGCAGACAAAGAACCGACCAGCGCCGCTGCAAGCTGTTCGGTAGGCGCGTGTGCTGTATTTGTATCGTCATGAAACGAAACCCTTTCTGGTTATGCTTTACCAATGCGGCTTTCCCATTTGTGTACTCGGTCTACTCTATCATCATCATGACAGAGACAGGGTATGTTCTTTTCACGTGTCAGATTGTTGCGGTAGGAACCACCCACCGCCACCGTATGCGCATCAAGTTACAGGCTGCCGCCCTTAAAACCCGTTGCAAGATTCCTGGGGGCCGTAGGCACCCAGACTCCCAGCCGGAGGCTTAACGTGATGCACATAGAAGCCCCACCCACCGCCGCCGCACGCCGTCGTACCACGACCCGTTGTTTTAGTGCAAAGGCGCAAGCTGTGGGTTACAGGTTGTACGGTCATCTATCTATCCCCTGTTCCCTATCGCATCCCTCCGTCTAAAAACGTCAGTGTTCACCCTCAAGTGCACATGCCCGCCCGGGCGCCCAGGCACGTACGTGATGGCGGGCGGGACGCCCGCGCGCCCGGGCGCAAAATGAACACTGACGACAGCGCTTACCCCCAGATGGGAACAGGTACCTAAAAACGCACAGTTGCATCTACGGACGTCGGGGCGTCATCATCTCGTCGCGCTCCCAGGCCCGCAGATACTGGTAGGGCCAGATTTCGCCCCGACGCACCTGCCAATCATCGGGCGTGGTCGGGCGCGAGATCCCAAAGTGTACATGCGGCGGCGTGTTGCGCGCATTGCCGCTACGCCCCAGCCGACCGAGCGACTGACCGACACTGACCCGCACACCGGGTTCAATGCCGTCGGTGACAGACAAGAGATGCGAACCATAGTAGCGCCAGCCATCGTCGCCAATAATCGCCACCGCCAGGCCACTGCGCTGCTCCGGGCGATTCGTCGCCGGATCCCACTCGTCAACCCGACTGACAAAGTCAACCACGCCATCGGTCACGGCGACAAACTCGCTGCCGATCGGACAGAAAATATCGGTAGCCGGGTAGGTGTGATGATCGGGGCCATAGCTGCAGGTCGTATTGATGATCGGAAACATATAGCGTGGTGCTGGCGGCGTGTGCATCAGGGGTGTTTGCCCGGCAGCCAGCCAGGCATCGGTACCAATATTGCCGCGTTCCACCTGCCAGGCGGGTGGGTTGTGCGGATTGTAGGTTAGCACAGCACGCTCGAAAGCCTGCATAGTAATCATACGTTGCTCGCCAGCATGGGTAACGCGCACCTCAAACGCATTCGTGAGCGGCAGACCAATCGCATACAGCCAGCCGTTGGCAAAGAGATCGCCACGGTTGATGTATTCCCAGAAGACGAGCGGCACAACATAGCCCGGTGCAACCCCTAGCTGGCTATCGGCGGGAATAAACACTCCTCCTTCAACCGGCAATGTTCCGCCGGTGAAGCCGGGCGGAGCAACATATCGATCGCTCGTGTACTCCCAGAGATCACCGTAGGTGACACTGGTCTGGTTCACCGCCATGTGAGGAGCCTGCTTCATCAACTCGGCCGTCAGCCGCCCATAGGCAATGCGCCAGAGCGGATCGTCGGTCACCTGCCGCCGATCCTCCAGGCGGCCTTTCTCAAAATATTGGGCCGGGTATCCCTGATGATCAATCAGGGGCGATTGCACCATCCCCAATACCCGTATGCCCTGGGTTTGCCAGTAGTGGGCGCGAAAAGGTGTGCCGATCAGCGGCTCATCCTGTGCGTGCAACACAGATGTGGATGCAAAGCCGAGCAGGAGCAGACACAGCAAGCACAACAATAATTGATGACGATGATTATAGCATTGAATCATATATCTCTTCCCTCTTCCGCATCAAGAAGCGCTCGCACCTGACGAATTAGAACGTCAGGCGTTATTGGTTTTTGCAGAAAAGCAACGCCTGACCTGGACAGATCGTGCGATATGAGATGACTATCCGCATATCCAGACATATACAGAACACGCATCGTCGGGCAAATGCGGGCTAACTGTCGAGCCAGTTCCCGCCCATTCATCTCCGGCATCACCATATCGGTCAGCAGCAGATGAATGGGCTGCTGATAGTGTTCGGCCATGTATAACGCCTCCGGGCCATAGCTGGCTTCCAGAACAGTATAGCCGCTGGCCTGGAGTACCTGGCGGATCAGAGTGCGTACTGCTGGCTCATCTTCGACCAGCAGAATAGTTTCCGCACCATGAGGCAGATCGGTAGACTGTGTGTGCGGCGCATGCACTGCAACTGTTTCAGATGTACAGGGCAAATAGATCATCACCGTGGTACCCTGTCCTGGTGCGCTCTCAATATGGATGCTGCCCTGGCTCTGCTTGACAATGCCATAAACTGTAGACAGACCTAATCCAGTCCCCTTTCCCGGCTCTTTGGTCGTAAAGAACGGCTCAAACAGGTGCGCTTGCGTCTGGGCATCCATGCCTATCCCGGTATCACGCACCTCCAGTAGCACATAGGGGCCAGCCGGGACAGGAATATGACGATCAGGATCGCGCCAATCGAGATCAGTATTAGCCGTCCTGATCGTCAATGTGCCACCCTGGGGCATAGCATCACGGGCATTGATCGCCAGATTCATAATCACCTGCTCGATCTGACCGGGATCAACTTTGACCGGGTGGAGTTGCGGTTCGAGGATAGTGAGTAAGGTAACATCCTCACCGATCAAGCGGCGTAGCAGTTTATCAATATCATGCACCACGGTATTCAAATTGATCGTCTCAGGTTGCAAGACCTGCTTGCGACTAAAGGCCAGAAGTTGCCGCGTGAGTGCCGTTGCCCGCCGGGTGGCGTGCAGGATTTCCTCCACATCATGCCGACAGGTATGCTGTGGATCAATATCTTCGAGCAACAGTTCGCTATAGCTCATAATCACCATGAGCAAGTTGTTGAAATCGTGAGCAATACCACCCGCCAGACGCCCAACCGCTTCCATTTTCTGCGACTGGCGCAATTGTGCTTCTAATTGCTGACGCTCGGTCGTATCACGCACAACGCCGAGAATTCCTGTCATCACGCCCCGTTCATCATACAGCACGCTTACTGAGGTCGTAACATGGCGTGCCTCGCCCGTTTTGCACCGATGAATCAACTCGCCATGCCATGCGCCGCCATGAGCCAGCGCACTATAGGCGGCCTGGCGATCAGCACGCTTTAGCCAGCGATACTTGATAATCTTGCGGAACGATTGACCAATAGCCGCAGCCCGGCTCACCCGATACAACTGCTCGGCTCCCCGGTTCCAATAGGTGATATACCCGGACATATCTATGGCAATAATCGCATCCTGAACCTGAGCCAGTATGTTGGCCTGAAACGCCAGGCGTTGCTCCGATACTTTGCGCTCGGTAATGTCCAGCGCCAATCCCAGACAGCCAATGATCTGGTTCTGTTGATCACGGAGCGGTTCGACCCGCACATCAAAGACGCGATCATGAACGGTATGCTCATAGCCATCGGCCTGTCCGCACAGCGCACGCCGATGCGCATCAATCGCCGACAGGTCGGTGCCCTCAGTGCCAAACCACTCCATCAAGCGCTCCGTGAGTTTATCAGTTTGATCAAGCCATGGCACCCCGGCACCAAACACTGATGTAACGCGCAAATCGGTATCGGTCGTCCAGAGAATCGAAGGCATCTGCGCCGTGATCATACGTAACTTGGCCTCACTTGCCCGCAATGCCTGCTCAGTCTGTCTGCGCTCCGCAATTTCACGCTGGAGGTGCGTAACCGTTGCGACCAGTTCGCGGGTGCGTTCGGCCACCCGCCGCTCAAGATCATTGCGTGCCTGGCACAACGCAATATTAGTCTGGGCTAACTCATTGCGCTGTTGCTCCAATTGACGATGAATTGCCACGTATTCCCGCGCCTGTTCTAATGCCGACGAGAGACTCGCGGTGGTGATATTTTCTTTGACAAGGTAATCCTGGGCACCTGCTTTGAGTGCCTGCACCGCGATAGCCTCCGTTCCATGACCCGTCAGCATCACGACCGGTACAATCATACCAGGGACTATGCGATGCAGCGTAGCCAGAAACTCCAGACCATCCATATCGGGGAGTTGAAAATCGAGCAAGATTCCATCGGGCAGATTGATCTGGCAGAGATTCAAGCCTTGTTCAGCCGATTCAGCCTCGGTAATGATATAACTATAGTGCGGATCACTTTGTAAGCGGCGGCGTAGAAGCATACGATCTTCAGGATTATCTTCGATAATCAGAATATGATACGGCTGACAGCACATTATTATCATCTTTCACATCATATTTCTGGTAATTTGGTCACTTTAAACCAGTACGTATATAGTATATCAATCATGTGATAAAAATTCCGTAAATTAAGGGGTTTTTGTATATACGTATTGGCTCCATCCTGGTAGCAGGATTGAATGTCGAGCGGGTTACTGGATGTTGTGAGGATGATCACCGGAATATCTTTCAAGTTCGTATCCGTCTTAATCTGACGTAACACTTCACGCCCGTCGATATCTGGCAAATTCAGATCAAGGATGATAATCGCTGGACGTGACAGTCGCTCAGGATTGTTCTGGGCATCCTGAGTATAGAGAAAATTCAGGGCATCATCTCCATCAACGCAACGAATGAGGCGATGATCGACCTGTAATTTGCGAAATGCCCGTACCGTGGCTTCATAGTCTTCATCACTATCTTCAATCACCAGAATGGGTTGCACAACTCCCTCTCGCATCAACTCTCAAGATTCCCAGGGCTGCAACGTAAAGCAAAATTTCGATCCTTCACCATAAGTCGACTCAACCCAGATATGCCCGCTATGACGCTCGATGATTTTTTTGGCGATCGTCAGGCCTGACCCGGTGCCACCCCCAAAGGCATCCCGCCCATGCAAGCGCCGGAAAATACGAAAGATGACCTCAAAGTGTTTGTCACGAATGCCAATGCCATTATCCTGAACATACAGTACAATCGGGACGCTGCCCGGTTGCTTCAGCGGAGGAATGCGGATGCTAGCCTGCTGCGCCATCAGACGGTCGATATAACTCCCGGTATCATCATACCCGATTTCGACCCACCGATTGTCCCTGGTGTTATACTTGAGGGCATTGCTTATTAAATTATGGAATACCTCCCGCACACGCACACTATCACAGTACATGGTGGGCAAGGGGCGGGGAATGCGAATCTCGGCCTGCACCTCATCGATCAGCGGCTTGAGTAGTTCTAATGCTTCGACCAGCAGTTGGTTGAGATCGGTCTCGCGCATTGCAAGATCAACCCGACCCACGCGGGAGTAGTGCAATAACGACTCAATCAACGCATCCATGCGTTGGGTAAGTCGTTGTAGCGCATGTAATTTCTCAACCCCTTCGGCATCAAGTTTGTCTTCATAATCCTCAATCAAAAAGCTGGCATAATTGTGAATACCGCGCAACGGCTCTTTTAAGTCGTGCGAGGCAATGTAGGCAAATGAGTCTAGCTCAGCATTACTACGGGCCAGTTCAGTGTTGAGCCGAGTCAACTCTTCCGCTTTGCGCAATACGACCGCAATGATTGCATTGCGCAGTTCGTGTGCCGCCTCGATTTCACAGGGTTGCCATGGCTGCGACGTGGCCCGTACTTCCTGTTTCCACAGCGCAAACGACTTGCGCGGCGACAGTCGCTCTCCATCATCGGCGACTTCGTAGGGTTTGTGCGGGTCGCCGGCCCAGTGGACGGTCTGGATCACTTCGGGGCGAAACCACAGTACATAGTCGTAGCGTGTGTGCGAGATAGCCACGGCCAGCACTCCGCTCGCCACAGCGATCATCTGCTCACCCGGTGGATAATCACGCGCCAGTGCGTTCGTGGCAAATACCACCTGATCGCTCTGTGTAGCAATCCAGGCGATAAGCTGGCGGATGCTGGCTGTGTCAGGTGTGACCCCCAGGCACCGACACTCGCCATTGAAGCAAATCGCTGCACCATCGGCTTGCATCACATCCAGCAGGTCAGGCGAAAACTTGGTCAAGCTGTCAAGCACATTATCGCCGGTACTCAAGAGATCCACAAATCTGGCTACTTTTGACTTGAGTTGCAGCGCATACTCATAATCCTCATGTTCGTGTTTCGTCGCTATCAGGGCCGAGACCACCTGCCCTAAAAACTCACATGCGGTGCGAATATCATAGGGAACATACTTTGGCCCCGACTGATGATGGCAGACGATCAAGCCCCACAATTGATTGTCGGTGATCAAAGAAATGGACATCGAGGCCCTGACACCCATGTTGATCAGATATTCAATATGCATGGTAGAGACGCTACGCAACACGGCAAAGCTCATATCCAGGGGACGACCGGTGACCGGATTCAGCATCGGCACGATGGTTGCGGGCGTATCGGCTACATCGGGGATCAACCGCAACCGGTTACGGAGATAGAGTGCGCGTGCCTGCTGCGGAATATCTGAGGCAGGATAATGCAGACCAAGGTATGCTACGAGATCATCATGCCGTGCTTCAGCAATCACCTCACCACTCTGGTCGGGATGAAACCGGTACACCATCACACGATCAAAACCCGTGAGAGCGCGCACATGTTCTGCAACACTCTGGCAGAAAGGCGTGAGCGTCAACGTACTCATGAGCCGGGGTAGAGCCGTTTTCAGGGTGCGATAAGGATCGACACGCGCAATTGTGTCTGCCAACAGTGCTGGTTCTAGTTCCAGTACCAGCAATCCATCAATCGTATGTGCAATCGCATCAAAGAGCTGCTCACAACCAGACACTTTGATTGTAAAAATGTAGAGTGGATTCTCACTCAGATGCTCGTGTTGAGCGCACTGTTTGAGATATGCTACCAGGTCTGGTGCGAGAATATAATCCAACGATTGCTGCCATAGCTCCTCCGGCTGCTGTCCCAGCAGAGCCAGGGTATTATCGCTTACCTGCACGATGGTACAGTCTGGAAGTTGCAACACCAGCACCACTCCATGGGATTGAGCATGCCCCAGGATGTGAATCGGTTCGCGGTCACAGTAGGTCAGATCGTCGTGTGGGTCTGGTGGCGATTCAGGATCACTCATTGCTGGTCTCCAGGTTCGTGCGGTGATAGGTTGGATGTTGAGTAGTGGTTATGGTAGGCGGTTGGACACTACAACCTATCAACAGGCTAACATTTAACGTATCAAGACCCAACACGAGATCTACCCGCACTCCATACATCGTATTCATTAAGGATGATTATACCATTATGTTTATTATTGGCGTTCAGGAGCAGTTGGAACTGGATGTGCCACCTACCGCGACGTGCTACTTTGTGTTCTCTGCATCGTATACACGAAACATCGTGCGCAGTTTCGCTTTCTGCCTTCCACTTTCCGAAACACCTCATGCCTGTGGTATGCTACTATAGGACGCAATGTTGAGCCGAGCAGAACGAGTAATACCGTTTTGACGTGACCCTTCGGCATGGTCGTGCCATTCGTCCTCCAACGAGACTGTGTCGCGGCGGGGGGGCGCGGGCCGTAGACCCCCGCCCATGTTGCTTTTCTGGTGCGGCGCGGCGAAGCCACGCTGCACCAGAAAGGGAATGTCAGAGGAAGCTCTCGTCCCTCGAAATTCCCTTTCCAGGGGACGTCTCGTTGTCGTACGAGCAAGCGTCAGACGAACAATATGGATGCAGAATGTCGAAGTCAAATTCGTATAAGGTGCAAGGAATAACCATGAGTGAAGCCAAACGAGTGATTGTCACGGGAGCAACTGGATTGATCGGCAAACGTCTCTGTGCGCGACTCACCGCAAAGGGGTACGCGGTCGTTGTCTTCTCACGCAATGCCGACCACGCCCGCCGTTCGGTGCCCGGTATGGCCGAATATGTAAACTGGACACCCGATGCACGAGGCGATTGGGGCCAGGCGCTTGAAGGTGCCTATGGCGTGGTGCATCTTGCTGGCGCACCCATCTTTGGCAAGCGTTGGGATGCGGCATACAAAGCGCAGATCCGCGACAGTCGCATTATCAGCACCCGTATCATGGTAGATGCAATGGAGGCGGCCCCCGTTCGGCCAAAAGTTTTCATCTGTGGTTCAGCAGTGGGCTACTACGGCGACACGGGCAATACCGAGGTGAACGAAAGCTCCCCGCCTGGCGATGATTTTCTGGCTCAGGTCTGTGTCGTATGGGAGCAAGAAGCACGCCGTGCTGAAACGCTGGGCATCCGCACGGTGCTACTGCGTACCGGTATTGTTCTTGACACGAAGGAAGGCGCATTACCGCAACTGGTGGTGCCGTTTCGCCTGTTTGTGGGCGGGCCGATTCTGCCCGGCACCCAATGGTTGCCCTGGATTCACATTGACGATGAGGTGGGCTTAATAGTGCTGGCGCTGGAAGATGCTCGCGTGAGCGGGCCGCTCAACGCCACGGCACCGGCACCACAGACTAACTACGATTTTACACGCACATTGGGCAAAGTGATCGGCACGCCCTCGTGGCTGCCCGTTCCCGGCTTCAGCCTCAAGATCCTGTTGGGCGAACTGGCCGACCGTCTGGTCGAAGGCCAGCGTGCCATGCCGCAGAAGGCGTTGGAACTGGGCTACCAGTTTCAGTTTCCTACCGCTGAGCAGGCGTTACGGGATTTGATCAAGTGATTTCGGGCACGAGGCGCTGAGGCGCGAGGCGTCAGGCACTTTTTGAACGCAAAGATGCCAGGGCGCAAAGATGTTGCTATTGTTGCCACCTTTCCCGTGTCGTTTTTTGCCGTAGGGGCAGGTCTCCGTGCCTACCCAGGTCGTCTTGATCCACCCATAGAGGCGCATGGCCGTGCGCCTCTACATCCGACCGAACAACCATGGGGGATTGCCCCTACATGTCCCATTCCAATGGGTTTAGGACAACAATCCTACCCTTAAACCCTTGCTCTCTGGCTTTGCATCTTTACCCCTTCGCGTCTTTATGTTCGACCAGAGGCTGTGGGGAGCGTCAGGCAATGAGCTTACGCGGTTGGTATTACTTAATACCGTTTCGACGTGACCCTTCCGCATGTTCTGGTCATGCGCACGCGTTATGCGCACGCGTTCGGCGGTCGTTCAGCCCCGGATAGGGTTCGCCTTCGGCGAAAAGGAGAAACCAGAAACGAGTCCCTTCCCCGCTGCCGCGCACGAAACGGGATGACGGATGCCCCCACCGCGTCCGTCCTGAGAGAGGGAAGGGGTTCCCCTCTCAAGTGTAGGTTTTTTTGCGCAACGCTCGATTTTTCGGCATCAGGACGCCCCCCCAACCCCCCCCCGCTGGGGGGGATGCCAGGGGCGTTTTGCCGCATTTCAACCCGATATAATTCAAAAAACCGACACTTGTGAAAAGGGGTTCCCCCTGCCCCCCACCCTCCGAGCGGGGGGGTAGGAGGGGTCGAAAAGAAGCGGACGGTCGCAGTCACGTTGGTATAATACTATCATCGTACAGCCGTGATGTCGATACCAGGTGCCGTCAGGCGTAGCTGGCTCTGCGGCGGCAGCACGATCGGCAGCTCCAGTGCCAGTGGTTGATCGGGGCGCAACTCAAGTGGGATCGTGCGCACCACTTCCTGCTCATCAACCTCGATCACCACGGTTGCATCGGAAATGATCTGCGTCGTCGCCAGTGTCACAGTAGCCCCGGTCACATGCTGCGTAACCCCGATGGCAGCATTGGCCGTGGCAGATGCCAGGTCGCCCAAACCCCACAGCGGGTACCAGTCAGTATGGATCGTCCGACTCGCGCCCGCCGGTAAAGACGGATAGTCCCAGAACGTCGGCTGGGCACCACTCCAGAGTTCCACATAGGCGCTTCCATCATCGGTGTAGAGTGCCGAGTCGAAGTTAGCGCTAAAGCCAAACAGTTTGGCACCCGGTAGATCATCGTGATGCACCACCACCGCGCCCGCATCGACATCCGTATCGTAGATGCCGAGGAACGGAACCGGATCGGGACTAAACACACCCAGATAGCCGCTCCAGTGGCGCGGATAGCTCAGGTCGCGCCCGTGGTATCCCGGCCAGTTGATCCACTCCCCCGGCCCGGGCAGGTCTCGATCCTGCGTGGCATGCACGATCATCCGCTCGGTAGGAGCGATAAAGCGCAATCCAGTCCCTATGTTGCTAGTTGCACCGGGACTAAGCGCCGCATTCGTCCACATCTGGAGCGGATGCGCGGCATCAGTTGGATTGATCACCGTCATATGCGCAGCAAAGTTGCCCTGGTCAGCCTGTAGATCAACCAGTGCATCCACACGCATGCCGGTCTGCTGCTCAGTGGTCGTTACTTGCACCGTCACCCCCTGCGCAGTCTGCTCCCACGTCAGCTCCCAGGGCAGATATTCGAGATAGCCATGCTCCTCAGTTGGCATAGCCCACTCCAGACCGCCGATCCCCAGCCACCAGCCGCGCTGACCAAACGGACTGGGCTTGATCACCGGGTTCTGGTACAACATATTCTGCCCGGTGGCCCTGGGTATGGCCTGGTACAGCCGTCCGCCCAGTTCCGGCAAAAACGTCAAGGTCAGGAAGCGGTTTTCAACGATTACTGCGCGATATGTATGCGGTTGGGGCGGCCCGACTTGCGCAAAATCCAGCCGTGGATAGGGGTAGATCGGGTCATCGGGCACGGTGGGCACGAGAGCTGAAGCATAATCGTATGTCGGGATCGTCATCGTCGTTTCGGTCACGCGCACGCCGCCTGGGAGCGGTGGTTGGGCGTAACGCAAGGGCTGACCATAACGCCAGCGAACGTAGTGCTGGCCCACGTTGCCCAGTTCGACGCGCCAGGCGGGCGGATGCCCCGGCGTGTACGAGATCAGCCGTCGCTCAAAGGCCTGGAACAGTACCATCGTTGGCTGACCGCCCACTTGCGCACGTACCCAGTAGGGTTCGCTGATCGGATAGCCCAACGTGAACAGGGGATCGATGATTTGCTCACGCTGCGTGCGTCCATCTACGCTGACCACACCCTGCTGTTGCAGAAAATCGGCGAAGATGCGCGGGATATTATGGCCGGTTACCGGCTCATACACGATGATTTCGGTTTCCGGCAGAGCCATATCGGGCGCATCGCCGATCCCGTTCGGGCCAAAGGTGGCACTGACGCGCTGGCCGCGACGGTCGGGCGCACGATTGTTCCCTGCAATCGTGGCGATGGGTGCTAACTGCGCATAGGTCGGTGCGTCCGGGTTGGCAACCAGATCGCCCACGATCGGAATGGCTGCCGGCGTGTGCGCCACAAAGTCTTGATAGCCGGTCTGGATCGCACCGCTGATCAACTCCACCACCAGCAAGCCGCTGGTGATCGCCCACGGGCCAGACCCGGCAGCGGGATCGGTCAATTCCATGCGTCCCTTATCAAAGTACTGCACAAGCCGCACCCCACCGTCTGCCTCGGCAAAGCGTTCATAGCGGCGTGGGCCGGGTGCTGCGCCCCACAGCCACGAGCGGTCGGCCTGTCCGGTTGCCACCGGTGCATCGGTGCGAGTCCACAGGCGCGTGAAGGCGGGCACGGCAAAGCCATCGGCCTGCGTCTGGGCCACGCCTGGGCGCAACATCAGCAGGGCAATCGATCCGATCAGCAACAACAGCAGTAGGGGCGTAGCATATTTCATCGCGTTTCTCAATCTTGTAGATAAGCAGGACTAGTACCAGAGAGCCTAACGACCGCCATCCGGTGTCTGGCCTCCGGCGCGGCGGCGGAGCCGGCGCGCATGGCCTCCGACGCGACGCGCATAGCCTCCTGCGTGACGCGCATGGCCTCCTGCGCGACGCGAAGGTCATCCTGAGCGAAGCGAAGGATCCTATCCCATCCGCAGGGAAGCTGCTGCGCTCCGCAAGATGCTGCGCTGCGCTCAGCATGACCAAACCCTGGAGTTCTTTCCGTCATCGTGTACGAGAGAGTAAGCCTATACCAAATCGTACATCGAAGCCCAGGCTGCGTCTGCACGGAGCGAGATTCAAACGCAAGCCAGGACTGCCGTTCTTCGCCACCGATGTAGGATTGCTCTAATCGTTACGCCAATTCCTGTCCGGCGGCAATCCGCTCCAGTTCGGCCAGCGTTAAGCCAGTGTAGCGCATGATTTTGGCCCGATCTTCGCCGTCAGCCAGCATCTGGCGGGCGATAGTCAGCCGACTTTCCATCTGACCTTCGGCCCGGCCCTCCTGGTGGGCGGTGATGATACGGCCCTGCTCGTCCAGCGTCTCCTTGCGACTGCACTCGTAGCGTTCGCGCTCGGCGGGCGAGAGCGCCGCCTCCTCTGCACGCCGAAAGACCTCGGTAAACGGCATCTGATCCAACTCGCTCGGAATGTCCATCAATGCCGGGAGATTGCGCAGCATGTACACCCACTTGTCGGCCAGCGACAGCGATGGATCGAGCGTCGTCTGGAACTTGGGCAACTCGATGTAGACAAACGTTAGCCCGGTGTAAAACGGCTGGCCGGTCGCCGTATCGCACAACTGGATGCGCCGCCGATGGCGCGGGTCGCTGTCCAGGCCAAAGTTCAGAACGGTAATCACATAGATCGGCAAGAGCCGATACGGATAGAGTACCTCGCCACGTTGGACCTGCTGCGTAATCGGAAAGGTGGCATAGTACAGCGAGCGTTCCTTGACGTGGATCTGCCGCCCGCGTTGCATTTCCACAATAAAGCGCTGGCCTTCGGTATCGACACCATAGACATCATAAATGCCCGCACGCTCATCGGCGCTGGCGGGCCGCTGCTCGGTCGGGATGTAATTCAGGTCGGCAATCGGGTGCGGCAGTTCCAGGATGGCGTCCAGGAAGGCCTTCAGAATCGCTTTGCTATCCTCTTCCCCAAACAGGCGCTTGAAGCCGAAATCCGTGGTCGGATCAATATAGCGTGAAGTCATCATGGTCAGGTTCCGCCTGCACAGGTGATACGCTCATAACCAGACGCACAGCGCATAAATGCAGCATACCAGAGCCGATTGTATCTGTCAAAACCGATCCACGACCGCAACTGTTCCCATCTGGGGGTACGCGCGGTCGTCAGCGTTGATGGTGCGCCTGGGAGCGCGGGCATGTGCCCTTGAGGGTGAACAGGTACTCCACGACCGCCAATCTGGCCCTGAGGAAGCGGTCGCCCAGACCGCTGTGGCGGAGGCACGGTGAACAGGTACTCCACGACCGCCAATCTGGCCCTGAGTATGCCGACGATGCTGCGACGCCATATCTGTTTTTGCATATTGACAATATTTTTGAGTTGAGCTATACTTAACCAAAGTATAAGGTTTACTTTATAATATTATCCTGGTTATCCTTACATTCAAATTGAAAGACTGCGATCAGCTAAGCGGTTATGTGAAATGAAGTAGTCTCGAATACAGCTATTCTTCACGCTTAAGCGTGATCCACTCCCGACTTCATTGTCCTGATACACGTGCGATGGCACTGGATCCAAAGTCCCAATACAGCATAGCAGGCGATATTATCGGCAACAACGGTTTCAAGCACCTCTTGTTAAGCGTGATAGAGAGACTTGACAAATGCCGGATATTAGTATAACCTAACTAAGAATATTTTTTCAAGCAAACCATTACCCTGAACCGGTACACCAACACTGTAGCCCTATCCCGCAGCAGCGACAGACCGGTTATCGCCTGGGGAGAGCGAGTGATATGACACACGAAGGCTGTCATCAACAAGTACATCATACCGATCATGCGCACATTGCAGCCATGGCGCTCCCCTATCACGGAACCACGGCACCCGCACCGATCCTGGAAGCACGCACTGTGAGCTATGCCGTCAATGGCAAAGCACTGATTGCCCAGGTTTCACTGGCATTGCAGCCAGGGGAAGTATTGGTGATTGTGGGACCGAATGGTGCCGGCAAAACGACGTTGCTGAACCTGCTCACCGGTGATCTCCATCCCGATCAGGGCGAGGTGTTGCTCGATGGCGTGGCATTACAGCAGATCAGCAACCGCGAACAGGCGCGCCGGCGGGCGGTGATGCGTCAACGCTTCAGTATCTCGTTTCCCTTTACCGCCATGGAAGTGGTGCTGATGGGCCGGCATCCGCATCTGCAGCAGCGCGAGCGCAACGATGACGTTGCAATTGCACGCCAGGCCCTGGCCTGTACCCAGGCCTTGCCCTTTGAAACCCGTACCTTTCCGACACTTTCGGGCGGTGAGCAGACCCTGGTTACGCTGGCGCGGGTGCTGGCGCAAACCGCGCCTATCCTGCTGCTGGATGAACCAACTGCCGCGCTTGATCTGCGACATCAACATACGATCCTGCGTCTGACACGGGCGGTCGCCGCCGCCGGTGGCTCGGTGCTAGCTATTCTGCACGATCTGAACCTGGCAGCTACCTATGCCGACCGTATCGGGTTACTGTCCAACGGACAACTGGTGGCCCTCGGTACACCCTGGGAGGTTCTTAATGCGCCACAACTCACCGCTGTGTACCAGGTACAGGTGGTTGTTCAAGCCCATCCCACCCTGGCAACACCGCTCGTGCTGGTATTACCCGAAGCTGAAGGCTGAACCGCTGGATGCTCAATGCGGACTTGAGGCATCATACAGCCTCTGGCCTTGCAGCAATATAATGTGACCTTTCGTGTCTCTCATTATCGTGAAAACAGATATACCTATAGCGTACTATGGAAGTCTGATTTGACGACTAATAAAGGAATAGTCTATGCCCGGTTTACAACATCACCTGATCATACGTCTTCAGATGTGTATACTGTATCATCGAATTCTGTTCCCACTTCTGCTGATGCTGGCCTTGCTCAACGCCTGTGGTAACCAGGGCGTAGCCAGCGTATCCTCCGTACCGACGGATGTTGCGGTATCTGCCAGTGCCACCGCAGCCCCCGTCGCCCCTGATCCCCCAACCATCACCACAACGGTTCAGCCAGCGCCAATGGGTCTGGCTGAACCCTCCTTGATTGAGCCAGAGATGACACCACAGTTGCCGACAACCGTGACTGGTCTTGACGGTGAGCTGGTGACGATTGAGTCGGTGGAGCGATTGATCAGTCTCAATGGCGATATTACTGAGATTATTTTTGCGCTCGATATGGGCAATTATCTGGTTGGCGTCGATGTGAGCGCCTCCTACCCGCCCGAAGGTGTTCAGGATCTGCCGCGCATTGGCTATCAGCGCCAACTGAATGCTGAGGGGTTGCTGTCGCTGAATCCCACGCTGGTAATTGGCGATGAAGCCGCCGGGCCGCCCGAAGTCCTATCTCAGATACGCAGTGCAGGCGTGCCGGTTGCGCTGGTTGCAGATCCGCCAACGCTCGAATCTCCATTGCAGAAAGTACGCTTTGTTGCTCAGGCGCTGGGCGTGCCGCAACGCGGTGAGCGACTCATTGCCCAGATCGAACAGGATATTGCGACGGCACGAGCGTTACGCGATCAGGTGACCGATCCTGCACCACGCGTGTTGTTTCTGTATCTGCGCGGTACCAGCATGCAAGCGGTTGCAGGTTCTAACACACCGGCCGATACGATGATCGCTGCGGCGGGCGGCATTAATGTCGGGGCAGAGGTGGGGATTGTGGAATTTGAAGCTCTCAGCCCGGAAACCGTGATCGCTGCCCAACCGGACATCCTGCTGGTACTGGAAAAAGGGTTGGAGTCGGTTGGTGGTGAGGAAGGCTTGCTCAACATACCTGGCCTGGCCGAGACACCGGCGGGCCGCAATCGGCGCATTGTGGCGATGGATGACCTGTATTTGTTGGGACTGGGGCCACGCACCGGGCAGGCACTGGCCGATCTTGTGACGGTCTTTCACGCTGAAGGGATACAGGCGGGGCAATCATGATCACCCTATTCCGGGCTTGTCTGATACTGTTGCGTTTCGACGTGACCATTCCGCATGTGCTTGTCATGAACACGAATGACGTGATCGTTCGCCGCCCAATTGCAGGGGAGCAATGGGGGGGCCTTCGGCAGAGCAGTTCTTTGCTCTTGCGCGTCCCGTCCCCGCTGCTGCGGACGAAACGCGGCGGCGGATGACCCGGCGCGTCCGTCCTGACAGAGGCAAGGGGTTCCTCCCTTGCCCCCTATGCGCATCAACGTAAGCCTCCGGTTGGGAGTTTGGGGGCCTACGGCTCCCAGGAATCTCACAACGGGTTGTAAGGACGGCAGCCCTTAACGTGATACGCATAGGGGTTCCCGCCTTGTCTCCCAACCCCTCCGAGCGGGGGGTAGGGAGGGCGAAAAGAGGCGGAAGGGCGCAGTCACATTGGTATGAATCACAATCGACAGTTCTGGTTGCTGATCAACATCAGCCAGAGGTGGAGCTAAAGCGATGGAAACAACGTTCCGATTGGCCCGCTTTGCGGGTACGCATCTCAGAGTGCCGATCCGCACCGCCTTGCTCCCGCTGCTCAGTCTGCTGCTTATAGCGGCGTTGCTGCTGGCGGTCGGTATTGGCGCGGTGGCAGTGCCACCGCGCACGGTCGTGGCAATTTTGCTCGACCGGCTGGGTATCACGCTGGATGTTGCTGTTACACAGCAACAACAGGCCATCTTATGGGTTATCCGTCTGCCACGGGTGCTGATGGGTGGGCTGGTAGGCGCAGGATTGGCAGTGGCCGGGGCATTGCTCCAGGGCGTCTTTCGCAACCCCCTGGCTGATCCGGGACTGATTGGGGTAAGCAGTGGAGCAGCACTGGGAGCCGTGGCCGTCATCGTCATCGGCTTTGCGCCGCTGGGCATTTTTACCTTGCCAGTTGTGGCCTTTATCGGTGGGACATGTACCACGCTGCTGGTCTACCATCTTTCGCAACGCAATGGACGTACCGACATTGCTTCCATGCTGTTGATTGGCCTGGCGCTCAACGCGCTGGCCGGGGCTGGCACCGGATTGTTGACCTATCTGGCCGATGAACCGCAGTTGCGCTCGATTGTTTTCTGGACAATGGGTGGGTTAAACGGCGTCCTGTGGGAAATGACGCTGGGAGCCGCGCCGTGTATCCTGCTGGCCCTGTTGTTGGCCCCTCTGCTTAGTCGCCCGCTCAACCTGTTTGCACTGGGTGAAGCTGAAGCACGGCACCTGGGCGTAGAAGTTGAGCAAGTCAAGCGTCGGGCCGTACTGCTGGCAGCATTGGCGACCGGGGCAGCAGTGGCTACGGCGGGGCCGATTGGCTTCGTCGGGCTGATTGTGCCGCATATCATCCGGCTGGTGGCTGGCCCCGATCATCGTTTGTTGTTGCCAGCATGTGCTTTGACGGGTGCGACGCTGCTGATGCTGGCCGATCTGTTAGCCCGCACCATCGCCGCCCCGGCGGAAGTACCGGTGGGATTGATCACTGCCTTCGCGGGCGGGCCATTCTTTCTTGCGCTCATCTTGCGTGCGCGGCGGCAGTATGGCTGGTCATAGTTACATTGTTGTTCACAACATTTTTTCACCTGCGGAAGAGCAGTAGATGATCTACCACGTACCTCCTGGAACAGCGTGGTGGTTCGTCGCTCGTTCAGCGTTTTGTGTTCACAAGCTACGTATGAAATAAGGAGATAATGATGCATGTATCACCCCCATTCAATGCTATACAAGACGACCCGCAGGCGCGGGCCTTATTGCAAGGAGCCAGCGCCCGGAGTTATAAATTACCGCGTGGGTTCACCGGATTCACGGCCAGAGTCGTGGCGCAGCTCGATGATCTGCAGAGCCAGGGTGACACAACCATTTACACGCCACACCATGTACAGGTACGCCTTCTCGATAGCACCGCCCAGTTGTGGGCTGAGCGCGAATTGCAGTCGATGATCGGCCATCGCTGGCCAACACCTTTTGAGGAACGCGATGGGCGTTATGTCTTGACTATGGATCCGTCACCGCACCCATTAGGAACACGGATCGATCTGCATGGCGATCCACTCCAATCATACTATCGTGTGCGCGATGGGCATATCACCCAGGTCTATCGGGTCATGGGCGAACAGTGCTTTACGATCCAGATCATTGCTACCCACTCATTGCCGGATGAGCGCTATGTTCCAACGCACTTCACGGTGGTCTTTCGTGATCATACAACCCAACGCATTGTCAGCAGTTCAACCTATTCCGACCAGTACCGTAACGTTGGGAATTGCTACTTACCCCGTTCACGGCGGGTATTAAGCCACGATAGTGATGGCACCCATGCCTATGAACTCCATTTGAGTGATCATCGCCTGCTTGATGCCAGTCATGAAACCAGTACGGAAGGGCAGGTCTAAACGAAGTATAAATACAGGACTTACACAGTGGTCTGTTCAACTCAGCTTTTCGCTTTTGGTAGAGCGGCACTTTTTGTTTTTCTCTCCCTATTTTCGCCGAAGACGAAAATAGGGAGAGACAGAAGAGTCTTTTCCACGCTGCCCCATTCGGCTTCACTCAGAGCTTGTCCCGTTCGACTGCGCTCAGGGCAAGCTCTGAGCGTCGTCGAAGGAACGTTTGATTCAGGCGACGGCGTAAGTCCTGACTAGAAAAGGAGGACAACACACAAAGCAAGCGTAATCGGAAACTGGACGAGTTGATCATTCTTATCGCAATCCTACAACAGGCGTGAAGCACCAGCGTCCAGGCTTGCGCCTGGGGCTAGCTCCGTCCAGGCTTGTGCCTGGACTCCAGTTGATCATTGAGATAGGATTGCTATAGTAGCTAGAAATGGTGGAGGCTGTTTCGTGAGACCGAATAACATCCATAGATGGTTGCATGGCCTCAGTGCTGTGCTCATCCTGACCTTGCTGGTGGCCTGTGGTGGGCAAACCGCGGCTGATGTACCGACACCTGAACCGCAGGTGATCGAAAATACTGTGATTGTCGAACGCACCGTCGTTGTGGAGGTGACACCCACGCCAGATACGATGGCGGCAGCGGAGACGAGTACACCGCAGACAATGACCAGATCTATGCCTGATTCAGACATTACCGGTGAGGTGGTGGTATATACTTCCCGCGCCGAGACGCTGTTCAACCCGGTGTTGGAGGCGTTCAATGCGGCTTATCCTAATATTAACGTGACGCTGCTCAGCGGCAGTAACAGCGAATTGGCCGCCCGCATCCTGGAAGAACGCAGCAATCCCCAGGCTGATGTCCTCATTAACTCCGATCTGCTGACAATGGAAAGCCTGGCTGCCGAGGGTATTTTTGCGCCCAGCCAGTCTGAGGTCGTTATGTCGGTACCTGATGCCTATCGCGCCGACGATGGTGGCTGGGTGGCGCTTACCTTGCGGGCGCGGGTGATCATGTACAATACCGAACTGGTCGATCCAGAAGACGTGCCCACATCACTGCTCGATCTGACTGATCCGCGATGGGCGGGGCAGGTGGGGGCACCGCAAAGCACCAACGGTGCGACCATGGCCAACCTGGTGGTAATGCGCGAACTGTTGGGCGAAGAACGAACCGAGCAGTTTATGCGTGACATGGTCGCCAACGGCACCCAGTTTTTCGGCGGGCATACTGATATACGCAAGGCCGTTGGCGCGGGCGAGTTGCAATTAGGCTGGGTCAACCACTACTACTACCATCTCTCACTGGCCGAAGGTGCGCCAGTCGGCGTCATTTACCCTGACCAGGGCGAAGGTGAGATGGGTATCGCCTATAATTCCACCAACGCGGGGATTATTAACGGTGGCCCTAATCCTGACATTGCGCAGCTTTTTGTGGAGTTCATGCTTACACCAGAAGGCCAGCAGGTCTATGCCGAGCAGAACTTTGAATATCCGATTCTACCGGGGATTGAACTGGCCGAAGGAGTAGCACCATTGGAGGAGTTTCGGCTGGTTGATCTGCGGCTCAGAGATATATGGGGCGAATTGGAGCCGACACGGGCGCTGGCGCAGCAGGCGGGCTACCCATGATTGGTAGCGGATGATGGCGGGGCAAGCGTCCGCTCGTTCCCATCCGCATCAACGTAAACCTCCGGTTGGGGGTTTGGGGGCCTACGGCTCACAAGAATCTCTCTTGTTCTGGCAAAACAGGCCAGCTTCGCTGGCCTGTTTTGCCAGAACAGCAACGGGTTGTAAAGGCGGCAGCCCGTAACGTGATGCGTATAGGGGCAAGCGGACAATCGCCCCGCCTCTGTCGAGGGCGAAAGAGACGTTATGCTCAAGCGATCGCGCACTTCTGGTTAATGACAGGTGGTGCGCGATCGCTCCCATCGTCCATCAGATCGATGGGCATTGTCAAGTAGTGTACAATACTGAAATTCATTCCGATGGATTGAGAAACTAGTACAAGCGGGCCTTCATACTTCTGTCGTTGTCTGTCATCTGGAGCGGAGGCGGAGCCGGAGCGAAGGCGCTTGGTTACGATCAGGAAGATGCTTCGCTGCGCTCAGCATGACCAAGCGCGGCGCAAGATGCTGCGCTGCGCAAGATGCTTCGCTTCGCTCAGCATGACAACGGGATGGGAAAGAGGCTGCGCTGCGCAAGATGCTTCGCTTCGCTCAGCATGACAACGGGATGGGGAAGAGGCTGCGCGGCGCAAGATGCTGCGCTTCGCTCAGCATGACAACGGGATGGGGAAGAGGCTGCGCGGCGCAAGATGCTGCGCTGCGCTCCGCATGACAAAACCCTGGAGCGATTTCCGTCATCGTATACTAGTGGTTGACCACCGTGGTGTTGAAGGATACGTAGTAACGACGCATATTCAATGTGACTGACCACTGACTGAAAAGCTGAAAAGCTGTGGGAGTATGCGACAGAAGCGCTGTTCAGAGTGTCTCTCAGCCCACCGGAAAAGGCTTTTTGCAGGCGATACCTATGGGCCATCGCCATGATACGGAGAGAACGAACCAATGCACATAGCCATACCACTATCCTTGCGGTTGCGCGTACAGCGCTCCCCCCTGGTGTTAAGCGTCGCTGCACTGCTGGTGACGTTACTGGCGGCGTTGCCATTGGGCTATATGCTGCTGCGCACCTGGAATGTGACACCCGGCGTGTGGGGCCGCCTGTGGCACGGCCAGATTCCAGGGCTGCTCGAAAACACGATCTGGCTGGTCATCACCACCATTGGCTTTACGCTCATTATTGGTGTGGTCGCTGCCTGGCTCGTTGAACGCACCGACCTGCCGGGGCGGTCGATCTGGCGCTGGTTGCTGGCGCTACCGCTGGCGATACCGGCCTATGTCGCCGCTATTTGCTGGATTATTCTGCTACGGCGCGGTGGCCTGGTTGAAGCTGCGGCCATAAATATGTTTGACCTTCCCCGTGGACAACTGCCGCTCCCACGGATCTACAATCTGACCGGGGCCACTCTGGTGATTGGCCTATCGGTCTTTCCGTATGTCTACCTGCCGGTCGCCGCCTCGTTGCGCTCGCTGGATCGGACGCTGGAGGAGGCGGCGCGCATATCTGGGCACGGGCCGTGGCAAACATTTCGCCGCATCACACTGCCGCTAATTGCACCAGCGGCAGCGGCGGGCGCACTTCTGGTCAGCCTGTATGTTCTCTCGGATTTCGGGACGGTGGCGATGTTGCGCTATCGTACCTTTACCGTCGCCATTTTTCAACAGTTCACCGGCCAGATTGATCGCTCCGGAGCTTCGATCTTGAGCTTTGTGCTGATCGGGCTAACCCTGCCGCTGCTGATCGGTGAAGCCTGGGCCAGCCAGCGTATGCGCCGTACCACGCGTGCTGCGGCCTGGCGGCCAGTGCAGATCGTGCGGCTGAGATTATTCGGGCGCTGGCTGGCATGCGCGGCAATCGCTATGCTGGTGCTGCTGTCATCAGGGATACCATTGCTGGTGCTGGGTGGGCTGAGTGTGCAGGGCATCTTCTTCCCTACCAGAGTTGATCAGATCTGGGGAATCAATAGCCAGGGGTTATGGCAAACTGGCCTGGGCAGCCTGATCGTTGCCGCTGCGGCCGCTACCCTGGCAACTCTCCTATCCTTTGCGCCGGCTCTGCTCGCAACACGCTATCCTGGCCGCCTCAGCGGGTTGTTGTTGGGTGTAAGCAAGAGCGCGTTTGCCCTGCCAGGCATTATTGCTGGTCTGGCCCTGGTGTTACTCTTCAACCGCTGGGTGCCATTCATATACGGCACGATCATGATGATGATTATCGGCTTTGCGTTGCGTTTGCTGCCGCAGGCAGTGGCGACCAACGAGGCTGCCCTCCGCCGGGTTGGGCCATCACTGGAACAGGCGGCCCGGGTGATGGGCTGTCGCCCGGTAACCGTTTTTCGCCGCGTGACTCTGCCAATTGCAGCCCCCGGCATTGCTGCCAGTTGGGCCCTGATCTTTATTACCGGCATGAAGGAGTTGCCCATGGCAATTATGCTCCGGCCACCGGGCTTCGACACGCTGTCGGTACGAATCTGGGCTGCAGCCAGCGAGTCGGTACATACCCAGGCTGCCCCGGCTGCTTTTGTATTGATTGTACTGACATTGCTGACACTGCTGCTCCTGATGGGACGTAGTCAGGTCGGGCTAGACAGGGTACTCCATGAACATAACTAAACCGGCTATCGACATTTGTAACCTGCGCAAAGCCTATAGCGCCGAGGTGGTCGCTGTGCGCGATGTGTCACTACAAATTCAGCGTGGGACGCTGGTGGCTTTGCTGGGGCCAAGCGGTTGTGGCAAATCAACAACGTTGCGCTTGATCGCTGGCCTGGAAACGCCTGATGCAGGTGAGATCTGGCTGGAAGACGAGTGTGTGGCCGGCCCGCGTTCGTGGGTGCCACCTGAAGCGCGGCGGGTGGGCATGGTGTTTCAGGATTATGCCCTCTTTCCGCATCTGACGACGTATAAGAATGTGGCATTTCCGCTTAGCGGGAAAGGCAACCGCATGCATCAGCGCCATGTACAGGCGATGCTGGACATGGTAGGTATGGCGACGCTGGGCGAGCGGTATCCACATCAGCTTTCGGGCGGGCAGCAGCAGCGGGTGGCCCTGGCCCGCGCCCTGGTGGCGCAACCGGCGGTGGTTCTGCTGGATGAGCCGTTTTCCAATTTGGATGCGGCACTCCGCAAAAGCATGCGTACCGAGGTACGCGAGATACTGCGAGCCGCGGGCACAACGACCATCTTTGTCACCCACGACCAGGAAGAGGCGTTTAGCATTGCCGATCTGGTGGTGGTGATGTTTGATGGGCAGGTGATGCAGCATGGCCGTCCACAGGACATTTATGTCCAGCCTGCCACACGCGAAGTGGCCTCGTTTGTGGGCGAGACCAATTTTCTGCCCGGCTATGCGCAGGAGACCAGTGTCGAATGCGTGCTAGGACGATTGCCGTTGGCAGTACCAACCCACGGGCCGGTCGATATTCTGGTGCGCCCGGAAATGCTCTTGCTCCAGCCCGATCCGCAGGGTGCAGGTCGGGTTGAGCAGGTAACGTTTTTTGGACACGATCAGTTGCTCCAACTGCGTCTGAATAACGGCTTGCACCTGCACGCACGCACGTTGATGCGTCTGGATCTCAGCCCTGGCGTGCCGGTGCAGATCGGCGTGCAAGGGCCAGTGATAGCCTATCCGTATGTGAACAGGAATGGCCTGCACCAGTACGAAGCAAGTAACATAGAGACGAGACGGTGAGGTATTGCCAGTGTAGTACTACAACGAGACTTCGTCTCGGCGGGGGGATATGGGGAGAGTCGCACATGTCCTCTTTCTGGTGCGGCTTCACCGCATCGTACCAGAAAGGAGGTGTTGCGGCGTATGAGTGTTGCATGCAACGTCCCTCCGCCCCCTCGCAATCTCTTTCCAGAGACAGTCTCGTCGTCATCCTTAAGACCAATTTGACTTCATCCTTCCGCATCTTTTCGAACCCCCTTCCCTCTGTCAGGACGGGCGCGGTGGGGCATCCACCGCTGCGTTTCGTCCGCAGTCGTAGGGACGGGACGCGCTGCTGATGCCCTCTTTTCGCCAAAGGCGAAAAGAGGGCATCAGAAAAGAGAAAAGTACCGCTCTGCCGAGGGCGAAATCCTTGGGGCATGAACGACCGCGTCCCCAATCTATGCTATACTAGGCGCACAGCCATTGTATCGTATCGTCGCATGTGGGGAAAGCGACCAGGAGGAATGATCACCACGAATCAGTTGGATACAAGCGCATGGACTCTGGCGCATTTCAGTGCTGGAGTTGACGAGGCGGAGGTTCTCTGCCGTAGGGCAGAGGTAACGGCTCAACCACGATAGACCGCATGTCTAGCGCTGATGCGAGCCGGAAAATCGAGGAATCAGCGGATGCCTCCCAGGTGCGGGCACCACCTGTAAACGTTGCACAACGCCTCCCGGTGACGGGCCAGGACAACGTGCAACGTCGTGAACCACCCCATTCTTGTGTTTCCCCAATATCGTGCCATAGTTGATGCTGCGCGTCTCGCGTTGCGCATTATGTTGCGCATTGCGTCGTGTACCGCACGGCCGCATTTTTAACGCAAAGGCGCAAAGAAGCAAAGGCGTAAAAGGATCAGCCTGGTAATGCTTCAATTTCAGGTGACAGGTGACAGATGGTAGATGGTAGATGGCAGATGGGGATCAGCTCCGTATGAGTATATAGCAAGTGGTAGATGGCAGATGGGGATCAGCTCCGTATCTGCTCCTGCCATCTGCTATTTCCCATACCCCATCTGCCATTTCCCAAAACCAGAAGAAGGAGCATGACCCTATGTGTGGAATAGTAGGCTACATCGGTTCGCGGTCGGCAACAGAGATCGTCGTTGGTGGATTGCAGCGGCTGGAGTATCGGGGGTACGACTCGGCGGGCATCGCTATTTATGATCCCGAACTGGGCTTGCAGATCCGCCGCAGCACCGGCAAGCTGGGGCGGTTGGTTGAGCGCCTACAGAGCGACTGCCCGGCACAGGGCAACATCGGGCTGGGCCACACCCGCTGGGCGACCCACGGCGGTGTGACTGAGGATAACGCGCATCCGCACCGCGACCAGGACGGCGAGATTGTGGTGATCCAGAATGGAATTGTCGAGAACTACCTGGAACTAAAGGGGCGGCTGATCGAGCAGGGCCACACCTTTCGTTCGCAGACCGACACCGAGGTGATTGCCCATCTGGTGGGTGTGTACTATCGTCAGAGCGGCTCGCTGGAGCAAGCGGTGCGCCTGGCATTGGGCGACATGCGCGGCGGGAATGCCGTGGTTGCCATGAGCATCCGCGAGCCAGACAAGCTGGTGGCGGCGCGGCTGGGTAATGCCGGAGGTGTGGTGATTGGGCTGGGAACAGACGAGTATTTCATCGCCTCGGATATGCCGGCTATCCTCGATCATACGCGCCAGATGCTGTTTCTGGAGAGTCGTGAAATTGCTGTCGTGTCCCGTGATCAGGTGCAGATCAGCACCCTCGAAGGTGTGTCGGTGCCGCCTATACCTACGACTATGAGCTGGGATCCGGTGGCGGCGGCAAAGGGCGACTACAAACACTTTATGCAGAAGGAGATCTATGAGCAGCCACGGGCGCTGATGGATGTGTTGCGTGGACGGATTGACCAGGAGGGCGGGACGGTACATATTGAAGATCTCCGTCTGACAGATGCCGAGTTGCGCCAGGTCGATCACATCTATGCTGTCGCCTGTGGCACGGCCTGGCATGCGGCGCTGGTGGGCAAGTTTATGATTGAGACGCTGGCGCGGGTGCGGGTGGAGGTCGATTATGCCAGTGAGTTTCGCTACCGCCAGCCGCTGCTGAACGAGCGGGCGCTACTGCTGGCGATCTCGCAGAGTGGCGAGACGGTCGATACGCTGGCGGCGATGGAGGAGGCGCGGGCGCAACAGGTGCGGAGCGTGGCGATTGTGAACGCGATTGGCAGCCAGGCCGCACGCCTGGCCGATGGCGGGCCGATCTATCTGCACGCCGGGCCGGAGATTGGCGTGGCTTCGACCAAGTGCTTTACCAGTATGCTGGTGGCCTGCTA
>CALANA010000050.1 GCA_937925925.1 uncultured Chloroflexales bacterium | reverse complement strand
GGCCTGCGGCCCCCGCACCCCCACCGCAACGCAGTCTCGGTGGAGGACGAATAGCACGAACATGCGGAATGGTCAAGTCAAAACGGTATGACATATGCGACCGACTATGTGCCCTGGAAGGAGATTGCACCTGATGGATCTTTCTAGAACCTTGCCCACCATAGCCCTCCTGCTGATTTTGCTCCTTGCCAGTTGTGGTACCGATAGTGACGTTTCTTCAGATACCCTCGATTACACCCCACAGGCACGGGTTATCTATGAATCGCCAACCGATGCCGATGAAATGGCGATTGCCACCAACCTGCAAGCAGCGGGCGACATTGAGGCACTGGTGGCGTTTATCAATGAGACGTTCGAGCTACCCCAACCACTCGATATTATTTTTGGTGGCGAATATGGCCCGCTCTATGATCCTGAAACCAACGAGATCTACATGCCCTACACGTTTCTGACTGAGGTAGAAGAACGGTTTGCAGCGGCCGAATATACCGATAGCATGGGAGTTACTGCCGAAGAGGTTACCACTCATGCGCTCATGCATACCCTGTTCCACGAACTGGCGCATGCGCTGATTGCAATGTATGAGTTGCCGGTTGTGGGCCGCGAAGAGGATGCCGCCGATAGTCTGGCTACGTTATTACTGATCGAGTTTTACGAAAATGGACAGGACATCGCTATCAGTGCGGCCGATCTGTTTAACCTGGAAAGCGCTGATCGTACAGAATTTGATGAAGAGGATTTTTGGGGCGAACATAGCCTGGATGCGCAACGGTATTACAGTATATTATGTCATGTGTATGGTAGTGATCCAGAACAGTATGATCACATTAGAACCGATACAGGCTTCTCGGATGATCGAGCCGAGTTGTGCATTGAGGAGTACGAGGTGTTAGCGCGAAACTGGTTCCTCCTGCTGGAACCGTATATGCTTGATGCAGCGCAATAACCCGTGTCATACCAGTCTGGATTGAACGTGGCAACGTGTACCCTGCCCATGTCATGCTGAGCGGAACGCAGTGGAGCGAAGAATCTCCCGCCTCAGAGCCTGAGACCCTACAGAGCGCTGCGCTTCGTTCCAGGTACCATCTGCCCGTTGTTTGCCGCGTTCAGGGTACATTCATATCACCTCGTGCTGCACGACTTCTTTCCCCCCGCGTGGCTCACCGTGACGCGGATGCGCGGATGCGCGAAGCGTGCAGCACAAGACGTAACGCGTCCCTGCGGGGCGCGACACGGGCGTACCAGTTTTGACGTGACCGTTATAGTGACGACTTTAGTCGTTCTGCGGTCTTCAAAATGAGGAACGCCGTTCCGACGTACTCCCCAACAGATGCGGCCATAGGTCGCATCTCCAACGCCCGCCCGCGCCCCGGAGAGGGACGCGCTACCTCTTTTGAACGCTCCAATGTGCGAACGCGAAGCCGCCGCGCTGCTCACCACCCACACCGATCCGAGTGGCGGGTAGCGCTGAGGATGGCAGTGATACCGATCAGTATCAACATACCCGGCCACCAGGCGTTTAACGCGGCAATAATCGCCATGCCAATAAAGAACACGGCTGTACTCACGCCTGACCAGGGACGGTTGGCCGCCGCGCTGCTAAAGAAGCCCGATAATCCAATCAAGATAAAAATGCCAGGCCAGATCGTGCGCGTCAAAAACAGAATAGCCAGTCCGATCAGAAAAAAACCGCTACCCATACCATTCCATACAACTGGCCCTGGCCCGCACGGATGCGCGTGTGTGCGCCTGGACTTTGACTGGGGAACCGCAGGGGATGGCACGGAAGGCATCGGCTCAGGCATTCTCGGCGGCGCGAAAGTCGGCGGCGGCGATGTTTCAGTTGCTGCACCAATCGGAGCTTCTGCTGCATACGCCGCCGTTTCCCGCCGATACGCTTCCTCTATCAGCGAGCGCCCACAGTTCACACAGAAGATTGCCCCGACTGGATTCCAGGTTGCGCAAGCCGCACACTGCTGGTTCGTCGCCTGTGCTGCGGGTTGCTGCGGATCACGTCCCAGCGCGATAGTTGCGCCAATATGTACGGGTCGGGCTGGTGGTAGGGGTGCCGCCGGCTTTACCGGTTCGACTGCCGCTTCCACCTGGGAATGATCAGGATCGGCCAGCACCACAGCAGGTTGAGACGGCGTGATCGCCGTGCCTTCCACTGCCTGATGGAGTGCCGCGATCAACTCGTCGGCAGTGCTAAAGCGAGCGGCCGGATCGCGTGCCAGCGCCTGCATCACCACCTCGGCCACGGCGGGAGAAACATCCGCACGCATCTCGCGTAAGGGACGTGGTTCCTGCACCAGACGCGCTGCCAGGATTGCCAGCGGTGTATCGGCCTGGAACGGAAAGGCACCACTCAAGACCTCATAGAGAACCACACCAAGCGCATACACGTCGGCTGGCGGGCCAATATCTGGCAACCCCTGAGCCTGTTCAGGTGACATATACTCCGGCGTGCCCATCACCATGCCCGTGCGTGTCAGTCCGGGAGCACCGTTCACATCACGCGCCAGACCAAAATCGGTCAGGTAGACCCAGCCTTCATTGCTGATCATAATATTGGATGGCTTGATGTCACGGTGTATCACGCCCCGCCGATGGGCATAGCTTAACGCCTGTGCCACCGGCGTCAGGATTGCAAGCGCCTGCTGCACACTCAATGGTTCCTGGCGTTCCAGTATATCCTTGAGCGTCTCACCAGGGATGTATTGCATGGCGATGTAGTACAGTTGCTCGGCCTCACCAATATCATAGATCGGCACAATATGTGGATGCTCCAGGTTTGCCGCCCGCCGGGCTTCCTGCCGGAACCGATCAACGTACACCGTGTCTTGCACCAGGGCTGGCGACAAGACTTTCAGCGCTACGATCCGATCCAGGTCGATCTGTCGCGCCTGATACACCAGCGCCATCCCGCCTCGTCCCAGTTCGGCCATGATTTCAAACCGACCTACTCTTGTACCCGGAATCTGTAACATCATTTTGACACCCTGTTTGTATAAACACGAATTACGCGATTGCACTCACGGTTTCTGATGCCGATACGCAGCGTCGATACCAGAACCGATTGACAATCCTGGTACCGATGCACTGCATTAATACCAGGATTACCAGATTTGCATGCCCATCGTGTAGGTCATGTCGTTAACAGAACGATGCTCGTTCTGCCTGTTGAGGATATACATTCTGAAAGTAGGACGAAATCATCGGGACAGAGGTTGCAAGCGTGCATGTGTTTGTGGATGCTGCCGCTCCGCGAGAGCATCCGCAAGTAGCAGCCGTTTCTTGTGCCTGACCTGGAGAGCATCTGACGCATCGAGACACAGCAGAGGTGAGAGACATTATGGGTACACTATTCAGCCATACACGCCTCGGCCGACTGCTGCATCGCCTGCGCGATCTGCGCCTGCGTGATCGTGTCATCCAACACGGCCCGCAGTTGCAGGTTGACCGCTCGCAACGCGCAACGTAACCCACGGGTTGGCGGCAACCCGCTTGCATCCTCTGCCTGAGCGGCGGCGGCCGCCAGCAGCGGGTTGTCCACAACGGCTGGATCGGCCAGGACACTGCGCAGGGCAGGTAAGCGGCCCAGTTCACGCGCCAGCCGTATCTGGGTCTCCGGCTCGGTCAGAAAGCGGGCAAAATCCTGAGCGTAGGCTAGTTCAGCACCCTCCAGGTTGCGCTGAAACATCAAATAGCTACTGCCGAACGCTGATGCGGCACGGCGACCAGTCGCTGGTACATATGGCATAGGTGCGATACCGGTGTCAGGTAGACCATCTGGCCCGATATAGTCCGCAACGGCCCAATCGCCATCAATCGTCAAGCCCACCTGTCCAGTACGAAACAGGGCGCGGCCATCGGCATAGGTATGTTGTTCGGGCGGCGCAGCCACGCGCAGTTCACGGATCAAGTTGAGCGCGTCGATCATCTGGGGAGTATTCAGGGTAGGCGATTCGCCATCGGGGGTTGTGAGGGCGCCACCAGCGCCGTTCAACCAGGCCAGCAACCAGTGCGCCTCGATCCAGGCAGTCACAATACCATAATATTCGCCACCACGTACTGTGCGGGATTGCATAATCAACTCGTCTGTGGTGCGCGGCGGTTCGGCCACCAGTGCCCGGTTGTACAGCAATACCAGAAAGTCTTGTGCCATCAGTGGATGGCCCCATAGCTTTTCGGCGCGTGTTGCGCTAGTAAGCGTTGCTGGCAACAATCCATCCATCGGGACGACTACCTCTATCGGTTGCAGTTGCCCATCGATCAACAGCCCGGCCAGATCCTCCTGATTGCCCCAGATCAGATCGGGAGGAGTACCTTCGACCAGGTTGGCCGCAATCAGATCCACGCGCAGACCGGTCACACTCTTGGGGATCACCGTGATCTCGATTCCAGCACGGGCCGCAAACTCAGCCGCCAGGACGCTGATCTGCTCCAGATCTTCCGACTGCTCGGTCGTCCAGACCGTCAGTGCTGGCGGGCGCGGCGTTGATTCCGGTGAGGGGAAGGGCAGGCTGGTCGGCAACAGGGTTGCAATCGGGGTGCTGACCGGGCCACGCGGCATCTGCGTGGCATCCACCGCTACCGGCGTGAGCGTTGGCGGGGCATCCAACCAGGCACACGCCACCAGCAGGAGCAGCGTGACCATCAGGAACAGACATTGCCGCCAACCCACTGCCTTCACACGCATCAACCAGTATTTTTCAAACCAGCAGCAATGCCGTTAATACTGAGCAAAACCGCTGCTTCAATCGCTGCATGTTCGGAGTCAGACGGGGCGGCCCGCAACCGCTGCATCAGTTCGATCTGTACGTAGCTGAGAGGATCAACATAGACCGCACGCTGGGCCATCGTCCGTTGCAACTCCGATGTTGGATCCATGAGATCGCAGAAGCCAGCCACATCGCAGATCAGGCGGTAGGTGCGTTCATATTCGGCGACAATCGCGCTATAGATCTCATCAGCCAGCGCCTGATCGGGCACCAGGTCGGCATAGTGGCGGGCAATACCCATATCGGCGCGCGAAAGCGTCATCTGAGCGCTGCCAATCATGGTGCGGAAGAAGGGCCAGCGCTGATACATCTCCTGCAGCGTGGTCAGACCGGGGGAGTCCGCAGGTTGCGTAGCGTCGGTTTCCTGACAAATCAGTTCCAGCGCTGTCCCCAGCCCATACCAGCCTTGCAGGGTATGGCGGCTTTGCATCCAGCTAAACACCCAGGGAATCGCTCGCAAATCCTCGATGCGCGTGCTGTTGCTGCGGCTGGCGGGGCGCGAACCAATGCGCAGACGGCTGATCTCGGCCACGGGTGTGGCATGCCGAAAATAGGTGACAAAACCGGAATGGTCATAGACCAGCGCCCGATAGTGCTGGCGGGCAATGGCACTCATCCGCTCCATGGTCGCAATCCAGGCTGGTGCCGGTTCAGTCGTGGTTTCGGGGAAGCTGCCGCGTAGCACGGCATTCACCACCTGCTCCAGGTGACGCTGCGCAGTGGGCGCATCAAAGTACTGGTCGGAGATCACCTCGCCCTGCTCCGTCCAGCGAATTTGCCCGCGAATCGTGCCCGGCGGTTGGGCCAGAATAGCGCGATTGGCCGGGCCACCGCCGCGCCCGACCGCCCCGCCGCGCCCGTGCATCATGCGCAGTTTAATTTCGTGCTGTTCTGCCAGCGCGGTCAACTCGACCTGAGCGCGATAGAGCGCCCAGTTGGCCGAGACAAACCCGCTGTCCTTGTTGCTGTCGGAGTAGCCCAGCATCACCTCCTGCACATTATGGCGCAGGCGCAGATGATCGTTATAGATCGGCAATTTCAGACAGAAATCCAGTATCGCTGCTGCACCCTTCAGGTCGGCATCGGTCTCGAACAGCGGCACGATATTCAGCCGGCTATAGCGCCCCGGTTGATATAAGCCCGCCTCACGCGCCAGCAGCAACACCGCCAGCAAATCACTCGGCCCCGTTGTTCCGCTGATAATGTAGTTTTCGATTACCTCTGGATCGACTTGCTCCAGGATTGCCGCAACCGTGCGGAAGGTCTGAATAACATCAATTGTCTCGGCACTATAGGCATGCAGGCGCAACGGAATAAGCGGACGCGAACTGGTCAACTCCCGCACGAGCAGGTTTGACCGGGCCAACTCATCCATATCACGGTAGGTATCGCAAATGCCAGCATTGGCGAAAATCTCATGCAGGGCACTGATATGACGGCGGCTGTGCTGGCGAATATCCAGCAGCGCCCCATGCAACCGAAAAACCTCTGCTTCAAGGATCGCGCTGCGTAGCACACCATCGGCAATCCGCGCCCCCTTGTTGGCCCGCAAGCTCTTGTCCATCACCCGCAGATCATCCAGCAACTCGCTGCTATGATAATAGATCACCCCGGTGGACGCTGACCGTATATGCGGTTCCAGGCCCCACTGGGGCGTATAACGCTGCACATGCTCCAACGTTTGTTGGAGTTTGGCGCGGATGTAGGCACATTGATGGCGATACAATTCACGTGGACGCCGTTCGGCCAGGTTCTGCGCCAGACGGGGAAAGAGTTGCGCGTTTTGCTCCAGATACACATATAGTTCGTCACTAATGCCAACCTGTTCCGCTGATTGGCTTAACGCTAGATGCAGGTCATCCAGGGTTTGCAAAAAATTATTGATCGTCGTGATCCGCAGCATGCGCACCGTCTCGATCGTGACCTCCGGCGTTACAAATGGGTTACCATCACGGTCACCCCCCATCCAGATCCCAAAGCGCAACAGCGGTGCCACACGCCAGGGGTGATCAGGATAAAAGGTCTGCAAGGCCCGTTCTAACTCGCGGTAGATCCGGGGGACTTCTTCGGGCAACACTTCCTGAAAATAATACAATCCGTTGTTCACCTCATCAAGGACGCTGGGTTTGACATAGCGCACAATATCGCTCTGCCACAGGCTAACCATCTGTTCCTCGATCTGGTTCACCAGTACAGTTTGCTGATGGGGCAGCAAAGCCCCAGCACCGTTAGAGGTATGGCCGGCAGCCAGCAGCATCAGCGCATCGCTGATACGCCGCAACTTTGCCAGTGATGTCCGCCGCTGCGATTCGGTGGGATGCGCCGTGAATACGGGCATGATCAGCGCGGTATCCAGCCATTCCTGAATAGCTGCGGCGGGCACTTGATGATTGCGCAGTTCGGCGACAGCGGCGGCAATACTGTCGCTGCGTGGGGTGGGG
Source organism: uncultured Chloroflexales bacterium (assembly GCA_937925925.1). Classification (GTDB taxonomy): domain Bacteria; phylum Chloroflexota; class Chloroflexia; order Chloroflexales; family Chloroflexaceae; genus CAKZQX01. The sequence goes on along the minus strand of CALANA010000050.1, from coordinate 2,888 downwards.
TAGGCACGGCGATCCTGCTCACGTAACTGGTGGAGCCGCTCGAACCGCTCCACCAGATTGTCCAGGCTGAAATAGAGCGTAAACAGTTTGAGCAGGTTGTGCAACTGATCGATCGAGAGACTGGCAATAAACGCACGCAACTCGTTGGTACGTTGAGCAGTCGAATCGGTACGCATTGCCAGACACATCTGGCGGATGCGTTCTTCCAGCTCCAATACGTCCGGGCCACGTTGATCGCGAATAACCGTACTCAGAATGTCGCGCAGGAGTTGAATGCTGGTGGTATAGAGATCACGTCGTTCAGTTGTGGTAGCAGATACTTGTTCCATATTAAGTGAGAACGTTGCAAGACAGAGCCAGTAGTGTGGCTGCCATAGGCCATACGGCGGCAGCGTGGCTCCCACGCTCCACAGTTACAAGACAGAGCCGGTAGAGCGATCGCTTGCAACGTCTTTACTCGCCCCCTTCAAAAGTAAGATCTTTGCCCTCAACATGGGCCGTATCATTGAGCCGAACGAGACGCCAGCCATGCATGCCATAGCGTATCTCGCTCAGCGAACCATTGTCGAGCCACATACGCCCAAAATTATTCAGATCCAGCCCAATCACATGGCATAGGATAGCACGAATAGTGCCGCCGTGGGTGACTGCCAGCACCGTCTCTTCGCCCATATGTGCCTCATACATGCTTTGCATAGCCTTCAACGCTCGTTCTTGCAACTGGGCATACGACTCGCCACCGCGCCGCACCGTGCGCGCCGGGTCACGGTCATACTCGCGCATATGCTCCGGGAAGCGGCGATACAACTCTTCGGGAGTTAACCCTTCCCACTGACCGACATCGATCTCACGCAGTTCGGGCATCATAATCGGTTCCAGACCAACAATCGGACTGATAATCTCGGCCGTATTCCGGGCACGGACAATATCGCTGGTATACAGGGCACAGGGTTTATATTGTTTCAGTCGCTCACCAGCCAGTCGCGCCTGCTGCTGCCCACGTCGGTTGAGCGGCACATTGCCTTGCCCTTGATATTGCAGCGTTACGTTCCAGTCCGTTTCACCATGACGGACAAAAATAATACGCATAGTTATTCTTCCATATCAGGAATACACAAAAGAAAACCAGGTTCTGGTAGGATCAGGGAGCCAGCATGCTGAGTCCCTACCCTGCTCCGCGCCGGTTTTGCCACAGGCAACTCTTCCTTCGCCAGGACAAGCCCCACTGCCGATAGGACAAACTGTTCAGTGATCGAGCATGTATTCATTGTAACCGTTCAGATGGGTTGGTTTGGAGGAGCAGTGCCGCTCCAGGAGGTTCTTTTTCAGTCCGTTTTGGCGGCAAAGCCGCCAAAACGGGCCGAAAAAGGGTTTCGCGGGGGCCTGCGGCCCCCGCAACCCCCGCTGGCGAACGTTCCCCTGAACGGTTACGTATTCATTGACTGCGTATATTATATGTGCTTCACCCCATTTGTGCCAACAGCGGGATATTGCTGCACCGCCAGCCGATTGACCCACGCGAGCAGTACTGCACAAAACTCCTCTGCGGCTTCGTCAAAAGGACAATGCCCGCTATCGGTGATGATATGCAGGTCGGCATGTGGTACCAGGTGCTGCTTGAAGAACTGCGCCGCTGCGGGTGGAATCGAGCGATCCTTTTCACCCCACAACAACAGCGTTGGCCCCGTCAGATCGCCCGGCTTGATGTCCAGGCTGAGGTTTATCAGTGCCCGCGTGGTTGCCAGATAATACTGGATGCCATCGGGCTGGCGCAGCGGGGCGCTAAAGGTTTCGATCAAATCCGGCGTTACCAGTTCCTTGCGGTGGTAGGCCGATAATAGCCCCTGCCGCACGCCCCAGGGATTGGCAAAAATGCCCGCCAGGATCTCGCCCACGCCATTGGACTGTACCAGGCGAAAGAAGGCCCGGTCGAAGGCTGAAGGCTCTTGCGTCGGTTGCAAGCCAGCGCTGTTGACCAGCACCAGCCCTCGCGTCAGTTGCGGATAGTCACGGGCAAACTGAGTGGCGACGATGCCGCCCATGGAATGCCCAACAACAACCGCCGTATCGGACTGGGCGTGTTCCAGCAAGGTGGCAACCTGGCGTGACCACATCTGGCGCGTGGGTGGTACCCGTGGCCGAGTGGAATAGCCGAAGCCATACAGATCAAGGGCATACACCGTATGTTCCTGGGCAATCAGCGGCATAACGCGCCGCCAATGTTCGATCAGCGCTCCATAGCCATGAATCAGGACAATCGGCACACCCTGCTGCGGCGTAGAGGCCCAGTAGCGCATGCGGCCATACTCGCCTTCGAGATAGTGTTCGGTAATACACTGTGTTGACTCAGTAATGGTATCCATAACCCCCAAAATTTTCTAGTTTATAGCGGCCATAGTTCAGGCACAAAAAAAGGCGTAGCACAGCGCAATGTCTACCAACGCCGAGATCAGGCTGAACTATGCCGCTACTTTTACAAGTGTTCTCTTTATTAATTATAGAATGGAACAGCGAACGTGTAAACCGTTCGCGCCTCGCGCTTCGTCGCCTCGTCGCCTCGTCGTCTCATCGCGCTGCAGCCATGCCAATCCATGTCATGGTGAGCCGGGCAGAATGGCGACGGGCGTCCGTGATGGCTACCCAGTCGGGGACGGAGGGGTCGCGTGGGCATGCGCCGCGAACCATCTCACCGCATAAGCAGCGAGTCGCCATGCGGCCATAGATCGTGCCCGCCCGCGCCCCCGAAGGCCGCCCACGCCCCGGAGGGACGCGCTACGCCGCATGCCTCCCCGCGCCTCTCCTGGCCTCTCTTTTTAACGCAAAGGCGCAAAGGGGCAAAGGCGCAGAGATGTACGAATACGGCCGTGCCAGACGGTACGGCCGGTGCG
>CALANA010000049.1 GCA_937925925.1 uncultured Chloroflexales bacterium | reverse complement strand
GTGGCGAAGCCACGCCGCACCAGCAAGGGGATGTCGGCGGAGCGGCGTTGCATGCAACGCCGCTCCGCCCCGCCACAGGAGGGGCATTGCATGCAACGCCCCTCCGTTCCAGGGGACGTCTCGTGGTCGTATGCGCAAGTGTACGACGGACGAACGGATGCGGCAGGTCGACGTCACATTGGTATCACTACCTACATAAAATTTTACGAATAGTTCAGGATCTTAAACATTGGAGTAGCTCTCATGGTAGAACGCATCAAAGTTGTCGACATCGAGTTAGAAGATCCACCCACGTCATTTGAAGGTCTGGAGCATTACAGTGCCTTGCGCGGCCTGGTGCGCTTGCACGGCGTACCGCTTGGATATGTTGATGTGCCGTTGAGCGCTGGTCGCTGTACGGCACTACAGATCCGCGAAGTCATGCTCAAACAACTGGAATGGCCTTTGCTACGCCAGCATCTGCTGCATTATCTGGCCGTAGACACGCATAGTGAGGCCGATCTGATCACCCAGATACTGACCGCTCCTGCGCCTGACTACACCGGCCCTATGCCGCTGGTGACAGTGGCGGTGTGTACCCGTGATCGCCCGGATGACCTCAAGTTATGTCTCGATGCACTACGACAACTCGATTACCCACATCTCGATATTGTCATCGTTGACAATGCGCCCGCAACCGAGGCCACTGCCAACCTGGTACGCACGCACTATCCTGAGATGCGCTATGTGCGCGAGCCGCGCCCTGGCCTCAACTGGGCACGTAATCGAGCCATACTCACGGCCCGTGGCGAAATTGTGGCTTATACCGATGATGATGTGATTGTGGATGCCGGGTGGGTACGGGCACTGGCCAGAGTGTTTGCCACCAATCCGGGCGTGATGGCAGTGACAGGCCTGGTTGTACCTTACGAACTGGAAACCGAATCGCAGATCGCCTTTGAGCGCTATGGTGGATTTGGGCGTGGCTTCGAGCAAAAATGGTATGGTGTCAATGATATAGGTGGTGAACGTGCGGCTACCTGGCACGCCGGAGCAGGCAAATTTGGCACGGGTGCGAATATGGCCTATCGCCGTAGCGTGTTTAACGAGATCGGATTTTTTGATCCCGCGCTAGATGTGGGTACGGTCACAAATGGCGGCGGCGATCTGGAGATGTTTTTTCGCGTATTAAAGGAAGGGCATCCCCTGGTCTATGAACCATGCGCCATGGTGCGCCATCGTCATCGCCGCGATTACCAGCGCTTTCGTACCCAGATCGCCAATAATGGTGTTGGTTTCTATTCCTACCTGGTGCGTAGTTTTCTGGCTTACCCCGACGAGCAACGGCCATTGCTACGGCTAGGATTGTGGTGGTTCTGGTACTGGAGTTTGCGCCGGTTGCTGATGTCGCTGATACGACCGGTCGGCAGCAGCCGCGATATTATTCTGGCCGAACTATGGGGCTCGCTGGTTGGCCTGAGACGCTATCAACAGGCACGGCGCACGGCGGCCCGGCTGGTGCAGCAGGATGATCCGTCTTTTGTACCAGTGACACGCCATAAACGTGCAGCAACGACCTGTCGTCCCCACGGGATGGCGGTGCGACGCGTTGATCTGGAGCAACCGTTGTCTTCGCTGCTCGATGTCACCGACTATCCTGATGTGCGCATCTTTGTCTTTCGACGCGATCAACCAGTGGGCAGTGTCGATATTGCCAATCGGTATCAACCAGTGCATGTTGATCGTTTGCGCGAGGCGCTCGTGAATACCTTGCATATCAACTTGCTCGACCTCAATACCGATGAACCGCCGAGTATGCACTGGTCGTTGTTCCTGACTGCTCTGCGTAATCACTATATGGCCGCAGTACGGACTACCTTGCCCAACACCCCACACCTGCCAGACACTATTCCAGTTTCGATCATTGTCGGCACCTATGATCGTCCCGATGACCTGCGCTCCTGCCTGCGCTGCCTGGTAGCACAAAAAACTACACGCCCGGTTGAAATCATTGTCGTCGATAACCATCCCGCGTCAGGTCTGACAGCGCCGGTTGTGGCCGAGTTCCCCGGCGTTATGCTGGTGACAGAGTCACGGGCAGGTGTCTCCTATGCCCGCAATCGCGGCATTGGTGTCAGCAGCAGCCCGATCATTGTCACCACCGATGATGATGTTACGATGCCCAACGACTGGCTGGAAAAGCTGATTGCCCCCCTTGTACGCGACGATGTGATGGTCGTGACTGGCAATATCTTGCCGATCCAGCTAGAAACCCGTTCACAGTGCCTCTTCGAGCAGTATGGTGGCCTGGGGCGCGGCTTTGGGCGCATTGAAGTCAATGGTGACTGGTTTCGTTGCTTCCGCCGGGCGGTACCGACCTGGCATCTGGGCGGCACGGCCAATGCCGCTTTTCGGGCTACGATTTTCAACCATCCGCAGATTGGCCTGATGGATGAGGTACTTGGGCCGGGAACCCCCACCGGTGTTGGCGAAGATACATATCTTTTCTATAAGGTACTCAAAGCGAATTACACGATCGTCTATGAACCAGCAGCTTATGTCTGGCATCGACATCGGCAGGATATGCCAGCCCTGCGTCGTCAGTTGTACAACTATAGCAAGGGGCATGTCGCCTATCATCTGACCACATTCCTGCGCGATCACGATCCGCGTGGCCTGATCCGTGTCGTGCTGGAGTTGCCGCAATGGCATCTGCAGCGGGTTATCCATGGCCTGTCCGCACACCTGCGTGGCAAGCCTACCTATCCGCTCAGGCTGATGGCGCTTGAAATACGGGGCAATCTGGCTGGCCCCTCGACCCTGATTCGTTCCTGGCAGCGGGTGCGGCACGAGGGGCGCAGTACACCTTATGTCCCACCACCCACTGTGCCGGTGCAATCAATCCTGACGTTAGACCACTCGCAGAAAGTACCGGACCAGCAACCGCTCTGCGTATCCAACGAACTTATAACGGGATAACTCGGTCACAGGTTGTTGACAATCAAATCATAAGACAAGGTTCGTCGTAACCGTTCAGGTGGTACCTGCGCCGGCGGGGGCGCGGGGGCCTGCGGCCCCCGCAAAACCTTGAGACTCCAGGAGGGCAACGCCCCTCCTGACCACCCCACCTGAACGGTTACAGGTTCGTCGATACTTTACCATTGGGTAGCACGTCGTAACGACGTTCGTCGTTGGTAAAGCGGTCGAACAACGGAAGTCGTTCCTCCATGTGTCACATCAAAATGTGGCATCTGGAACCATACCGAAGGCGCAAAAGACCTGAGCGACGAGCGACCGCATACGTTCTATCATTAACAGGACTTACGCAGTCGCTCAAACAAAACGTTCCTTCGACTACGCTCAGGACAAGCTTTTTGGCCTGCGGCAGAGCAAGGGCAGGCACAAGGCACTGCCTCTACTATCCTGCCGCAGGCGAAAACGGTCGGCAAATGATGCACCGCGTAAGGATCGCCCAGGTGAACGAACGGGCTACGCAGGAACGAAGCCCGCCTGCGCGGGCTGCAGCGCAGGCCGTGCAGACGGCCTGTGCACCGCTGTAGCCTGACGCTTCAACGTCTGGGCACACGAAAACATGTACGTCCTATCATTAAGGATTGCTATACTATCAGGAGCAAAATCATGACATGCCTACCTTATACCTGGAAAGTTCGTTTGTTGAAGATACGGTGGGTTAACCTGCTCTGGCGTTACTGGAACAACTGGCGTGGCGTAACCGTTGGTGACTATAAGCGCTTACCAGAATATATTCGCATGTATGCCCCGGGACACAGTTTTGTCGATATTGGCTGTATGTGGGGCGTGAATGGTGAATATGCTTTTGTAGCCGAACAGGCCGGGGCCACCACGGTCAAAGGCGTTGACGTGTTTGGCCCTACTCCTGAATTTGAAGCACGAAAACAGGCTACTGGCTCATCGGTCGAGTTTATCCTGGGCGACGCCGGTCAGCCCGCTATCCAGGAGCGTATCGGCCCGACCGATGTTGTCTTCTGTGCGGGTGTGTTGTATCATCATCCCAGTCCCTTCGACTTGCTGGTCGCATTGCGCCAGATCTGTCGCCAGACGCTGATTCTACGCACATCGACAATACCGGAAATCTCTGGACTCCCAAATGCGGCTGTCTATTTTCCGCTGCTCAGTGACCGGGATCGGCAGTTGTGGAATCTCCAGAGCCTTGGTCTCAAGCAACAGGTGGGCATTACCACCAGGTTTGAGCCAGATCAAGGGTATGGCAACTGGTTCTGGGGCCTGACCCCCAGTTGCCTGACCGCGCTCCTGGAGACGGCCGGCTTTCGGGTTGATCACCGGGCAACCGAGGCCTTTGTCCAGACGTGTATTTGCACGCCCGTCGATACGCCATTTGAACATCGGTTGCCTGATGCCAACGAAGCGCGCCGTATGGCCGAGTCGATTAGCATGGCCGGGATTGCGCAACCAGCCTGATACAGGAGAGCGTTTCGCTGTACCCGGACGGCTTCAGCCGGGATACGCTCTAACCCGGAGTCCCCGCTTCAGCCGGAGCGCGCTTTGACCCGGACGGCTTCAACCGGGATACGCTCTAACCCCGAGTCCCCGCTTCAGCCAGAGCGCACGTTCCAACCCGGCTCAAGCCGGGACTCCGATGCTTCACGACTTCTGTAGGATTACTATAAAGGCTGGTTAGAATGACAACATCTATCAGAATATGGAATAATCGTACGCTGATCTATTTGCGAGATTTGCTCCACGAACTGGTGGGACGCGACTTGAAACTGCGCTATAAACGTTCCGTGTTAGGCATTATCTGGTCGCTTATTAGCCCGCTCACCCAGTTGCTTATCTTCACCTTTCTGTTCAATAAAGTCGTGCCGCTGAATATTCCCAACTACACCACCTTCGTCTTCAGCGGCGTTCTGGCCTGGACATGGTTTCAAACCTCATTGCTCATGGGCACAACCGTGATTGTGGATAATCGTGACTTGATTCGGCGGCCCGGCTTTCCAGCCGCCGTGTTGCCCGCCGTCACTGTGACCACCAATCTTATTCACTATGTGCTGGCACTCCCGGTGTTGCTCGTCTTTCTGCTGCTGGATGGTGGCCGGATTACGCCGGCTTTTCTGGTGCTGCCACTTATTCTGGTCATTCAGTTCCTGTTCACCCTGAGCCTGGTTTATATTGTGGCCGCGCTGCATGTAACGTTTCGGGATGTGCAACACATTCTGGGTATCGCCTTGATCCTGCTGTTTTATCTAACACCGGTGTTTTACCGTGCCAATGCCGTGCCAGAGGAATACCAGATGATCTATCAACTCAATCCGCTGGCACATCTGCTGGATGCCTATCGCACGCTGTTGATTATGGGCCAGTGGCCTGACCCGGTACCACTGGCGCTGATCAGCGGTGCCACGGTGGTGCTGTTCGGCATCGGCTACAACATTTTTACCCGCGCCAATGATCATTTTGCGGAGGAGTTGTAAATGGACGCTGTTATTACCGTTGACAACCTGAGCAAGCGTTTTCGCCGTCGCAACGCCAACCAGCCTACCACGCTGAAGGAACTGGCACTGAAGGGCTTGCGCGGCTTGCGGGCCGAATATTTCTGGGGTCTGCGCGACCTGAGCTTTCGCATCACCGCTGGACGCACGGTGGGCATTATCGGCCAGAACGGGGCCGGTAAGTCAACCCTGCTACGCATGATCGGTGGGGTAGGCAAGCCTGACCGGGGCAGCGTGAGAACCGAAGGACGGATCAGCGCCCTGCTTGATCTGGGGGCGGGCTTTCATCCCGAGTTAACCGGGCGCGAGAATGTGTATATCGCCGGCGTTATCGCCGGTTTGACTCGCGCTGAGATCAGCGAGCGTTTCGAGGCCATGGTCAGCTTTGCCGAACTGGAGGATTTTATCGACAATCCCTTCCGCACCTATAGTTCGGGGATGCAAATGCGGCTGGCCTTTGCCGTTGCCGCCCATACTGATCCCCAGATCCTGATCATTGATGAAGTGCTGGCGGTAGGTGATATTGCCTTCCAGCGCAAGTGCTTGCAGCGCATTGCCCAGTTCAAAGCCGAGGGTTGCACCATTGTGCTGGTGTCACACGAACCGGCCCTCATTCGGGAGTTGTGCGATGAGGTGTTATGGTTGCGTTCCGGGCAACTGGTGGCCCATGGTGCCGCCGATGTGGTGGTGGGCCAGTATGTGGCCGAAATGACCGCCGAGACGCGGCGGCGCACGCCGCGTTTGCGGCCCAATCGACAACTGGCTTCGGGAGCAGAATTGGAACTGAATACCAATCGGTTCGGCTCGATGGAAGCCGAAATTACCGAGGTACGCTTACTGGACGCCCATGGTCTGCCTCTCGCAGACATGGAGAGTGGTGATACACTACGGGTACTGATCGATTATGCATCATCGCAACCCATTCCTGCACCTATTCTCAGCGTCAGTATCAGCCGTGAGGATGGCCTGGTTTGCTACGATACCCACACGGCAGTGTCTGGTATCGAAACCACCATGCTGGCTGGACAGAAGAGTGCCATTCTGCACATTGATCGGCTCGATCTGGTCGGTGGATTGTACTATGTAGATGTTGGCATCCACGAACAGAACTGGCAATATAGCTACGATTATCACTGGCATGTCTATCCCCTAACCGTGCATGCTAGTGGTACCGGAAAAGGCATTCTGCATGCACCCCATCAGTGGGAAGTGGAAACCGTCCAACCCGATCGCATCGTCATATATTAGCTTCATCAGGATAGTAAAGAAACAACAATTTTATAGTCTGTTTCTTTACTATCATCGTCGTTTTAAATAAAACATGTTTTTATGATTTTTATACTAGACTTTTTCTTTTGTACCTAGTATAATCAGGCCAATTATATTCGTAACCGTTCAGGGGGACTTTCGCCAGCGGGGTTGCGGGGACTGCAGGCCCCCGCAACCCCGCGAACCTCCGGGCGGGGTATGACCCCGCCCAACCACCCCACCTGAACGGTTACATTATATTCTTCTGCTGATGAGCATATAGTAAGAAGAATATGACTGGATCATTATGGATGGTAACTGGTTTAGTATTACAATGAGACTTTACCTGGAAAGAGATTATGAGGGACTGCAGTCACCGCCTCCTCGCCGAGATGAAGTCTCGTTGTAGGATTGGAAGAGAAGAAAGGATCTTCGATGAAAAGGTTCTACAGGCCCGGATCCATCAAATGGAAGGTTGGTTTACTCACCTTATTGATGATTGCAGTAAGCAGTCTATCGCCTGCTATGGCCCAGTCCACAACGCATATGTCAGCCAGTACGAGCGAAGCTGGTCGACATATTTCTCAAGCGGAGAATATCTGTTTGTCCTCGTATCGTATGCCTTCGGTTGACCTGACAGCCGCACAACCGGTTGGTGTGATGGAAAAAACCCACGTGGTTGACCATGTGTCGCATTCCTCATCTGCACAAGAAATTTGTTGTCAATGGTACTACTGGTGTGATTACTACTTTTGCTACTATGAGGAATACTGTTGGTATTGTTATTATTGGTGATCAGACTTCCAGGAAGCAGATAGGATACGCCAATTCCTGGATCGGGGTTGTTGGGAGTACCCTCTGACCGGTTCCTTTTCAGGGGATACCAGAGATAGAAATCTGGAGCAACTCAACGGGCACCCACAAAGGATGTTCCTACCCCCCCGCTTCATCCTGGGAGCGCGGGCATCTTGCCCGCACGTACATCCTGGGAGCGCGGGCATCTTGCCCGCACGTGCGTGATGGCGATGCACGCCTGCGCTCCCAGGCGCACCATGAACGCTGACGACAGCGCTTACCCCAGATGGGAACAGGTACACAACCGATTGCATTTGACGAGAGAACAAGGAGCATGTACGATCATGATACGACAAATGTTGTCCATCGCTTTATGTTTCTACATGACCATCGCGCTTGTGGCGTGTGGGAACAATAACAATACATCCACTACGAACACAAATGCGGTAAATCTATCGGCCCAACAGATTGCCGAAAATGCAATTCAGGCCTTTCAAGGCCTCAAGAGCTATGAAGGATCGTTGGACATGAGCTTTACGACGCCTACTACGGGTCAGATGAGCATGAATGTCTGGATGCAAGGTGCATTGACGATGCAATCAATGACGGGTGAGCCGCCCCAGTTTCGGGGAGAGGTAACCGACTCGACTATTGAGGGTTTGCCCACCGGCACCATCGCTATTTTTGCGCCGACCAGTCTCTTCTATAACCCGACCGAACAGGTCGTGTATACTGTAGAACGCGGCACACCGGGGGCAGCCGCCCAGTTGTATCGCTTGCCAATGTTGTTCATCACGACAATGAACCAGACGCTGCAAACCTTGACCTTGCCAACCGTGAATCAAACCGTGGCAGGCAAAGAACGACTGGGGGACTTCGATACAATCAAGGTCGAAGCCACTGCCGCTCCCGATGCAACCAGTGGCCCGTTGACCGGTAATGATAAGACGACGATCTGGATCGATACCGCAACCAGCTTGCCCGTCAAGATGATCCTTGTCACCGATGCAGGCGAGCAGACGATGACTGTGCGTAAGATGCGAGTCAACGAGGGGGTTGATGCCGAGCGTTTCCGCTACGATCCGCCCGCTGGGGCCGAGGTGATCGAGCTTGGCCCTCCGGTCACAGTGGCAGACCTGGATGAGGCCAGTGAAAAGGCTGGCTTTACTGCGCCGACCCCTGGCTATCTGCCGGCGGATGTGCCCACAACTCCCACAACGGTCTCCGTGCAGGAAACACCGGCCGGGTTTAGTATCATGCAGGTCTATGGGGAAGGCAACGACAGTGGTACGGTGTATATCGATAGCTTACAATTGACCAGTGGGCTGGCCCAGTTGCCGATGGCACCGCCACCCGGCGCTTCTTCCTCGAAGGTTGAAATCAATGGTGTCGAAGCGCTGGTTCTCGTTATCGGTGAAGGACAGGCTTCGCTCTCGATGCGTCAGGGTGACTTTTTGTATGTTATTCGCGGTAATGGATTTGGTGAAGACGAGATTATCAAGGTCGCTGAACAATTGCAGACGAGCTAATCTGTAACTGTTCACAGGTGGGAGAATTTGTACGCCAGGCGCACAGACAACTCGTCCGCATCGTCCCGCTCGCGTCGCGCCTTCGCGGGCAAGCTGCCTGCGTTCCCAGGAACAGAGGGAACACGTACACTAACCATCGTTCCTGTGCCCTGCCTGACAATGATCAGGCAGGGCACAGATTCAGATCACAATAGGGAACCAAATGTATGCAACCAACTGTGTCTCCAGGTAACGCACACAAACCAGTCCAGCAACCAGCACAGATTGTTATTCATCTCGAACAACAACCTCCACGAACCGTTATCCTTGACCGTCCCACTTTTACCATCGGGCGTGATCGAAGTAACGATATTCCCATTGAACATGCTTCTGTTTCGCGCCGCCATGCCCGCCTGGAGCAGCATGGCGATGTCTGGCATTATCTCGATCTGGGTAGTTCAAACGGCAGTTTCTTTAATGGGCAGAATGTTACGAAGCACGTTTTGGGAGATGGCGATCAAATCTATTTTGGCGATCCTGCCACAGGCATCCGCGTCTATCTGTCGTATCAAGCCCCACGTGTGCCAGCAGGACAATCGCCGAATGTGGAAGCGACCATGATCTCTCAGGGCAACCTGGCCGTAGAAGAGACAGCGATCCCCAGAGGGACACCTGGAGCGCCACCGGCATCGCCTCCATCCCCTCCATCACCGCAAGCGCCTTCCGCCCATGTGACAATCCAGTCACCCGGTCAATCCCCCTACGATGTAACGCTTGACCGCCAGGTGTTTACGATTGGGCGCGGCACTGATAATGATATTGTGTTACCCCAGCCAGCTTCCCGCCATCATGGCCGACTGGAACGGCACGGAATACGCTGGCGTTACCGTGACCTGGGTAGCACCAACGGCACGTTCGTCAATGAACAGCGCGTAAATGAAGCTGAACTGGACGATGGCGATCTTCTGCGCGTGGGCGACCCGCAGGGTAACTGGGTACGTCTGACCTTTCACGACCCGGCTGCCGCCCGTGCCAGTCGGCCAGCCGGACAGGATCGCACGATTGTGATTGGTGCGGCCCAGCCTGGAGGGGCCGTCACCAGTCTGAGTATTGGACGCAATCCGGCCTCGGAAATCCCCTTACAGGCCCCTAACGTCTCCTGGCAGCATGCACGCCTGGATCAGACACCGCAAGGAGCATTGCTCGTTGATCTAGGGAGTACCAACGGTACCTTTGTAAACGGGCAGCGCATCAGCGCTCCCTATTTGCTGCACAAAGATGACGTCATCCAGATCGGCCCGTTCCGATTGTTGTTCGACGGTCTCGCGCTGCAACAGTATGACCAGCGCCGAGGTATGCGCATTGATGTGCGTAATATGACGCTGCAGGTTAGCAGTGGGCGCAAGCTCTTAAACGATGTTTCGCTGACCATCGCTCCACGCGAGTTTGTGGCCCTGGTTGGGGGCAGCGGCGCGGGCAAGAGTACACTGATGAAGGCCATCAGTGGCTTCAACCGTGCCACCGATGGCAACCCCAGTCCGGTGCAAGTCAATGGAGACGACTACTATAAGAACTTCGACTCCTACCGTGCGGTGCTGGGCTATGTGCCCCAGGATGATATTCTCCACAAACCGCTACCGGTTGATCGTGCGCTGCATTATACGGCCAATCTACGTCTGCCTGCCGATACTGACAAAGCTGAGATTGACGAGCGGATTAGCCGCTCGCTGGAAGTGGTCGAGATGGGCAAGCACATCCAGACCGTGGTCGAATCGCTCTCTGGTGGACAGCGTAAGCGCGTGAGCATTGCCTCCGAGATGCTGGCCGATCCGAGCCTGTTCTTCCTGGATGAACCAACGAGCGGCCTTGATCCGGGCCTCGAAAAGAAGATGATGTATACGCTGCGGCGATTGGCCGACAGCGGGCGCACGGTATTGCTGGTGACACACGCCACCGATAATATTACCCAGTGCGACCATGTCGTCTTTATGGAGATGGGCAACATGGTCTACTTTGGCCCACCCCGCGAAGCGCTCGACTTTTTTGGGGTGACTAGCGGCAGTTTTGCCGACATCTATACTCATCTGAAAGCCGAACCAGGCGATGAGTTATACCAGCAACTGGTGCAAAGCACACTGCGCAACGAATACTACGAGTGGCAGGCTGCGCATCCCGGCCACAATCAACCACCGCCGCTGGTTGACTTGTGGAAGGCACACTATCACCGCTCGGAGCAATATCGGCGCTATGTGCTAGAACGCCAGCAGTCACAGCATGCCATGCCCATGCTTAAGCAGAGCCAGGCGGTCGATGCTCCCGCGACGCGCTCACCCCGTATGTCGCCATGGCGCCAGTTTCGCATTCTGACCCGGCGCTATCTTGATTTGATGTTGCGTGACCGCCGCAACCTGACGATCTTGCTGGTACAGTCGCCGTTGATTGCACTCCTGGTGTGGATGATGGCTGCATCCGATGCTCTCGTTGGCAGCTTACAAGCCGATGTTATTCAGCGTATCAGCGCTCAAAATCTCCTGTTTGTCTTTGCGGTGGTAGGCATCTGGTTTGGGGTCATTAACTCGGCCAGCGAGCTAACCAAAGAACGCGACATCTATCGGCGTGAGCGGCTCTCGAATCTCTCGATTGTCCCCTATATTATGTCCAAAGTTGTGGTCTTGAGTACGTTAATGTTTATACAGAATGCCTCACTGCTGCTGATCGTCTGGATGTTCGGAGCTGGTGTAGAATTTCCGGGCGGAGATGGTTTGTTGCTCCCGATCTGGTTGGAAATTTTTATCACTATGATGCTGGCCTCGTTAGGCGGGATGTCGATGGGACTGGTCATTAGCGCCGCTACAAAGAATGTTAGTCAGGCCATCAGCCTGGTGCCGCTGATCCTCATCCCGCAGATCCTGTTTACCGGCATCATTTTCAAGATCGAAGAGGGCGTGATCAATATCATCTCCCGGCTCATGGTCAGCCGCTGGGCACTGGATGCCTTTGGCACCAGTGCCGCTCTATCGTCACTCTGTCAGTTGCCCAATGTCCTGGAGGGCGAGGTAGTCAAAACCCAGTGCGAGATTAACGAGAGTCTGCGCGGCGATCCGGTAACGTTTGGCTCTGCACTCTTACGTACCTATATTGATGACCCGCAAGGCTTTCCGTTTCCCGGCGCTTTTACCCATACGGCTGAACATCTGCTCACCGCATGGGGCGTGTTGTTGGCATTTCTGGTCGTCGGGTTAGGCATTACGGCTTTCCTGCTCAAGCAACAGGATCGCCAGGTGTAGTTGTCAGGCTCTGCATCCGCACGCATCCGCACGGGTGTCTGGGGATCGGTTTGAACCATCCGTTGTAGTGCTACGTAAGGGAGCAGGCTATGTCGCGGTTGAACTTACTGGGCAGTACCCTGGGAGATTTTGAAATCATCTCCGAATTGGGTCGCGGTGCAATGGGCGTGGTCTATAAGGCGCGACAGCTCAGTTTGAAACGCATTGTAGCCATGAAAGTGTTGCCCCCTCAGTTCACTTTTGATGAAAGCTATATTGCCCGCTTCAGGCGTGAAGCCGAGAGTGCAGCCCAGTTAGAGCATCCGCATATTATTCCGATCTATGAAGTAGGTGAAAAAGATCACCTGCACTATATCATCATGCGCTACATCCAGGGCAGCACCCTGCGCGAGATCATCCAGAATGAAGGCGCAATGAGCATTCAACGGGTGATCAGCCTGATCCGACCGGTTGCATCGGCCCTGGACTATGCGCATGATCAAGCATTTATTCACCGCGATATTAAGCCCTCGAACATTATGGTGGCCCATAGCGGCATGGTCTATCTAGCCGATTTTGGTCTGGCACGTGCGCTCGGCGGGAACAGCGGGATTACCGCAACGGGGATGATTATGGGCACACCGGACTATATGTCGCCCGAACAGGCTCGCGGTCTGACCAACATCGGTGCCTCGACCGACATTTATGCGCTGGGGATTGTTGTCTATCAAATGTTGACGAACGGGCTACCCTTCGAGGCCGAGAGTACGATGGGCCTGCTGCATGCCCGATTGATGGAACTCCCTCGTCCACCCCGCGAGCTGCGGCACGATATGCCTGAAGTAGTGCAAAATGTGCTATTGAAGGCGCTGGCCCGTGAACCAGAGCAGCGCTACCGCCGAGCGGGGGAACTGATCGACGCCCTGGTCGCCTCAATGCAGTCGTCGGCATGGTCAGGCTTGCCCGCCACGACCGACAGCGATGCTACTCGTAGCGTCTCTGACAACCAGCCACTACCACCAGCACCATCAGCGTTGGATACCCAGGCCCGCCCCGTTTCGACACCGCTCGGTGGCACTTCTATTCCCGTCAGGAATGATAGCAACGCGGCGGCAATGTATACGGCTGAGACCGGCCCAACGGTGTTAACACCCCCAACTGGTGTTCCAGTACCATCGCTGCCCCGGCCAGATACAGCCGATCATGCTGACAAGGCACACACACCAGCAGTCGTTGCCTCCAGAGATGCGAACTGGATCGCACCCGTTGCCGAGGCAGCGGCAGTCCCTTACAGTGCCGAAGTCAACTCAGGGACAACCTCTAAAGCGCGTGCATCAAGCGCAGCAGCCGTAGCGGTAACTACACCCATCCCCGCAGAGCCGTCCGCACGGGATGCGCCAGCAGCATCGGCCCGTGGTCGCACGGTGATCTTCGCGCTCGTCGCCGTTGCGCTGGTGCTACTGGTGGGGGGAGGGGGTATCTTGAGCTGGCAAGCGCTATTCGGTAACACAAATCCGGTAGCCAATCCCACCCCACCCACTGCTGACCCGGCTGTGGTGCTACCACTGGCTACTCCGACCAGCGAATCGATGGCGACCGCCACCGTTGCGCCCACCGCCACCAGCCAGCCAGAGCCAGTTATCACCGCAGTTGAACCATTAACGACCACCTTCAGCCCACAGGCACCGGAGCCTCTGTTGATCAAGATCACGGGTCAACAGCTTGATCGCTTCCAGGAAGCAATTATTCGTGCCAGGGCAGGTGGGAGTCGCGCAACGATCAAGGCGGTTGAAGTACGCTCGCCTACCGAGTTGACCTTGAGCCTGCAAGGGCCAGACGACTTACCCGTGCTGCCCCAGAGTGATACAACCTATAACGTCGAACTGCGTGGTGATGGCACACCGCTCTCCTTTACCTTAACCCTGCACGACTACCTGGCCATCAAAGAGGTACGTGGCGTTTTAACCGAGTATGCCTATACACGGCGTGTGGCTACTGAAGGCGAGGATATGTTCACACGCATGCGCAGCGCACCCGATGTCGGAAGCGAACCAACGGCCAGATTACGCAATGGCGATGAACTGGAGATTGTGCGCGATGATGAGGAGGGATGGTACCGGGCGCGTATTCGTAGCAGCAGTGATCCCACTGCTAGCGAACAGGGGCTGATTGGGCAGATCTGGTGGATCGAGCGCTGGTTAGTGGACAACGAGAATGTGCCACCGGAACCTACGCCGGTGCCGATCGCTGTGCCACCGCCGGTGCAACCGCAGCCGCGACCACAGCCGCAACCACAGCCGCAACCGCCGCCACAACCACAGCCACAACCACCACCACCACCGCCGCCGCCACCGCCGCCACCACCCACGCCAGGGTTGGATTAGGAGTTCAATGCCACGGAACGCAAAAAACGACGACGCAAGCGCGATCGTAGAACCGACGGCAAGTGGGCCATCGGTTGTCGTTGGAAAGTACATGTTCACTCATCTCCTGGTGTGTGAGGTACCACAAAAGAAACACGTGCGTCAGAAATGGAGATCGTATGCTACGTAGCTAGCCGAATCAGAATCCAGGGAGGTTGTATGCTCAAAGTGTTGTCCCGCTTAACAATGATGAGTTTCGTTCTCAGTCTGCTGCTGGCAGTCTGGCCAGCAGTGCCAATCAGCCATGCGCAGACGAATGAGCAGTGTTTTGAACAAACCGGCTTTTGTATTTCCGGCCCGATTCTCAACTTCTGGCAACGGAATGGCGGCCTGCCGGTGTTTGGCTATCCACTTTCGCCACAACAGGCCACCTACGTAGGCCTGCTAACGCCCAGCCAGGTTCCAGGTTTTGTGCCCGGTGTTATGGTGCAGGCCCAGCAGTTCGAGCGCAATCGCTTAGAACTGCACCCGGATGGCTCGGTGAAGGTGGGGCGTCTCGGAGCGGATGTGCTGTCCCAGCAGGGCCGCGACTGGTTTAACTTCCCAAAAAGCGTGCCCCAACCGGGCTGTGAGTTTTTTGAGGCGACCGGCCACAATATTTGTGGGGAGATGCTCCGGGCCTGGCGCGCATCGGGCGGGATGGAGTTGATCGGTATGCCACTCAGCGATCCCTTCGAGGAAATGATCGACGATGGCAATGTCTATACTATTCAGTGGTTTGAACGCGCCCGGTTCCAGATCACGCCTGGTGTTGGTGTCCAATTGGGGCGGCTCGGTGCGCTGGATCTGTGCGCCAGTATCCCACCCCCGGTCAATGCAGCGATTAGCCCCAGTAACTGCCTGATACGCGGCGTCGATGTGAGCGTTCGGATTACCGGGTTTCCGCCCAACACCCCGGTACGAATATGGGCCGTACTTGATGGCGGTTTCGTTCTCCCACCAGAGGAATTCGATGATTTCATCTTTACCCCGGACGAAACAGGTGGCATGATCCTGCCCCTTGGCGCAATACCCCGTGAGCTGGGCAACCGACTGTACTTTGTTTTTCAGGGCCAGGACGATACACGGGCCATCACCTACTTTAATGTGATCGATCCCGAACGTACCCCATCGCTCACATCTACGTTTCATCCGTGCTATAACCTGCCGCCCCCCGCGAACGGCGCTGCGGCCCCGATTAACGAGAATCGGGACGTGATTGGCGATCCGACCACCTGTGCAACTCCCGGTATCGACTTTCTGGGGGTGCTGACCGGAGGCTTTAGCGCTGGTGAACCGGTTGTTCTCACCGTTACCGCACCTGATGGACAACCGAGCGGAAGAAGTGAACTGATAACCGATGCGAGAGGGTTGGCCCTTACGAACGAAGGGCTATTGCCCCGGTTCCAGGTCAATCAGTTTCGCAATAGACCGGGCCTCTACATCTTCTTCTTTCTCGGACAATGGAGTAACCATGTGGCAGTGGTACCAATTATGGTGTCCAATGTGCCATTGCCCGCCCTGCCTCCTCTGCCTGCCAGTGCCCGATTAACGATTGTTAATGAGTCACAGCAAGATATCTGTATCGTCAACTTCTCGTTTATCACCGAAGATGCCTGGGGGCCTGATCGCCTCGATCCAAACGAGACCATTCCACCTGGGAATATGCGTTCTTTCGACATCCCGCCGGGTGAGTATGATATTCGCTTGCTGGACTGTAGTGGGAATGAACTGCTGGATCAACGCAATGTGCCAATTTTCGATAGTTACGAGCTACGCTTCCGTGGTAGGGGTACTGCGGGTATCCGCAACCGTGCGGCGGTAATGTCCACGAAACGAGCTAGCGCTATTACCACCCAAAAGTGACAACGTTGCGGCACAAACGTCCTTTCTGGTACCAACCCTCGGGCATTGGTACCGAGATGCGGCACACCCGTTCTTCATAGATACTGCGTAACGGGCGGGGTCGCCCCCGCCCCAACAGTGGTAAGGGCAAGTTCCGAACCCGCTCCAACAACCAGCGTAGATCAATGCTTTTGCTCTCCGCTATAGGAGAGCTTCGTTCCCAAAAAGCCTACCCCTTGACCGGATGGGTCACCGTGCGGCATACATTCATTGATTGAGAACGGAATCTTTAATAAAGTGGTAGAATCAAACCCAGGTTTGATAGTTGATAACAGAAAAGCAAGAATATGTCACAGATGAATCTGATTGGACGTACGCTGGGCGACTTTGAAATTCTGGCCGAACTGGGTCGCGGCGCAATGGGTGTGGTCTACAAAGCCCGCCAGGTGAGCCTCAATCGCATTGTGGCAATGAAAGTGTTGCCCCCTCAGTTTACCTATGATGAGAGCTATGTGGCGCGCTTCAAACGCGAAGCCCGTAGCGCGGCCCAACTGGAACATCCGGCCATCATTAGCATCTATGAAGTCGGCGAGCGGGATTCGTTTCACTACATCATCATGCGCTATATTGAGGGTGAAACCCTGCGCGATATTATACAGCGCGAAGGCCCGATGCCTCTCCAGCGGGTGATCAATCTGATTGCGCCCGTGGTGGCAGCCCTAGACTATGCCCATAGTCAGGGCGTCATTCACCGCGATATCAAGCCCTCCAACATCATGGTCTCCCGTACCGGCTCGATCTTCTTGACCGATTTTGGGCTGGCACGCACCGTTGGCGGTGACGGTGGTCTCACCGCAACCGGCATGATTATGGGCACGCCGGACTATATGTCGCCGGAGCAGGCCCGCGGTGTCGGTAATATTGGTGCCCCGACCGATATCTATGCGTTGGGGATTGTGATCTATCAGATGTTGACCAATGTGTTACCATTTGAGGCCGAATCGACACTCAGCATGCTGCATGCACGGCTGATCGAGCCGCCGAAGCCGCCGCGCACTTTCCGGCCCGATCTGTCAACAGCGGTCGAAGCGGTACTGCTGAAGGCACTGGCCCGCGAACCAGAGCAGCGTTACCAGCGCGCCGGTGAGATGCTAGATGCGTTGACAGCGAGCATGCAGGCGGCAGACAATCAGGCCACCTTTGTAGTATCGCGTCCCTCTGCACCACAGCAACCAGGGGTACCGCCTACCGTTATCACCCCACCGGGTGGTGTACCACCCGTGCCGCCGGGTAGCGTACCACCCGTGCCGCCCGCTGCCTATCCCCCTCCACCAGGGACGCCTGTAACCGGTGACACGATATTCACACCCGTGAATGACACACCGCACCCGTCGTCTCCAGGAATATTTACTCCGCCCGTCACTCCGGCTCCGCCGCCAGCAAAACGGCAGGGATCGGTACTCAAGTGGATCGGGATTGGCTGCGGTGCGTTATTGCTGCTCGTGGTGTGTGGCGTTGGAAGCCTATTATTCCTTGCCAGTCAATTCTCAGATGACCCCGGAGTCGTCGTTACGACCAACGTGACACCAGAGGCTATTTTTCCCTTTGGAACCGATATACCGGTGGAAACCGATCCGTCTATTTCGCCACCCGTCGAAGTGGAACCTCCACCAGTGGATATCGATCTGCCTTTTGCGCCACCCATCGAAGGCGATGGCAGCGCTGACGGACAACCACAGTTTGTGTATACCTCCCTGGACATTCCACTGGTGCATGACGATGACGACTTTATTGAGTCGTATAAGGCTGGCCTCAGTCTCACGAACTTTATTGTCGAAGCAGAGTTTACGAATCCCTATAGTCCGACAGAGAGCGATTGGGACTATGGGTTCTTGTTCCGCGATACCGGCAATGATGAAGCCTATCGCCTCATGGTGACATCTGATCAACGTTGGATCTTGATCCAGCGTAGCGCCGGCGAATTTAGACAAATAGACAGCGGGGCATTGACAAACGTATTTACCGATGGCAATGCCACAAACTGGCTACGGCTAGAAGTTAATCAGGGCAACGCTACCCTCTTTGTCAATGATGAGTTGATTACGTCGAGCCTTGATCTCTCGGATAAGATCGAGGCCGGTGATGTGGGTGTCGCCACGGGATTTTTACAGAATAGCGAAATCCCAGGTGCGATCACCCAGGTCTCCAACTTCTTGATCTGGTCACTCGATGGTTATGTTCGCGCCGATAACTGGACAGGCAATTTGATCGCAGCCGAGAACTTTGATGGCCCAGATGCTGGCGGGTGGAACGATACCCGCGACTGGGCCGACTATCGGGTTGTTGACGGCATCTACTACATTGATGTTAAGCAGCCGGATACTCTGGCGATTAGCTCTATGAGTGAGGAGGTGACCAGCTTTCTGATGGAAGCTGATGTCACCATTGTCTCCGCCGGCGATATGAGCGGTGGCCTGCTTTTTAACAATAGTGAGGCCGGGTATTATGCACTCTTGATTGATGCCAGCGGTGCCTATTCCGTGCGCAAAAATATCAACGGTACGCAAAGCGTTATTCAGGATTGGACACCGCATTTCGCGATTCATACAGACGGCTCCGCCAACCGCCTGCTCGTCATTCGTGATGCGAAGACAGGCAATATTCGGATGCACATCAATACCAGGCATGTTGGAACATGGATCGACACCGACTTGCAGTCTGGCAAGACTGGTGTTGCAGCCAACAGTGGTACAACGGTGCCTGCTACTGTAGCGTTCGATAACTTTCGTACATGGTTGTTTGAGCCATAGGGTACCGGTGAAACACAGATGGTACCTGAACTTGTGCGCGTAGCGGCAACGGCAGATCTCCAACCCGGTCAGATGCTCGGTGTGACGGTTGACGGTCTGCCGATTGCGCTCGCCAATGTGGATGGAGTGATCTATGCCTTTAGCGATACCTGCCGCCATGAAGGTGGGCCGCTGTCCAACGGCGTTCTGATAGCCGCGACCGTGACCTGCCCCTGGCATGGCTGGACATATGATGTGCGCACAGGCAAAAGTATTATTCCACCGATCGGTTTACGTATTGACACCTATCCAGTGCATATCACCGGTGCGGATGTGTACATTGAAATTAACTGGTCGGACGACTGAGGGCCAGCGCTACACGGCGGGTACCTGCTGTGTCAGGCAGTGGAACGCACCCAGGCCCCAGACCAGATCGGTGCAGTCCAACCCCACAACCTCCCGTTCAGGAAACCATTCCTGTAAGATTTGCTGCGCCCGCTGATCGTTAGGGTGGTTAAAAAACGGCAGCAGCACCACCTGGTTGGCAATATAGAAGTTGGCATAACTGGCTGGCAGGCGCTGGCCCTCATAGACAAGCGCTGGCGGCATGGGCAGTGGCACGATCCGCAACGGCTGACCACGCAGGTCACGCATAGACTGCAGGCGTACCAGATTGTCTTGCAAAATCGCGTAATTTGCATCGGACGGATCTTCCTCCACCACCGTGACAATCGTATCGGGTGCTACAAACCGCGCCAGGTCATCCACATGCCCATCGGTATCATCGCCCACAATCCCGTCACCCAGCCAGAGGATCTTTTCCACTCCCAGTTGATCGCAGAGACGTTGCTCGATCTGTTCGCGGCGCAGATGTGGGTTGCGATTAGGGTTAAGCAGACAGGCTTCACTGGTCAACAACAATCCTGCGCCATTAACATCAATCGAGCCGCCTTCCAGGATCATCCCACCTTCAATACACGGTATGTCCAATACCTCGGCCATCCGCGCCGGGATTTGATTATCGAGGTCGAAGGGTGGATACTTGTTGCCCCAGGCATTGTAGCCCCAGTCTATCGCTGCTAACGCCGGAGCCATGCCATCCTGACGGCATACGAAGATCGCACCGTGATCGCGGCACCAGGCATCGTTTGTAGGGAAGTGATGAAACCGAATATCACCCTCGGCACCAACGGTGTAGAGCCATGAGCGGGCAGACGCTTCCATCGCCGCGTCTGCGACATTAATATGCACCGTCTCCGAGCGTGCCAGCACCGCAACCATCTGGGCATATACTGGCAGAATGCGATCAAGCTTGCCCGGCCACGTCGCGGGATTGTGCGGCCAGGAGAGCCAGGTTGCCTGGTGCAAAGACCACTCGGCGGGCATATAGTAGCCGGATCGGGCCGGCGTTGGTTGGGAATTCATGCTACTCCTCATACTAGCTACCATAGATGCAGGACGCGCCACCCCCGCCGCCCGCGCCCCGGTAGGGCACGGCTCCACCACTTGAACGCTTGAACGCCTGGAAGCGCCTCCGCGCCCTACCATCGTGGGATAACCGGAACATCATACCATGATTCTGATGTGCTTATACCGTTTCGACGTGAACCTGCTGCATGTTCTTGTCATTCGTCCTCCCACCCGCCTGCGTCGCGGCGGGGTGCGGGGGGCCGCAGGCCCCGCCCATGTTTCCACGCTGACGCAGGCGAAAAAGCTGTGAGCTTCAAGCAACTGCGTAAGTCCTGTATATTTCAACGCAAAAATGGGGTATAATGTTCGATATTCTACCTTTTGACCGGAAGGAGACCCCATTGACAAACCGACAAGGCAGTCGGCGTGTGGCCTTTTTTGTCACCTGCCTGGTTGACAACCTGTTTCCCTCAATTGGGCAGGCAGCAGTGACGCTGCTTGAGCAACAGCATGTATCAGTGCATGTACCGCCTGGCCTGACCTGTTGCGGTCAAATGGCCTTTAACGCTGGCTACCGCGATGAAGCCTATGTAGTAGCTGGACGCACTATCGAGGTGCTGCGCGGGCAGGGTGATGTTGTTTTGCCTTCTGGCTCATGTAGTGCGATGATCCGCCATCTGTATCCAGAATTATTTCGAGGGACACCACATCAAGCCGCAGCAGAGGAACTGATCAACCGTACCTATGAACTCACCGAATATCTGGTTGATGTGCTGGGCGTGACGGATGTTGGTGCGCACTTTGCAGGACGCATGACCTTCCATGATGCATGTCATGGCCTGCGGTTTCTGGGCCTGAAGCAACAGGGACGCATCTTGCTCAACCAGGTAAGTGGAGCTGAGCTTGTGCCCCTTACCAGTTGTGAAGAATGTTGCGGCTTTGGTGGTATGTTTGCTATCAAGCAATCATCGCTTTCCGAGGCAATGCTGGCCCGTAAATTAACCACCATCGCTACCACACAAGCCGATCTCGTCGTTACCGGCGACGCCAGTTGCATGATGCAAATCGCTGGTGGATTGAGCCGCATCAATTCGCCGACTCGGGTACGCCATATTGCCGAGGTACTGGCCAATATGGTGGAAGCACGTAATTAAAGAGGTACAATCATGCACCAACAGATCCCCCCTTTTGCCGAACGTGTAGCCACTGCTCTGCACGATGACATGCTCCAGACAGCGATCAGCCGTTCGGCCTCACGATTTATTGCCAATCGTACCAATGCCATAGGTGCCCTTAGCGACGAAGGGGCATTGCGCGATCAAGCGCGTGCTATTCGCGCCAATGCGCTAGCACATCTCGATGAGTTATTGTGCCGCCTGGCCGATAATGTTCAGGCCCAGGGTGGGTATGTGTGCTGGGCCGAAGATGGTGCCGCCGTTAGCCAGTATATCGCCGACCTGGCCCGCACTCGCGCCGTCCAACTCATTGTCAAATCGAAGTCCATGGCCTCGGAAGAAATACACCTCAACCAGGCATTAGAGGCAGCAGGTCTGACGATTGCCGAAACCGACCTGGGCGAATACATTATCCAACTGGCGGGCGAAACACCATCGCATATCATCGCGCCCGCAATTCACAAAACCCGCGAACAAGTCAGCGATCTCTTTCACCAGCACCTGGGTATGCCCCCCACCGATGATATCCCGACCATGACCCGCACGGCCCGCACGGCTCTGCGTCAGCGCTTTCTCCAGGCCGATATGGGCATCAGCGGGGTTAACTTTGGCATCGCCAACAGTGGTGCAGTCGTGCTGGTAACGAACGAGGGTAACGGACGTTTGACAACCACGACACCGCGCATTCACGTTGCCATTATGGGTATTGAGCGCGTCGTGGAGTCGCTCGATGATCTGGCCGTGCTACTACAAGTGCTGGCGCGTTCGGCCACTGGACAGAAGCTCTCGGTCTACACCACCATGGTCAGTGGCCCGGCCCGTGCTGCTGAACCAGATGGCCCGGAAGAATTTCACCTGATTCTGCTTGACAATGGACGCTCAGCGATTCTGGGCAGCCAGTATGTTGAGTCACTGTTATGTATTCGCTGCGGTGCCTGTCTCAATATTTGTCCCGTATATCAGTCAATTGGTGGACACGCTTACGGTGGAGTTTATCCCGGGCCGATCGGATCCGTGCTGACGCCACTGCTACAACCCGATCTGCCAGACTCGTATGAGTTGCCCTATGCCAGCAGTCTGTGTGGTGCTTGCCAGGACGTTTGCCCGGTACGCATTGCCATTCCCGATATGCTGCTACGCCTGCGTGCCGATGCGGTTAAAGCTGGCAAGTCTGCCCGTACCGAAGCGTTAGCTATCCGCGGCTGGCAGACAATAATGTCCAATCCGGCCTTTTATCAGGCTGGTGGCAAACTGGCAGCACTCAGTACAAGCATTCGCGGGTCTAGCAACTTTCATCATCTGCCACCGCCGCTGAACGCCTGGACGCATCAACGTGACTTTCCGCCATTTGCCAGGCAGACTTTTACCCAGTGGTGGGCAGAACGCGAACACACCCGAAACAACCAGGAACAATAGCATAGCCGAAAAGACGACAGGAGGAGACGACAGATGGTTGTTGAGCAATTGTATGTGCCGGACATGACTGAACCGCACTGCTTGCTAGCGATTGAGCAAGCCATCAAGCGCGTGCCAGGAGTGCAGACGATACAGATCAATGTGAGCGCCCAGACGGTACGGGTGCTGCACGATGGCCGTACAAATGTAAGCTGGCTCATCGAGGCTATTCAGCGGGCAGGCTATTGTGATGTAGCCGTGCTGGCCTGATCGTCTTTCATAAGTACTCACGCTGGGTAACCCGCCGTCGCCATTCCTCTTTGATTTCGACCGGGGTGCCTTTACTTACCATAAAATCCAGCAACAGTCGATTAAAGCTACTAGTTTGCTCCAGAAAGGGAAAATGGTTGGCCTGTGGTAATTCGATCAGTTGATGCGGACGATCTTCATGGTGTAAGAAACTGCTGGCATGTTCAGCCGGCACAATCGTATCTTTCTTACCATACACTGCGAGAAGCGGTTTGTTTTCGAGTTCATCGAGATCGGTACGCAGATCCATCGTGAGAATCGACTGGTGAACATTCTGTACCACCTGCTCATTCAAATTATCAGTATCTTCAAAGAGTTCCTGCTGTACCTCAGGATCATCGATCGGAATATTGCGCACCAGCCTGGCCCAGATATTGGTGGCATTGTTACGGCCCATCAGACGCGACAAAGCACCGGGTTTGATCCATTCATGCAAGATCATACCCTCCATCGGTGTAGAAACAACCATCAGGCGCAAAAAACGTTCTGGATGTTCCTTCGCCGCTCGAATCGCCACCATACCACCCATACCATGGCCCACCAGATTGGCGCGTTGAATACCCATACAGTCCATAAAATGGTACAGCATATCCACGTAGCCAGGAATGGTGCAACTGACATCTTTACGTTCGGACTCACCAAACCCCCAGAAATCGAGCGCATAGGCCCGATACCGATCAGATACCAGATCCATGGTCGGTACCCAATAGCGCCAGGAGCCTAGCCAGCTATGGAGAAAAATGATTGGTTGGCCACGTCCAAAAACTTCATAATGAACCAACCGGTTGTCAAGATGTATTGCGCTCACACGTCATCTCCATCAACTGTATCGGTTATTTCAGGCTGTTCCAGCGGAATAATAAAGCTAAAGATACTGCCCTTACCCAACTCACTGGTCACCCACATCTGACCACCGTGCTGCTCAACCAGCGATTTGGCAATCGAGAGGCCCAACCCGGTACCCCCGACTGCATCGCGTAGCGGATTATCGGCACGGTAGAATGGGCGGAACAGTTTTGCACACTGCTCGGGTGACATACCGACCCCGGTATCCTCAACCTCAACCTGCACCATATTCGCCGGATTAAGAAAGGCACGAATCCAGATATGTCCCTGAGCATAGGTATACTTCACCGCATTCGAGAAGAGATTGAAGACCACCTGCGTCAAACGTTTCTGATCGGCGGTCACCAGTGGCAACTCATCCTCAATCTCTATCTTCACGCTCATTTGCTGGCGTTCCGCTTCCAGTTGTAAGGATTGCACCACATCATTGATCACCAGGCGTATATCAACCTGCTTGAAGTACAGTTTGATCTTACCCGACTCAATCCGCGATATATCTAGAATATCTTCTATCAGATCGCGTAGGCGATTAGAGTTATTTTTGGCAACCGTCAAACAACTTATCTGGCTTTCATTGAGTGTGCCCAGGGTTCCCAGCAGCAACAGATCGACATGGCCCTTGATCGCGGTGAGCGGCGTACGCAACTCGTGCGATACCTTTGAGATAAATTCACGCTTGGCCCGATCAGCTTCGATCTCACGGGTAACATCACGTAACACGGCTACATCACCATAGCGCCGCTCATCTGGCCCGACGACTGGCGCAAAATTGACCGCGATTGTCTGTTGGGGATCGGGCAACTCCAGCGACATACTATAAATACCGTGTTTCTGCTCAGCAGCTCTGGTCAATCCCTCCTGTAATCCCTGGTGAATCATACGCGCCCGTTTGCGCTTGATTTCCGACTGCCCTTGTGCCGCCAGCAATACCATCGGGCGATCCAAAACATCTCTGGCTGGAATTCCCAGCACGTTTTCGGCCGCGGGATTGAACAGCGCAATCCGCTGATCTTCATCCAGCACAATCACCCCTTCGCTGACACTCTGGAGAATAGCCCGGCTTTTGCTGGTCTCTTCACGCTGTTGTTCTAACAAATCAGCCAGGCGCGATGCCATTTCTGTAATATAGCCATACAGCGTTGCATTGTTAATCGCAATCGCAACCTCGTTGGCAATCGTTCCTAGCAGGCGCACCTGGCCTTCCGTAAAATAACCAATCACCGGACTGGTCAGAATGAGTACCCCCAGGGTCGCATCGCGGGTCATCAAGGGCACCGCGACGACCGAGCGCACATCATCGGCCCGCCCTTCTTCAACGATCCAGCGCTTATCCAGGCGTACATCATCGATATGGGCCGGTTCCTGGTTGCGAATCACCCACCCTGCCAGACCGCCGCCCGTCGTAAACGTAATAAGCTGACTGGCGCTCCGCACGACCCCCTGATCCTGGAGGACAGCCCGGCATACCAGATCGCCACTCTGCTGCTCACGTAGCATAATTGAGCCGCGAGCCACACCCAGGTAGGTCGAGGACATCTCCAGCGCTCGATTAATAATTTCCGTGAGATCGAGCGTTTCAGTCAATGCCAGGGTAATTTCGTGGACAACTTCCAGGCGCTCCTTCTCGTGAATAATCTGATTGTTCGCGGCCTCCAGTGCGGCTGTACGCTCTACCACGCGCCGCTCCAGATCAGCCGCCAGGTTGCTGACCTGATCAAAAAGATGGGCACTCTTCAGCGCCTGTCCAGCCTGATTCGCCAGAATCAACAACAACGATACCTGGTGATCAGTCCACTCGTGTGGCATACGGGTACCCACCCAGATCGCCCCGATCCGCATATCACGTGTACCCAGCGCCACACCTAGCACACCCTGAATATCACATTCTCCCGCAACCAGGTTGAGATCTGTCTCTCGGAGATCGGTAATCGCCAGCGGTTGCTCAGTCTGTAGCAACTGCATTGTCAAGTGGTCATTCATGATCGTCTGATACCAGGACGTATGCGGCACATTCCGGTTGGCCAGTATGGGATCAAGAAACTGCCCCATGGAATCATAGCCTATCACTGCCGATACCTCGACATCCAGTAAATCCAGAGCAGCCTGAGCGACCATGTGCTGGATCGTCTCTACATCCAGGGTACCTGAGAGCTTGACACTTACGTCATACAGGGCGGTCAACTCACGGACATTTTGGC
Organism: uncultured Chloroflexales bacterium; assembly: GCA_937925925.1. Lineage (GTDB taxonomy): Bacteria > Chloroflexota > Chloroflexia > Chloroflexales > Chloroflexaceae > CAKZQX01. The sequence continues at coordinate 16,151 of CALANA010000049.1, read as the reverse complement.
GCGATTCGGCGATCAAGCGCGCATTCTCGAGCGCAATAGCGGCCCACGACGCAATAGTGGACAGCAGGCGTATATCATCCGGGCCATAGGCATGCTCGTGTTCATAATCCTGGATACCAATAACACCTATCACCTTGTCGGCCACAATCATGGGCACGCCTAGCCAGGCTCGCGGCATCCGCTCGGTATCCAGTGAATCGATATTGAGGGCTGCTACCTGCGCATGCAACTCCAACCCTTGCAGCAACAGGGTCTCACGCGTGTGAATGACATAGCGGGTGAGGCTAGTATCATCACTTGCCGGTGGCACCTGACGACTCTGGCCCGCTTCGTAGAACAGCGGAAACGTAATTTCATGATGGACTTCATCGAGCAAGGCTATATAGAAATTGGTCGTATCCAGTAACCGACTGGTCTGGCGATAGATCAGCGACGTCAACTCCTCAAAGCTCACGGTCGCACTCAAGGCCTGGCCAATTTCGTTAAAGGTTGCCAGTTCCTCAATGCGCCGCCCGCGCTCAGTGAACAACCGCGCATTATTAATGGCGACGGCAGCCTGGTTGGCAATGGTGCGCACAAAGCGCAGGTCATCCTCATTAAAGGCGCGTGGCTCGTAGCTCTGAATGCTAATAACCCCCAGCACCCGATCACTGGAAATAATCGGCACGATTAAGAACGAATGCTCCGTACTCTCCGGCGCAATGCCTCCTCGTTCCAGATCCAGACCCATGTCGCGTACTTGCTCAAGCGAATGCAGCAGGAGTGGCTGGTGATTGCGAATAACCCAGCCGCTTAATTCCTGGGGCAACGGCATCGGCTCACGATCGACCTGACGGCCCTGATCATATGCAATCGGATAGGACAGCATGTGCGTTTGCTCGTCGTACAACCCGATGAACGAGGTGCTGACATCAATAATCTCGCTAATGCCCCGATGGAGTTCCAGCAACAGATCATCGAGATTGAGCCTGGCGGTAACTGCCGCACTAATTTTATTGATCGACATCAACTCATTAATGCGCCGCTCGCGATCCTGGAACAACCGCGCATTCTCCAGAGCAATTGCCGCTTGATCAGCCAGACCGGACAGCAACCGCACTTCATCGGCACTAAAGGCCCGATAGGCGGTTGTCATCACACTCAACACACCGATAATCTGCTCGCGTGAGACCACCGGAACACCCATATACGAAGTCAGCCCATGACTACGATTGAATTCAGGATAGAGTGAATTCCCATAGGCTTCAACATCGTCGATCACCAGCGGCATATTCGTTGCCGCTACCTGACCCGTCATACCCTGACCTATGGGCACCTGCATCACATACCCAACCTCAGCCGGAATCCCATCCATAGCCGTAGGAGTTAACACGTTATCACTGCCGATCGACCACAATGCAGCCGTAGTGACATTCAATTGTCGCCGCACCAGATCCATCAGGTTTTCCAGCACCTCATTTGGTTGCAAGAGCGAACTGAGAATACGCGCTGCTTCGAGCAGGGTCGAAAGTTCACCCACTTTAACCTGCAAAGCACGGGCATTTGCCTGTGCTTCGGCAAACAGGCGCGCATTCTCGATGGCTGTGACCGTCTGATTGGCAATGGTCTGACACAATTCTAGATTCTGGGGACTGAGATGGGCCTGCTGTTGTACAAAATCTAACCCGACACATCCAATCACCTCACCACCCATGATCAGTGGAATTAACGCAATCGAGAGAATGTTGAGTTCGCGGAACACCGCATGCGAGCGTGCAAACAGGGGATCGTGTTGCGCATCAAAAGCCATCAATGGGCAGAGATGCTGATCGAGCCAGTCTACCGACGGATTATCGACCAGCGGAATCGTCACCGAATCAGGTATGTCCGTAGCCTGGTATTCAGCCACGATCGGGGCCACTCCACGCTGGCGGTCATAGATCACCATACGCGCCTGATCTGCGCCCGTAACCTGCACCATCGCGTCGATCATCGCCGTATAGATTTGTTCCATCTCCAATGTGGCCGCTGCTGCCGATGACACCCGATTGAGCAACTTAAGCTTCAATACCTGCTGCTCACTCTCGGCAAAGAGGCGGGCATTATGCACACCCAGCGCAATCTGGTTGGCCACCGTATTCAAGAACGCCATTTCACGTTCGCCATACAGATCGGGCAGATAATTCTGGATAACAATCACACCCACGACTTCGCCATCACCAACCAGAAGTGGCACACCCATCCACGAAGCTGGTTGGATTTCAATGCTACCCACCAGCGGATATGGATTGAGACCGGCATCTACTTGTTCGGCCACCAGATTCTCGAACACCAGCGGTTGCCGCGTCTGAATAATGCGTTCCACCAGGCTGCCGCGCACTGGCGGATGGGATCGGGTGCGAATCTCATAAGTACCCTGGTATCCCTCCAGAAACAGGCTAATTTCATTCGAAACGGTGTGATAGATATAGATATTCAAAATATCGATGGGCAAAAAGGCCGTCAGGCAAGAATAAATCTGGCTCAGCATCTGATGCAAATCCAGGGTTGAACTGGTAATATTTCCAATCTGATTGATAACATCTAGTTCCGCCAGACGCCGTTCCCGTTCCTGGAACAGGCCGAGATTTTCGATGGCAATCGCCAACTGATTTGCCAGGACGGTAAAGAACTGCGTATCACGTTCCGAAAAAGCATGTGGGACGACTTCCTGAACAGAAAGGACACCCAGGATCCGATTCTGAATGCGTAGCGGCACACCCAGCCATGAGCGTATCTCTTGCTTCCCGCGAAAAACGGGCGTAACTGGCAAGGTTGCTTGCTCTGCTTCCAGATCGCGGATCAGCAAGGGTTGCCCATGATCAATAATCCAGCCCGTCATACCAGTTTTGGGAACGATCGTCTTGTGCAACCGCCGAACCATTTTCCCGTGTTCCATAAACAACTCAAACCGCATCTGCTCCCGTTGTGGCAGATACGATGCCACGAAAAAATAACTGGGCATGCCCTTATAGCTAACTATCTGCTGATAGACGCGCTTGAGCAGGATGTCTAGATCAACGGTTGATGCAGCCGCTACTCCCACCTGGAACAGGATCGTCATTTGCTCCGCAGTTGAGCGAGCTTCACGCAACAGATAGTTATTCTCAATCGCAATCGCCGCCTGATCCGCCAGGATTTCCAGCAACTCGGTTGTGCGCATGGTTGGCCGTTGGCGGTTAATCGGATCACTGACTTCCATCACACCCAGTAGCCGATCATCTGTACTATTCAGCGGCACCAGCAGGCGATCCTTAGGTTGCCACTCTTTACGGACGATCAATGCGGCATCATAGGTATCGAGATCAACCACAGTGGCCACGTCTGAAGGATGGACATCGGTCGTTCGGCCCAGATCATAGCCAGCATAGCTAAAGCTCTGGACATCCAGGTTCTGCTCAACCAGAGGAGCCACTTCAGTTGGCACAAAGAAGGTGCGTCCAATCTGAAAGCGTGGATCAAGACAGCGCTGCACAAACTCCATCGGACATGTGGCCTGAGCAATGCGATCCAGTTCATTGAGCGGTATACCGGCACCAGCTACTGCATGGAGTACGTCCGGTTTTTCACGGTCGATCAACCGAAAGATAACTGAGCGAAAATTCGCAGTCTCAATGACGCTATAGCCGATCTGCTCGAGTAAATCGCCCAGCGAACGATCTGCCCGCAAGGCCTGTCCAATTTCCAGCACACTGCGCAGCATCGACTCGCGTTGCTGAAGCAGCCGTAACTGGTTAATCTGCTCGGTATAGCGTTGGGCATTGCCAATTGCCAGCGCTGTCTGGTTAGCCAGCGCACGCACAAACTCGGTAACCTCCTGGTCAAACCCGGGCGATTGGGGAGCCAGTAAGAGAATCGCGCCAAAAACACCACCTTCATAGAAGATAGGCATCGCCAGTGCGGATAGGGCATCAACACAGCGGGTTGCATCTCGCTCGGCATTTGATAGGATTGGGCTTAATTTTGGTTCCCCACGCTGTAAGGCCGCAAGCGTAGTAATGAAACGCTCATCAATCTGCTGATGCAGCAACTGTTCTCTATCTACTTCACTATAGCCGGCTGTTGTCACAATCTTATAGGATTGAAGCCAGGTGCTGTTCTGGGTGGAGTCAAATTCTTGCAGGACAATCAATCCATGACTGGCCTGAGTAGCACGGAGCGCCTGTTCCAGCACAAAATCCAGGATCTCCTCCCGATACAGTGTCATCGTTAACTGGCTACTCACCCGTTGTATCGCCCGGAGTTGCTGAATACGCAACTGTAGATGCTCCTCAGCTTCTTCCGCACGCTGAGAACTGACGAACGCCCGTGCCGCCAGCAACCCGACTGTCCATAGCAGGTGTTCTTGTTCGGCTGAGAATGCCCCTGTCTGATCACTAACCAGTTCGAGCGTGACCGCAAGTTCATCATCAATCCTGAAAGGGAGTCCGAGGTATGATCGAATTGCAGGAGTTTCAGCAAAGATCCACTGAAGGTCAACGCCGGGCAGGTGATCATGGTGAACATCGTTCAGACGTAGCCCATGGCCTTCTCGCACGAGCCATGTCGTTACCCGCTGACTAGACCACTCCCCCGTGCTATATACTCCCATCTGGCACACGATCGTCAATGCCTGTGCCGATAGATCATAGGTACAAATCTGGATACCCGTACAATCCACCAGATTCCGGGCGATAACCAGCAGCGTATCAAAAATCTCATTCGGCGAGACCTTCGCACGCAACTGCTGGCTCATCACGAGCAGTTGTTCCTGATCAACCTGACGAGGGACTGGTGGAGCAACGCTGGGCGTGGTATTCTGACGACGCTGGGCGTTATGGCGCTGGGTAAACAGCAACAACCCCAGTTGTGCCGCCAGCGCAGTATAAAACGTCGCTGGTACCTCGTTGTTCGTTGCCAGCAGCAAATAGCCAACCTCCTCGGCTCCTACCCGGAGCAGATAATACTGCTCATCAGCATACGATTTGCTGCCATTACCATGAAGCAATTGCGCCTCTTCTTCATGGCTCAACCCCCAACTGGCCTGCGTATGGACGGTTCCATTTTCAACCACCACAAAGAGACCCCAGGGACAAGGAACATAGCGTTGTAACAAATCAACCACATATTGAGTAAACAACGCCAGATCCAGATCGGTAACACCGTTCTGCCCACAGAGCGCAAGTTGTGCAAGTAGATCCCATTCATGGGTCTGGTGCGAGGTGGTTGTAACATCCATGACAATCTATAAAATAGGGTTTATACAGATACTACTTGAATCCAGCATTCAAGTCGTTGCATGTATAGCGAGCCAACTTATGTACTATCGATCATCGATACCCGGCTGTCTTGTGCTTTATAAACGTAGCAGGCTGTTATTCTTTCGTATATTCAGGTATTCTATCCGGCAACATTATGGAACGCCGAGGAAATGCGAGGTCGGATTTATAGGACAGTGGGTAATGATACATAAGGAGGAGGTTTCCGGGATGCATCTTGGCACTCCATACGTCCCTCCTCCCTGCCTGCTGGTGACTTCGTTGACCGCACGTCATATCACAAGTACATGCTACTATGGTTCGTCATCACATTCCGGTCGGTAATTCAAGGCTACTAGTCTACCATACTTGTGGAACTTTATCGAATAAGCGCTCACTCCGGTACACCTCAACGCGCACGGCCGTAATAGACCATGCTGCGCTTGTTTTGTTCGCGGGCCAGCACCACAGCTTTCTGGCGCGTTTCTTCGACCGTTTCACTCAATTCGCGAATATCGTAGAAAGGCCCCTCATAACTACTCAAAACCCCGATCGAAATAGACATCAGTGGCACCTGACGCATAACACCCTGATCATCAGGAACTTCGAGGTAACCTTGCTTACGATGTTTATAGTTATAGTGCAACCCGATTTCGTTATCAAAGCGTGTCATCAATCGTTCACAGATCGCCTTTGTTTTTTCCGGCGTAGAAATTACAACAAAATCTGGCCCAACGACCATTTGACCAATAAAATCCTCCGGGCCACCCATTTCGTTAACGACCTCACTGAGCAATAAAGCCGTGAATTTAAGAACATCTTCGCCAACGACTGATCCGTATGATTGCGTAAATATTTCAAAGCCATTAATATGCACCAGCGCCAGTGCCCAGCCTTCGCTTGCCAGCAACTTGCGCAGTTCCTCGTTAATAATCTCTGCGGTCGGCAAATTCGTCACGGGATGTGACTGATTTTTGCGGCGCGCATCATCAAGCTGATTCTTGACAATGGTATGGACTTCCTCAATATCGAAGGGTTTCACGATATAATACTGGGCCTGTACTTCACCCAGACCAATCAACCGATCCCGACGTTCACCACGAGCGGTGAGAAAAATAATCGGGATATGGCGCGTACGGGGGCTAGCACGAAGCGCCTTACCAATATCATAGCCTTCCATATCGGGCAAATTCACATCCAGAAGCGCAAGGTTGGGGGGTGTCTTACGGCAAATTTCGAGCGCCACCTGTCCCCGCATTGCTGTGAGTACCTCATAGCCCTGCGATGTAAAATAAATCTTCAAAAGGCTCGAAATATCAGGAGCGTCTTCAACGACAAGGATCTTTTCCTTGCTCACAGCTCTCTCCTCCTAATGTACAACATGATTCGTAGAATGATTGGCTGATGATATCTGTAACGCCTGGGGCAGTTCTGAGTCAATCTCGGCAGTTTCTTGCGAAAGTAACCGGGTCATCCTACCATCAGGATCATAGATGTGCGGCCAACGATAAATAATGCGGCGTGCCTCCCCGGTCTCCTCGTCCACATCATCGGGACTGAGACCAGGAATGTTACGGCGGATCAAGTGATCATCCTCATTAAAAATTAAGGTTGTGTTAGAACCGATGATGCGTGCTGGATAGACCACAAAGCCGCTCCCTATTTTGCAGTTATGCCCAACTGCCGATCCAAGCACTGACAGACCAACCGTTTCCAACTGACCTTTATGATAGGTCTTTATCTCATTACCAAGTTCGGTACATAGATGAAAATCGGTAAAAACATTATTGGCACCAATAAAGGTATTGCGACCAATGACGCACAGTTGTAACGTCGTATTCTGCGCGACCATACAATTCTCCATCATACTACTCATAAACAGCGCAGCATTAAAGGGCAAGAAGCAGCGATCACTGATCACACTCAGCATCACCTGGCTCCCTTGCATAATATTCACGTTACTCCCAATCAAACTGTTGGTAATAACGGTTCCAGGGCCAATATAGACATTATCCCCGATCTCGGTGGGGCCATGAATAATGGCTGTGGGATCAATCGAACAATTTTTACCCACCTTGACCATCTGCCTGGAAGCGAAAAAATGGTTGCGCCAGTGATCCTCAAACGGATTGAGTCGCTCCCAAAATGTATTGAATACAAACCCTATTTTAACCCAAAACGCCTGCAGGTCTTCCTTCCGCCAGCGCCGTATATCCTTGATACGACCTTTGTTCATCACATTTTCGCGTGAACGTGCCCAGTGAAAGACACCGAGAGGAATGTTTGCCAGAAAAACATGCACCCAGTTTTCAATCGAGAGGAAGACACGCAGTGGTACTTGAAAGACCAGATCTCCTTGAGTGGGAGCCATATAACGTGGGATATGATAATAGCCCATTTCACTGCCTTCGGTATCAATAATCAGCGGTTGCGGATCTGCACATGCTCCAGCAGGATAATAGTACAGATCGGCCACATATACGTCACCTATATCACGAATACCTGATTGTAAACGCAGGGCATGGGCTTCAATCGTACGATCACCTTTTTTGAAGGCAATTTGCGCCGGGGTTTTTCTAGCTTGAGCATAAGAAATAAACGTATCAATCAAATCTTTATTAAAAAACAGGTTATCTTTATAAACGAGTAATTCTTCATCTGTCGTTGCTGGAATATCACCAGGAGAATCTATTTCTATTGTACCTTTACAGTGCCGCATCAATAAATCTCGTTGCCATAACCAGAGTGGCTTGTTAAGAATACGCAGATCGCGCGCTGGCTCACCAAAAGGAGGGATATGAGTAGGCTCACGAATAATTACCCGTTTCATTATAGTACATTCCTTTCCTTAAACCAGAAATATCCAAAGACTTCACTCCTGTTCTTTTTATAGAGCTTAAATCTACTATACAGCATAGAGATGGAATTGTACAACTATTTGAGATTACACTGGGATTACACTGATTGTAAAAAGTAATGCATTCTACTGGCTCTTATTGTACACGATGGAGTAACAGGCGTCAATGGATAGAAAAAGGACTTTTGCTTAAGATTATACTAGTACTATCGTGTGACGTACGATGTAACCGTTCAGGTGGGTTGGTTTGGAGGAACAGTGCCGCTCCAGGCAGGTTCTAAGGGTTGCGCAGGGGCCTGCGGCCCCTGCGCAACCCCCGCTGGCGAACGTTCCCCTGAACGGTTACACGTACGATCGATCACAAGCCTATCCTAATTGTAAACCAGAGTCCCCGTACCCGTTTCGGAACATTCGCCAGCACGAGTTGCGGGAACCGCAGATCTCCGCGAACTCCTTTTATCCATCAGCCCATCGCGCCATTTCTGCTGACAGGGCGGCAATGGCCTGCGCATCGATACTTCCTCGGAGCCGCCCGATGGCGTTGCTGAGCATCGCGCACTGCGCAGCACCAGGCATCATGGTGCTGATGCCCAGCAACGCCAGCAACATAGCCGTGTAGGGCTGACTCAGGTCAGTTGCTGGTTGGGGCATTGTACTAATGCTACGGATCTCAGCTTCAAGCTGGCGGCGCACATTATCCCAACTCATCAGGTCGGGCATCTCGGTCAGCAACGCCAGCACACGCTCGCACCGAGCGACGGCTTGACTGCGATCAGGAGCGAGCGCTGGCTCGCTGGCTGGTAGCAGGGTCGTGAGGGGGGGCACGATAACGTCAGCAGCACGGGAGGTATCCGACGGCGTTTCGACGGGCACACCTGGTTCATTGTCGGCATCCGAACCAATGGGCAGGGCTTGACTGCTAGCGCTCATCGGTGTAGTCTGCTGTAGATCATGTGGCCCAACCAGCGCCAGCAGGGAGTCCAGACCAGCCTTAAGCAGTGCTTCGATTTCACGCGCATAATTCAGCCACACCCCCACCTGCATCCGAAAGGGATCAGGAATATCACGCTGGCGGCCAGCCAGAACGCCCAGCGTGGTAATACGCGGCAGAGCGGCAGGATAGCGCAGGTGCAACACACGCGCTATCCCACTATCGACGGCGAGCAACACAGTGGCACTTGCGGCCAGTTCGTCTGTCAACGAACGCGCCCGGTGATCGCTCAGATCCAGGCCGATCACCGCCAGCGCATCACGGGCTTCGGGTTGAGCCACATCATCGTCGTGGCCCAGGACACCCGCCGACTCAACGACCCAGTCCAGGTTGCGGGTTGCCAGCAAACGCCGCAAGAGCGCTGCCGTTACCGGTGCGCGACCAGTGTCGGCACCACCGACGATCACGATGTGTACTGGCAGCATAGACTACTCCGCCGGCTCGTGACGCTCACGCTCCTGCTGTTCACGCAGAAAGAGCAGGAAAGTGCGCGCCAGCGTGCGTTGCTCTGGCGTCAGTGTATCATACAACGTCAGAAAAGCATCGCGTTCGCGGTTCGAGGCGGTAAAGGTATACTCATCGCGCCCGGCCGCCTCATTGATTAACTCGATCGCCGTGGTACGAAATTGAGTTGCCAGACCCTCCAGTTCGGTAATGCGCACCCCGGTCTGACCGGACTCAATACTACTGATGTAGGAGCCGCTGACCCCAATACACGCTCCGAGCGCATTCTGCGTCAGTCGGTCACGCTGGCGTTTGCGCTTGATCACTGCGCCAATCCGTTCGTTGAGTGTGGGCATCGTGTTGTTGACACCTCCGAGCAAGTATGTTCAGGACATATCGCGTTGCTGCCCCGGTATGGACGATCCTGAGCAAGCGTTGGGCAGCGTGTTCTGGTAGCGTAGCGCTGCGTCTGTCTGCGCACGCAAGATTGTGCGCAGACACGCCTGGTGATCTCAGTATAGGTCAGCCATTGATTGGCGTCAAGCTTGTGCCAACTGCACACATTTGCCAAAACCCGGCATTCCCTGTTATAATATTCAACGTGTGTGCCCCCATAGTCTAGTGGCCCAGGACGTCACCCTTTCAAGGTGAAGATCGCGGGTTCGAATCCCGCTGGGGGTACCATTTTTTGTTTTTCTACTCAGTCTGCTCACCAGCACGGGAGGGGCCATGGTTTTCCTGCCACGACATATGAGGGAAGTACTGCCTGGCTCTCATCTGGCATATTCCCTTGCCCTGCCCACCTGCACCATAGCGACCATGCGTGCCAGGCTGCGCCCAACCGCGAGGATGGTGGCGATAATAAGCCAGCCCACCAGATCCGGCGCGAGGTAGAACGCGGTGGCAAACGTGACGAGCCGTCCAGTCAACCACCCGATCAGCGTTGGGAACAACAGCAGCAGCACCAACGGCACCACCAGATCCAGACTCGGTGCCAGCAGGCGCACACCCGGTTTACGGCGCTGGTTCTGTGCCCAGCGTCGAGCGCTCAGGATGCCACTCAGGTCTTTGAGTACCGAGAGAACAACAATGATCCCCAGCACACTCCCGACATTCGTGGTATTCAGCATCCCCGATCGGGCATCGTTGCTAGTCAGAATCGACACCACGCCCTGGCGCAGTTCAGGAAAGCTGGTCAGCGTTGAGATCAGGTGGTTACGGTTATACAACAACACAAAAGCCGTGTTTGTTTCTGGTAAAAACACCATGTCGGCATGATAGGTACTGACATCGCCGCTATGTTCGATCACCCGTGGTACCGCCTGTGGATCGACTTCATACCAACCCATCGCATACATACTGTCCAGGTCAGCCCGTCGGGTCAACATGAGCGTGATCGTCTCGGGCGTGACGAGTGCCGGTGTCGGATCGGTGTAGAACGCCAGATAGCGGGCCATATCCTGAGCAGTCGAGATAACCCCACCCGCAGGCGCACCATAGGGCAGCGGTTCTTGCTGCGCCAGTGGAAACACAAACAGGGTCACATGACCGGGGGTCAGGTCAGGAGCGGTCTGTGACAAGTCTGCCGGGGCAGCCGAAACGGTGGTATTGTTCATCGCCAGCGGCGTCAATACGGCGTCGCGCAGATAATCGGCGAAAGTCTGGCCGGATACGATCTCAATCAGGCGACCCAGCAGCATATAATTATGGTTAAAATAGGCAAATTCGGTGCCCACCGCAGTCGTGGTCGTGGCCGTGTGCAGACTGGCGACCACCTGCTGCAGATCGGTCAGGTCAGCGGTTGCCGCAGCCGGGGCGGAACTATCGCTCAGACCACTGACCTGATTGAGCAGATGCCGCACCGTAATCGCTGCCGCCGCCGCCTGATCCGCCAGGGTGAACTCAGGCAGGTATTGTTGCACGGGCACATCCAGTTCCAGCCGCTGATCTTCGACCAGGGTCATAACCGCCAGCGCGGTGAACGACTTACTGAGCGAGCCGAGCATAAACGAGGTATCGGTGGTAAGCGGGTTGCCATAGCCATCGACGCCATAGGCACTGGTGAAGCGTACTTCTCCGTCTTGAACGAGGGCGAAGGCCAGGCCTGGAATACGCTGGGCCTGACGCTGTTCCTGTAGAAAGAACTCCAGCGCCTCGGTTGTAGATCGGGCCTGAACCGGTACAGATGCATACACGGCGATCACGAGTACAACCGTCAACAACAATGCGAGTCGCAAGTGTTCTGATTTGAGCATCAGGTATGTATGTTCCTTCAATAACACGAGTTACACGGTCGCTCGTCGCTACCGCGTAACTCGTGTCAATAACGGGTAAACAGCACGATCTGATCAGCGGGCACAAAGCCGAGTTTTGTCGCCAGGTGCAACGAAGGCGTATTCGAAACAACCGCGCCCCATACCGATTGCTTGCCTCGCTGCTGCATATAGTCGATCAAAAAGGTAGCACACAGTGCTGCATAGCCGCGCCGACGATAGGCAGGCAGCGTGTCGATCGCAATATCCCAGAAACCCTCGGTTTCGGCCCCGGTGTAGCAGAAGGAGACAGGGTGATCATTCACAAAGGTGGCAACCATTGGCACCTGCTGGGCAGCAGCAAGCATCAGGTCGGCATGCACATCGGTGGGCACATGCGCCAGCGCCGCAACATCAGGCGGGGTGTGCCAGCCTACAACACCTGGCGCACGTTCAGGCTGGTGGGAGTCACCGCCCAGGATATGCCGAATCGCCAGTTCGCGGTGCCAATCCGCTAGCGCTGCCGCCACGTGCGCATCATTCTCAGCTACCGCCACGACCTCAACCGCGTTCGGGTCATCACGCACGACCTGCGCAATAGCGGCTGATGACGGATGACCGACTATCACTACCAGACCGGTTAGAGTATGCCGCGCCACAAAGTTCGGCGGTGATCCTGGTTCAAAGCTGCGGATCTGTGCTACATCAGACAGCAGCATGCCACGTAGTTCTACGTGGCGGGGAATGTCGGGCAAGGTCAGTGCGATCTGTTGGGGGTCGATCACCATATACCTCTTGACGAACAGCGTTCCTACGAATCATTATTACCAGTCGACCAGTGTTCCAATGTTGTTCAACGGTAGTACTAATCCATGTCCTGGAGTGGCATTGCCTCTAAATCGGGATGTTGGTACGAACAGAGGGCCGCTCGCCTGGCTCCAGGTTCAGCACCAGCAATCGCGGCTCGGTCATCTCCTCGATGGCGTATTTGAGACCCTCACGCCCAAAACCGCTGTGTTTGACGCCGCCATAAGGCATATGATCGACGCGCCAGGAGGGGATGTCGTTGATGATCACCCCGCCTACATCCAGTGTCTCGTAGGCATACCACACCAGCCGTAGATCGTTGGTAAAAACGCCAGCCTGGAGACCATAGTCGCTATTGTTTACAGCCTGAATTGCAGTAGCAAATTCGTCATAGGGCTGCACCGTCACCACGGGTGCAAAAATCTCCTGGCAGTTCACGCGCAATTCCGGGCCAGCATTGACCAGAATAGTTGGCTCGACCAGCCCACCCCGCACGCCACCGCCAACCACAATCTCGGCCCCGGCTGCACGTGCCTCGGCCAGCCACCGCGCCACCCGCTCACCATCGTCCGGCGTGATCAGCGCCGACAGGTCGGTCGTCTCATCCAGCGGATCACCCGGCTTGAGTGCGCGTACGGCGGGCACAAACTGTTCCATAAAAGTCGCATAGACCGTCGTATGCACAAAGATGCGCTGCACGCTGATGCACGACTGACCAGCATAAGCAAAGCCGCCCACCACAGCACGGGTCGCCGCCAGATGTACATCAGCATCATGATGCACAATAACACCCGCATTCCCGCCCAGTTCCAACGTTACACGCTTGCGCCCGGCCCGCGCCTTCATCGCCCAGCCCACGTCTGGACTACCGGTGAACGTGAGCAGCTTGAAGCGCTCATCCTCTACCAACGGAGCTGCATCCGCACTGCGCAGGGGCAGCACGCTCAGGGCACCCGCCGGCCAGCCCGCTTCGTGAATGAGCGCCGCCAGCTTGAGCGCGGTTATCGGGGTTTGCGAGGCGGGCTTGAGTACCACCGGGCAACCGGCGGCGATAGCCGGGGCCAGCTTGTGGGCTACCAGGTTCAGCGGGAAATTGAACGGGGTGATGGCAGCTACTGGCCCGATTGGAAAGCGCCGCACCAGTCCCTGGCGATTGGTACCACTGGCGGCGGCATCCAGATTGAGCATCTCGCCAGGAATGCGGTTGGCTTCTTCAGCAGCCTGGGCAAAGGTAAAGATACTGCGTTGCACCTCGGCCCGCGCTTGCTTGATCGGCTTGGCTGCTTCCTCTGCAATGCTCCGAGCCAGATCTTCGCTCCGGGCCTCGATGCTGGCCGAGATCGTACGCAAGATACTGGAGCGACGATAGGCCGATAGGTGGCGGGTCTCGACCAGTGCCCGTTCTGCAGCCTGAATCGCTCGCTCCAGATCGGCGGGAGTAGCGCGACTGACATGCCCGACGATGGCCTGGTTGTAGGGACTGCGTACCGCGTAGGAATCCTGGCCGACTAGCCATTCTCCAGCCAGAAAGAAGGGATATGCACTGGCATCAGGGGTATCTGCGTTCATCTGCTGCTCCTTCTCATAATGGTTGCCCATAGTAACACGCGAGCTGAGAACGTATCTGAAAAGGGGTATGGAGTGCAGCAGCATGGCTGCCACCATGTTGACATGGAAGGGCTGTCTTCCAGGTATTCTTTTGCTGCCCACCATACAGCAGCGGGCAGGGAATATGCCGAGCGTAGCCCTGCACACTCTTCTTTTCAGACAGGTTCTGAGAATATTGTATCATGATCTATGATAACAAACGGAGAACAGCGGCATAATGTGCATATATTTTTAAGGCAAAGATGATCTTATTAGTGTGAGGGCTGGCTGTGAGGTAACCATGCAAAGGGTTGCTCAGTAACGACATTTTCTTTCCACAGAGGACACCCACAAGCGGTGCCCCGATGCAATGGGAGAGCCAATGTGCATATGGAGTAGGATGTTGTGCGGCCATGCGTGGCGTTGCGCAGCAATGCAAGCAGTGTAGGTAATACACAGCATGGCCCTCATTGGCCCCCCATTGCGAAACAAAGAACGATGGCAATGAGCGCCAATGCGAGACAATGACCCGCATGGTTCTGCATTGGCCCCCATTGCGGAACAGCGATCGTAGGGGCACCTCTCGTGGGTACCCGCATTGTAGGGCATGCACGGCCATGACCCGCATCGACCACACTCCACGACATTGCCCCGCATTGGCCCCCATTGCGAAACAAGGATCATAGGGCACCCACGAGGAGTGCCCCTACGCATCAACGTAAGCCTCCGGTTGGGGGTTTCGGGCCTACGGCTCCCAGGAATCCCTCCTTTTCTGGTAAAAAAGGCCAGCGAAACTGGCTTTTTTTGTCAGAAAGGCAACGGGTTTTAAGGTCGGCCGCCCTTACATTGATGCGCATGGGGCACCCCTCGAGGGTGCCCGCATTGTTTGCATTGCCAAACAACGAGCGCGATGGTCGCTATGATGGTTGTTACGAGGCAATGTGGGTAATGCAGGGTGATGCAGGACAAGGCGGGCAATGTGGAATGCAATGGGATGCAATGCAGGCAATGTGGAACGATATGAGCAATGCGGACACCCACGAGGGGTGCCTCGACGATCATGGCATGATCGTTGCCAAACAACAAGTGCCATGATTGGCATAATGGTCGTTGCAACGGAATGCGCGGCATTGTATGGCAATGGCGGGCATTGTCATACATCGCTCCGCATTGCTCTGCATTGCGGGCTACAATATTCGCTATACCTGTTCTTCCACACCTATCTGTCAGGCCGCCAGGATGTCGCCGCAGACATCACGTCCGGTCTCGGCACAAAAACGGCAGCCGTCCTGGAGTTCCGCGCTGGAATGCTTGCTGTCACCGGTATTCCGGCGTATACTGAGGCCAGGGTGCAACGATAACCTGGAAGTTATATGCGATTCGAAGTCAATTTATTGCCCAATTCGGTGTACAGCTTTGTCAGTGCTATGACAAACTGGAAGGTATGGCCCGATCCGCAGGGCTTGCACTCTATGCAGCCGGCGTAATGGTTACGCCTCACGGATGCGGAGTAGGAGGAAGCGATGATTACTACAACCTGTCCCCCGGAATTGCAACTGACCTGGAATGACGGAACGGTACCCGTCGATCTGGCACGCTTGCAGGGCACCTGGACGGAAGAGCAATACCTGAGGCTGACCGACCATGCGCGGCGGTTGATTGAGCTTACCGATGGCGAACTGGAGGTGCTACCAATGCCGACCGATAAGCATCAATCTATATCACAGTTTATCTTCCTGGCACTGCTGGCATATGTACAGCATATCGGTGGTAAAGTTCTATTTGCCCCACTCCGGCTCCAGATTCGCCCCGGCAAATATCGTGAGCCAGATCTGCTGCTCCTGCTGGATGCCCGCGACCCACGCCGCCAGAACCGCTACTGGCTGGGGGCCGATCTGGTGGTCGAGGTGGTCAGCCCGGACAACCCGGAGCGCGATACGGTTGAGAAGCGGGACGAC
>CALANA010000048.1 GCA_937925925.1 uncultured Chloroflexales bacterium | reverse complement strand
GGCCTGCGGCCCCCGCAACCCCCGCTGGCGAACGTTCCCCTGAACGGTTACAACTACAGCAATTCTAAATCATACCCATTTGACTTACACATTCCGCATACGCCGAAATCCCCACATGGGCGGGGGCCGCAGGCCCCCGCTCCCCGCCCCCCGCCACGACGCAGTCTTGTCGGAGGACGCATGGCAAGCACATGCGGAATGTTCACGTCGAAACGGTATCAATTGTGAAAAACTGGAGTCCCCGCTTGAGCCTGGGTCTCGCTCCGTCCAGGCTCAAGCCTGGACGCTACTGTACCACTGGTATAGAAGTGCTATTAGTATTTGAAACATCAGAAAGTTATGGAGTACATGACTCATATACACGGCTTTGAATTGATACGCGAACAACACATTCCTGAACTGAATACTCACGGGCGGCTCTATCGTCACCTGCAAACTTGTGCAGAACTTTTGTCACTTGAAAATAATGACGAAAACAAAGTTTTTGGTATTACCTTTCGCACGCCGCCCACTGACTCCACTGGCGTTGCGCATATTCTGGAACATGCAGTATTGTGTGGTTCACGCAAATATCCCCTGAAGGAGCCTTTTGTTGAATTGCTCAAAGGTTCACTCAAGACCTTTCTAAATGCGTTTACCTATCCTGACAAAACGTGTTATCCGGTTGCTAGCCAGAACACCCAGGATTTTTACAACTTGATTGATGTCTATCTTGATGCCGTCTTCTATCCCCGTCTCACGCCGCATATTTTTGAACAAGAAGGCTGGCACTACGAGCTGGATCAACCTGATGCACCGCTGATTTTTAAAGGCGTTGTGTTTAATGAGATGAAGGGCGCAGTTGCCTCACCAGAACGTATGCTTGGCGAATACTCGCAACGCTCGCTTTTTCCCGACATTACCTATGGATTTTCTTCAGGCGGTGATCCGCAGCATATCCCTGATCTGACCTATGAGCAACTCAAGTCTTTTCATCAAACGCTATATCATCCAACCAATGCCCGCATCTTTTTCTATGGCAATGATGACCCCGCCACCCGCTTGCAACTGATACATGACTACCTGAAGGACTTTAGCCGACTGACTATTGACTCAGTTGTGGGGCTGCAACCACCTTTCACTGCTCCGAAGCGCATCACGCACTCGTATGTTGTTGATCCAGACAGCACTGAAGCTAAAAAGGCAATGCTGACGATTAACTGGGTATTAACCGAAACGAATGATCCAGAGTTGCTCCTCAGCCTGAACATTCTCGAACACATCCTAATCGCTACGCCCGCTTCACCCTTACGCAAGGCGCTGATCGACTCGGGTCTAGGCGAAGATCTGGCTGCCTCCGGGCTTAATGATATGCTGCGACAGGCTTCGTTTTCAGTTGGCCTCAAAGGTATTGTGCTGTCGAATGCTAGCCGGATCGAGTCTCTAATCCTCACGACGCTGGAGCATCTGGTTGAAACAGGACTTGACCCACATACGATTGAAGCTGCAGTTAACACCATCGAGTTTCGTCTGCGCGAAAACAATACCGGCGCGTTCCCGCGTGGCCTGGCCTTAATGATCAATGCCTTGATTACCTGGTTGCACGATGGCGACCCGTTTGCAACGCTGGCTTTTGCAGCCCCGCTACAGGCAATCAAAGCGCGTCTAGCAACAGGTGAACGTTATTTTGAACAACTGATCAACCAGTATCTGGTGCATAATACCCACCGCACCACGCTGATCCTCAAGCCCGATCCCGAACTGGGTGACCAGCAGGCGCGCATCGAGGAAGCCCGCTTGCAACAGGCCCGCGCCGCTATGACGCCGAACGATATTCAGGCAATTATCGAGAATACCCAGCAACTGAAGCGCCTCCAGGAAACCCCCGACTCAGCCGAGGCACTGGCAACCATTCCATCATTGCACCTGAGTGACCTGGATCGATACAACAAATGCATTCCGCTGACTGCTCACACTCTGGCCGATACACCTGTTCTGTATCACGACCTCTTTACCAATGGCATTATCTATCTCGATCTTGGACTGAACCTGCATATCCTGCCCCAGGAATTGCTGCCTTACGTGCCGCTCTTCGGTCAGGCACTACTCGAAATGGGTACCGCACACGAAGATTTTGTGCAGTTGTCGCAACGCATTGGGCGATTGACGGGTGGAATTCACCCCCGCTTGCTCATCTCGGCCACACACGGCACATCAGCGAGTACAGCCTGGCTATTCCTGCGTGGCAAAGCCACCCCCGCCCATGCCCAGGATCTGCTGGCAATTTTGCAGGATACGCTGTTATCGGTGCAACTGGATCATCAGGAACGATTTCGGCAGATCGTGCTGGAAGCCAGGGCCAGTGCTGAAGCTCGGATTATCCCCAGTGGTCATGCGATTGTTGATCGGCGTTTGCGATCATATTGTACCGAGGCCGACTGGGCCAGCGAGCAAATGAGCGGCCTTAGTCAACTCTTTTTTCTGCGCAAACTGAGCGAGGCCGTTGATCGCGATTGGCCGACGGTGCTGGCGACACTAGAACACCTGCGCCAACTCCTGATCAACCGCAACACCATGCTGGGCAATGTCACCGTTGATCAGTCAACCTGGCAAGCCTTTGCGCCCCAGCTCGAGACATGCTTGCGCGACTTCCCATCTTCTTCGCCAGTATGGATGGAGTGGAACTCCCAACTGCCGATTGGGGCCGAAGGACTAACCATCCCGACTCAGGTTAATTATGTGGGTAAAGGGGCAAACCTGTATCAATCCGGTTATCGCTACCACGGTTCGGCAACAGTTATCACCAGATATCTGCGCACATCCTGGCTCTGGGAAAAAGTGCGTGTGCAAGGTGGTGCCTATGGCGGCTTCTGTAGTTTTGACCGCCTGTCGGGTGTCCTGAGTTTCCTCTCGTACCGCGATCCGAACCTGCTTGACACTCTGAAGGTGTATGATCAGTCCAGCGATTTTCTGCGGCGGGTAGAGTTGAGCGACACCGAGCTAACGCGCAGCATTATTGGTGCTATCAGCGATCTGGACGCCTACCAACTGCCCGATGCCAAAGGATTCACGTCCATGGTACACTACCTGATTGGCGACACGCAGGCGGTGCGCCAGCAGATGCGCGAGGAGATACTGGGTACAACGCTGGCTGATTTCCGCAGCTTTGCCGATGTGCTGGAGTCAGTGCGGGCAGAAGGACATGTGGTAGTGATGGGGTCGCCCGCCACCATCGCTGCCGCGAACGCTACTCGTCCGGGCTGGCTGAGGATCGTGCAGGTGCTGTAGCAGTCAGCCTGGACTGAGTGAGCAGACGGCATACCGATGTGAAGCGTCGATACTCGCGCCTTACCTCTACGGCGTGCCTATCCTGGTACAGATTCATAATAACGAACCCCCGCACCGCTGGATTCCATCCAGTGGTGTGGGGGCAGGTGAAGGAGGTTTGTCCTGCTACCAGTACTATCGGTAATCAATACAGGGATTAGACCGAGTACCGCACAAGACGATTATTTCTTAACCAGAGGCATCATATCAGGCAATTTTGCGGCATAATCTTGCGCAACATGCACCATCTCAGTTATCAGACGCTGCTGGCCTTTGAGCATGTCACCCATCATCATATCCGCTGAGTTACGCATGCTACACGCAAAGTTGTAGTTCTTCAAGAGTACATCAAAGGCGACATCCATGTTCATCGCTACAACTTCATTCACCGTACTTGTGTATCTGGACATCATATCCTGCACCGGCTGAACCATCTCTAACATTTGTTTCTGGGCAATCATTCACTCGCTCCTTATCGCAATGTGTGTATGCTTTTATGGTGTTCAGTACAACCCACATTCGGTTATCGTTCCACCATCTGAAACTCATGCTACGTTTCACAGTTACTTCTGAGTTCAGCAAATGCTCTCTTATATAAAGATCGAAAAGAGTATCGGTGACAAGCGAAACCTGGCATAGACAGAACACAGACCATACTGACTATGGTTCGCTAGACGATAGACAATATGTCATCCTGATCAAGAAACCAGCGGGTCGCCTCAGCAATCACCGTTCCAGCGATCGCACCACTTATGACATCACCTGGATAGTGGACACCCAGATAAATCCGCGAGAAGCCGATTAGCACCGCCACCGTATACCACACTGGTGTCAACTCAGGATAATGCCGGTGCAGCAACCAGGCACCGGCAAACGCCGCAGCCGAATGCCCAGATGGAAAGGAATAGGTTCCTGGTTTACGCCCGACAGCGATCGACTGCACGACATCAATAAAGGGGCGGCGGCGACGAAAATAATGCTTGATCGGATATTCTACACTCATGGTGGCAAACCACAATGGTGGTACGACCTGATGAAATGCTGTGGTACCACGCGGTTTATCAACCAGTGCTGCTACAAATAATCCGATCACCCATCCCCACCCACCATTCATAAAAGAAGTGATCGTTTGCATCAACCGATTGGTGACGGGGGTATGCGGCATATGATTAATTGCGAGAAACAACCGCATATCCAGAGCTTGCAACGGCCGCATACGTTGCAATATCTCTACCCGCAACAGATCCAATGGTCGTTTCAGATCATCATCGACCACGCCAGCCTGCTCCGGATTCATGGCTGACTGCGTGGCTGCCTCAAGCGCCGCCCGTACATCGCCTTCTGTACCAACTAACTGCCGGGCCGCTTCCAGAATAGTCTCGGCGGTGGATTGCAGGCCTGGTGTGGTGGCAACCTGCTGGATCTCTTCCACGGGCCGGGTTGAACTGTCTGGTTGTTCCTGCTCATGCACCTCCTGTTCGGTCGCCTCGCCAGCAGCAGCCAGGAGTCTATCGACGATCATGCTGGCATGTTCTGGCGTCTTAATTTCGCGTAACTTGTTGCGCAACGCTTCTCGTGCAGGCTCGAACTGTGCCTGCAACCTGGGTGGAAGATCTGCTTCAGATGTTGATCGAGGTAGTATACCGGACGTGGGCTTCAATCCGGCATCGCGCTGTTGATCTATAGCATTCTGGTCGTTTGTCTCTGACATAGAAATCTCCTGGTATTTCTCGTTACTGAACCGGTACAATTACTCGTACCGCCTGTGGTACCACCTGTATACGTACCGGAGTGTGTCCAATAATTTCCCCGTCTCCCTGCACTGGTAATCGATGATCCGAGCTGATCACCACGGTCTGTTGTGCCGTCAAGCAACGTATCTTGTGACTACGGTGGGACTGACCACGTACAACATGCCAGACCAGACTGAGATAATCCAGAATCGTGCGTGCGCTTATAATACAAACATCAATGCATCCGTCATTGGGAACAATCTCGTTTCCCCAACGAAAAGGCTGCATGCCCAACGTGCCACCATTGGCGATCAACACCTGCGACGCACGTGGGCGCAGCCGCTGGTTATCAACAGCAATCGTAAATCGGCGTGGTTGATAACCCACTAACCATCTCAGGGCTGTCCAGATATAGGCTAGCCGCCCAAACCGGCGCTTGGCCGCACGTGCTGTGTCGCGGATCATAAGTGACTCAATGCCGATGGCAATTTGCAAGATAAACAGATGGTCATCGACCTGCATCGCATCCAGACATGTTTGCGCATGCTGATCCGTTAAGAGGTGACAGGCAGCATCCAGATCGAGCGGAATACCCAATTCTTGTGCCAGCACATTGGCGGTTCCAATCGGCAGTATTCCCAGTGGTATCTCGGTATGCGCCAGACCATTGGCGACTGCCGAGATGGTACCATCACCACCAGCAGCTACCACCATATCGCATCCACGCTCCACCGCATCTCGCACAAGTTCAGCTACATCCTCCGCTCCTGTCGTCTCATAAAGTTCACAATTCCAGGCCTGCGGATCAAAATGGCGATCAAGAGTCGCACGTACTGCATCGATCACACTTCTACCCGCAACGGGATTAAGCACTATAAATACCTGTGCAACCTGATCGGTTGATCCCACAGTCATAGATTGTATCCTTTCTGCCTCGCTGTTCTTTTTTGCACACCTCTTGTTGTATTAGATTTGATCGCTACATGACGGTCTGAAAAGTAGGCTCAACCGGATGCAAGGCCCCGTGCTGCATCCAGTCAGTCCAACTGGTAACAACGTTCCGTATCGATCTGTACTACTTGAGTCGGGGAACTGCTCCGTCGCGGCTTGAGCCGGGACGCCAGTTTTTTACAACTGATGTCGAGTTGTTATAGTCTTATCATACTTGATCATTCGCCAGATTTCCTGTTCTATGGTATGCTCAGTTGACAAAGAATGCAAGATCTATTCCAGGCACAGGTGTGCGAGTAACCGTTCAGGTGGGTTGGTTTGGAGAGGCAGTGCCCCTCCAGGAGGTTCCCGGGGTTGCGGGGGCCGCAGGCCCCC
>CALANA010000047.1 GCA_937925925.1 uncultured Chloroflexales bacterium | reverse complement strand
CCGTTATCCCCCACACCCGGGCAGATCACCCACGTGTTCCTCAGCCGTCCGCCACTCAGAGTGCCGAAGCGCTCTGCGTACGACTTGCATGCATTAGGCACGCCGCCAGCGTTCATCCTGAGCCAGGATCAAACTCTGCGTGAATATAAAATAAGTTCCATCTTACTAAAGTAAAGATGGATGCCCCTATGGGGGGCCATGCATGATGGTTCTCAGTATGCAACTGGTAAAGTACGGGCAGTTCGCGGCCACAAAAAAACCAGGTGATCATAGGTGTAACCCCGGATCTGCCTGGCGACGTTTCCAGGCCAAGCCTGGCGCGTTTCGCAAAATCGTGGCACTCACGAACCGGATTGGGATGATCTACAGCTTGACCGCCGTGAGATCCCATCGACATAATACAGCAATACTGCTATGTCGATACCTGGTGATTATTTGTGATACAGGATGAACCAGCATCAAAATCGAATAACCGCCCCACTCGAACGCGGAACGATTTAACCAGGCAGAAGATAGTATAGCAAACCAGAGCAGACCTGTCAAGACCCTTTTTGCTGTTTGCCGGTATGTGTTCATTTTTCTCCTGGGAACGCGGGAGCCCTACCCGCGCATGCGCGACGAGAGGCAGGACTCCCGCGCTTCCAGGCGTATGTGTGCCCCAAATAGGAACAGGTACTTTTGCCGGGGTACACGATTCAAACAAAGATCTTCTATGCATCACTGGAGGTATAATGAAACGTCTGAGCAAGGAAATGCCATCGGCTTGATACTGATGAGCATGATGGGGTATGTTTACGATAAGGAGACGATGGTATGTCCCTCTCAGCTTCACCGACGCTACCTGAACGCTATCGAGGTGTGCTGCTAGGCCTGGCAACAGGTGATGCGGTTGGCACGACGCTGGAGTTTAAATCACCGGGATCATTTACGCCGATCACCGATATGGTCGGCGGCGGGCCATTTCATCTCCAACCAGGTGAGTGGACGGACGACACCACGATGGCGCTCTGTCTGGCGGAAAGTCTGGTCGAACGACAAGGCTTTGATGCCCACGATCAAATGGAACGCTATGTTGCGTGGATGCGTCACGGTAAGTTCAGTGTCAAAGGCTATTGCTTTGATATCGGCAACACGACTGCGGGAGCATTGCGCCACTTCGAGCAGACAGGTGATCCGTATGCGGGGTCAACGGATAGCCATACGGCGGGGAACGGTTCAATTATGCGCCTGGCACCGGTGGCACTGGCGTATGCCCGGTATCCGTCAGTCGCTATCGAGCGTTGTGCCGACAGTTCACGCACAACCCACGGCGCGCCAACCGCAGTCGATGCCTGTCGCTACCTGGGCGCACTACTGGTTGGTATGCTCCAGGGTACCACCAGGGAAGAGGTGCTGGCACCGCACTACAGTCCCGTACCAGGATATTGGGCCGCGCATCCGTTGCATCCCGAAATCGATACGATTGCGCAGGGTTCTTTCAAAGTGCGGCAACCGCCGCAGATACAGGGTACGGGCTATGTTGTCCGATCATTGGAGGCGGCGTTGTGGGCTTTTTACCACAGCACGAGCTTTGGCGAGGGGTGTTTGTTGGCCGTGAATCTCGGTCATGATACTGACACGACCGGCGCAGTGTATGGTCAACTGGCGGGCGCATTTTATGGTGAGAACGGTATTCCCGCCGAGTGGCGCAGTCGTCTGGCAATGCATGACACGCTGACGAGCCTGGCGGATCAATTGCTGGTGTTGGCACAGAACATACAGCGCGAGGCGTGATGCGGCGAGGCGGGGAGGCGCGGATGCGTGAGGCGTGAGGCGCGAGGCGCGAGACGGGGAGGCGACGAGGCGACGAGGCAACGAGGCGACGAGGCGATTGGCATGTTTCCCTTTCGATCGATATCTTTGCACCTTTGCGTCTTTGCGCTAAAACAGAGGGCGAGGAGGCGAGGATGCGAAGATGCGAGAGGCGTGAGGCGTGAGGCGGTTTCACGTTGGCACGTTTCCCCTTCGATATCTTTGCGCCTTTGCGTCTTTGCGTTAAAGAGGCGCGGATGCGAAAAGCGATGAGGCGAGGATGTCGAGATGCTGTGATGCGCGGTGGTGAGGCGGCGTTTGGGAAGGCCAGAGACATGCAGGCTGCAAAAGCGGGCTAACCGGGCATGAACTTCCAACTGGGGAAGGGCGGCGCTTTTCGTCGTTCATGCATGCGGCAAAAGCGGGCTAACCAGGCATGAACACGAGCAGCAGGCCATAGACCAGTACGCCTAGCAATACGAGCAGGCCCAGGTGTTGTACACGGCGATAGACCAGCGCTACTACGGCCAATGCTAGCAAGCTGCGTAGGAACGTAATCGAGCGTTCCGGTACCGCTGGAGCCGGAACAACAGCCAGTGCCAGGAGTGCTGCTATCAGCGCCGGGCCAGCCAGGTTGAGCAATTCGGTGAGCGTGCTGCCGTTTGTAGTTGTGTCTGACGAGCGTCGGGTTGCCAGGAAGAATGGTATTGCACGCAGGGCGTAGGTCACCAGGCCGATCACGATGGTCAGGATCAGCTTGTCTGTTGGCATCGCCACCTGCTCCCGACCAGCGCCACCAGTGGCCCCAGAACAGCCGCCATCAACAAGCTGGCTGTCGTCATACCCCAGAACTGCCCAATGCCCGCCACGCTGGCTGCCACGATTGCGGCTATCAGGACACGTCCCTGAAGGAGTGGCAGTAATAGTACCAGAAAGAGCGTCGGTAAGGCAAAAGCCAGCGCAGGCGCAATCGCCGGCAGCACCGTCGTTAGTGCGGCACCGCCAGTGGCTCCTAGCCAGGTGCCAGATAACCAGGCACTGTAGGCACCGGTCTCGAGGCCCAGCAGCCAGGCCATACGGTCGGATTCTGGCACCCTGTCCACACGACCAGTTGCGGCGGCAAACGCCTCGTCGGTCAGCCCAAAAGCGGCCAGCAGGCGTTGCCACCCTGGACTATGCCGCAGATGAGGCGCGATCAGTGGCCCATAGAGAACGTGCCGCAGGTTTAGGAGCAGTGTCGTCAGGGCAATGACCAGGGCAGGTGTACTGGTGGCCCACAGGCTGATCATGACAAACTGACTGGCACCGGCAAAGACGACACCGGACACCAGGAGCGCTGCCTGGACACTCAGCCCGATTTCGTTCGCTGCCACACCAAACGCAATGGCAATAGGGGTATACCCCAGCATGATCGCAAGACTCGCACGCAGACCGCTGGCCCAGGCCTTCACTGCATTAGTCAATCCCATACTCTTTCCAGCGACGTTCAACAAGAGCCAGAATGTCAGGGGTCATACGGATATCCTGCGGCCATTCACGCGGAAAGCGATCCAGACGTGGATCTTTGCGCGTAGCGTCAATCCCCATTTTACCGCCATATGCAAAATGGTCGGCAGCATGATCGAGCGCATCCAGCGGCCCCTCGGCAATCACCACATCACGAGTCGGATCGGTATTGCTGGTCACATGAAATAACACCTGATCAATATCATGCACATTCACATCTGCATCGACCACCCAGATATACTTGGAGAGTGACAACAGCATCAAGCCCCATAGGGCATACATCACCTTACGCGCCTGACCGGGATAGCGCTTCTTGATGCTGACAATCACCAGGTTGTGGAAGACTCCGGCTGCGGGCATATGATAGTCTACCACCTCTGGTACCACAAGCTGAATAAGGGGCAGGAAGAGCCGCTCGGTGGCCTTGCCCATCCAGTAATCTTCCTGGGGTGGCAGGCCGACAATCGTTGTGGCGTAGATCGGTCGCTTGCGCATCGTGATGGCCTGCACATGCAAGACCGGGTACATATCCGGGAGCGAATAGTAGCCAGTATGATCGCCAAAAGGCCCCTCTAAACGCTGTTCCGTGGGATCAAGCCAGCCTTCCAGCACAATCTCGGCATGGGCTGGCACCTCCAGGTTGATCGTCTTGCAGCGCACCATCTCCACCCGATCCCGCCGTAGCCAGCCGGCAAACATGATTTCATCAATGCCGGGAGGCAAGGGAGCGCTCCCGCTGTACATACAGGCTGGATCACAGCCAATTGCCACTGCGACCTCCATGCGCTGCTGGCCCTGCTCCAGCGCCACACGCTGTTGCTCGGCTCCCCCCTTGTGAATTTGCCAGTGCATGCCGACCGTGTTGCGGTCGTAGACCTGAATGCGATACATACCCACATTGCGCGATCCGCGTTGTGGATCACGACTAATCACCATTGGCAGCGTGATATATGGCCCGCCATCACCGGGCCAGCACTTCAGGATCGGCAGACGGGTCAGGTTAACCTCGGCTCCGGTATAGACCACTTCCTGGCAGGGGCCACGATCCACCATTTTGGGACGATAGCGCACCACTTCGGACAACTCATTCAGTTTGTTGACGGTTGCCAGGAATCCATGCGGAATATCAGGGCGCACCAGGGTTGCCATGCGCTGCCGCAGTTCTTCCAGGTCATTTAGCCCCAGCGCCCAGGCCATACGTCGGGCTGAACCCAGCGCATTGATCAGCACGGGCAGATCATAGCCACGCACGTTCTCGAATAACAGAGCATAGTTGGCATCACGACTCTTGCTGACACGATCAGTAATGGCGCTGATCTCTAGTTCTGCCGAGACCGGGGTGCGAATGCGGCGCAGTTCACCGCGTCGTTCCAATAACGACACGAATTCACTAAGGTTTTTATAGCTGTTTGGTATACGCTGCACAATACTCTCTTTCTAGGGTTTCTATGTACCAACCATTCCTTCCACGTGGATGCGTTGCACAAACTGTACGATCAGTGGGGCACGATCCTTCGTACACACAAAGCGGGCCACACGCGCCTGCTGCTGCTGATCGTGATAATTAATCTGCAGCACATCAACCAGAAATTGTTGTTGCACCGCTATGTTTGTGATCCGTTCCAATTCCAACCGCCAGGCACGATAACGAAACCAGGCATGATAGGTGAAAACCAGGGTAGGGCCGCACAACGACACATAGCCGCGCCGCCCGCGCACGCGCGGCACATGGGCCTGGCAGCGTATGCACAGGTCGGGCGTCTGACCGTTCAGGAGCGCCGCATGTTCGGGAGGTAGCGGATCAGACTGCCGTACCTGCTGCACAAAGGCCCGCAGCCGTGCCAGAACTGCCTGGAGCGTAAACCAGGCCCAACGTAACAACTGCGGTACCAATACTATGATTACGACCAGGATCACCACCGTAATCGCATTGGCCGTCAGTGGGTAGCGTAGTGCCAGAAACGCGAGGATTGCCACGGCCAGGTCTTCGAGCAGGCTGATCACGATGTTGCTGAACGTTTCAAACGGGCTAGTGACATTCACGACGGTGCGGGTGCCAGCTTTCCCGCTATGCGCTACCAGTGCCACCGCACCGGCTACAAGCGACGCGGTGATTCCCGCCTGGGGACTGACCCCAATCACCTCAGCCGTGCCTTCGATAAAGACGGGATCAATCCCACTCAGACTGACAGCAGTTAGCGCAATCGCACCTACCGGGCGAATAAAGGTGTGGATCAGATCCCAGAGGTTATCGACAAACTCAATTTTATCGGCAAAAAACTCCAGCACATACAACACCCCGGCTGTGATCAACGCCGGCAGCGACGCCAGCACCTCCAGGCCGGCTGGTGCATTCGGTACCCAGCCCAAGCGAATACTCAGGCCAACCACGAGGATGGTGAGGTAGAAGTTGATGCCTGAGGTCAACGCCAGCGGCAGAATGGTGCGCATGGCTGTGAGTGATGTCATGGATTGCCTGCCTTGTCGGACTTAGCCGATCGACGGTTCAGATCAGCGCCGAATCTGGTATGCAGATCTGTTGCCAATCTCTGTTGCACGATCGTTAGTGCCCGGAGTATGTCACCCTGCACAAGGGCGCTGGTTGCCAGATATAGCCCAGGGAAAATCGTACTACAGATAACGCCAGCGGCATCGGGAGGTATCGTGACATAGGCACCATCGATCCAGCGGAACCAGTCCATGCGTTTTTCATAGACGTGCCATACTCCATATTCGTACACACCATTGCGCCGATAGACATGCAGCTTATCATGCAGGTCATAGGCCACACTACTGCCAGCAATCTCGATAATCAACTCGGGTGCCCCCTCCACGTACTCATGGAGACCGATGCGCGATTGTCCACCGCGATCACTGGCGATACGCAGCAGTATATCGGGCTGTACTTTGTTATCCGCATCGAGCCGCACAGTTGCGTTGTCCAGCAAATGAACACCAGGAGTTGCGGCACTATAGATCGACAATAATCCCACAATCTGAGCATGAAATTCCGCATGGCTCACCCGTACTGGTGATGGTATATAGACCATTCCCTCGATCAATTCGGCTTGCTTAAGATATGGCATAGCAGCATAGCGCTGCTCAAATTCCCAGCGGGTTAATCTATCACCTGGCTCTAGTGCTGATAGCCGAGTCGGACTTGCTGCTGGTGCTTGAACGATTATAGAGGGTTGATCCACTGTCGATTCTCCTGGACGAATTATCTCGGCACCATACTCATAGCAGCATTATACCAGACGGGATCGCGCATATCAGTTGGGAAGTTCCGGAGTCCCGGCTTGAGCCGGAACGGAGCGTGACCCCGGCTCAAGCCGGGACTCCCATGTACCGCTCCCATAGCCCATGGGTGTTGGGAAGTCTCGGCGTTCCGATTTCAGCCGGAAGGGAGTGCGATCCCGGCTCAAAGACCGGCTGATCAAGGCAATACCTTACCCGGATTGAGCTGTCCATCGGGGTCAAAACCCACTTTTATTTTCCACTGTAGTTGCAGCCCATCCGGGCCTAATGCAGTGCCCAGGAAAGGGCGTTTGAGGGTACCAATGCCATGTTCACCTGAAAGTGTGCCACCAAGTTCCAACGCCAGGGCGAAAATCGCTTCGGCCGCCTGCCAGGTACGTGTGACCTGGGCAGCATCGTGGGCATCAAACAGGATGTTGGGATGCAGGTTGCCATCACCGGCATGCCCAAAGACGGCAATCGGTTGTGCGTAACGGTGGGCAATGTCCTTGATGCGCTGCACAGCGTGGGCGATCTGTGGCAGTGGCACGCAAATGTCTTCACCCAGGCGGTTGGGGCGCAAGCGTGCCAGGGCGGGCGCAATCGCCCGCCGCGCCTGCCAGAGCGCCGCTTCGTCCGCCGCATTATGGGCCACCTGTACTGTCCGCGCCCCTCTACGCCGCGCATGATCGGCCAGGGCCGCGGCTTCCTGTGCAACCGTTTCCGGCTCACCGTCAGCCAGCAGCAGCAGCAGTGCGCCGGCATCACGGGGCAGACCAATGTGGAGATAATCTTCTACCACGGCAATGGTGGTATCATCCATAAGTTCCAATCCGGCGGGCAGCACGCCCGAGGCCATAATCGCCTCAACCGTCGTGCAGGCATCCGCCAGACGCTCAAAGATCGCCAGCGTTGTGCGGCGTGTCGCGGGCATTGGGATGAGCCGTAGTGTGGCTTCGGTCAGAATCGCCAGGGTGCCTTCCGATCCAATCAGCAGTTGCAGCAAGCCAGCGTCGGGCGATTGCGCGGCAATCCCGTCACCCACGCGTATGACGCGACCATCAGCCAGCACCGCTGTCAGCCCCAGTACATAGTCGGCAGTCACGCCATATTTGAGGCAGCGCGGGCCACCGGCGTTGCAGGCGATGTTGCCGCCGATAGTCGAGATACCCTGGCTGGATGGATCGGGCGGGTAGAACAGGCCTTGCGCTTCAGCCGCTCGCTGGAGATCGGCGGTGATGGTGCCAGCGTGGGCATAGGCCACCATCTGCTGCGCATCTATATGCAACTGTTGCATACGTGTCAGCACCAGGATGAGCGATCCAGGTGTGGGTGTGGCACCACCTGCCAGCCCGCTGCCCGCCCCGCGTGTGACCAGCGGTATGCCAGCAGCAGCGGCTAACCGCGCTACGGCGCTCACCTCGGCAGTATTGGCGGGCAGCACCACGGCCAGTGGCTCACCAGATGGCTGCGCAATCGAGGCATCGGTTGCATAACAGGCCCGATCTTCGGCTGTGGTCAACATATGCCTGGCTCCGACTACCGTGGCGATAGCGGCCAGTAATGCCGCCTGGTTCGAAAGAACCGCCGGATGCGGCCTTTGATCAACAAATGTTGCCCCAGATCCCGGAACGAAGAGTCTGGCTGGCTGTGCGGTATCTGCTGCATGCGGCTGATCAATGATGCTCCCTCGCTGCCGCTGTTCGTTCTGCCAGATGATCTGTGCCAGGGAGGAGAGACCATCCTCAGTTGAGAGTGTGCCGCCTCTGCGTCGAACATCATCATAGATACCAGCAGCGGCGTGTGTGGCTTCACCGGCGTGTGCGCCGGTCAATACTATCTGTAGCGTCCCAACACCAATATCGCCACCCAGCGCCAACGCTAGACCATAGCGATGAGCAATCACCCGTGCTTGTTGCGCACAGGCTGCCAGATGAACACGGGGTAAAGTGACGGTGAGTTGCTGTGTAGTCATTGCCTGATGTTGGCATGCCCACTGCTCCCAGCGTTGCCAACCGGCATCACTGGCCGCTAATTGATCAACACCGGCCTGAAGCGCCAGTTGTGCAAGCTGTATTGCCTGTCGTTCGACCGTGGTAGCGCCGCCCTCAAGTTCGGCCAGCAGCAACGTTGTATCAGTGCGTTCAGCGAGAAATGCCAGAGCGCTGAGACTGAGACTGGATGCAAGCAGGCGAGTGCCGAACTGGATGGCCTGGGCGAGATCGGCACAGGAAAGGAGCAGACACTGCCGTATGGCGGGCAGGGGGCGCAGATTCAGGGTGACATCGTGCAAGTCGCCAACGGCAAGCCAGTTACCAACAAGGGCACGCGGCAAGCCATAGCCAGTGACCCGCTTTAAGGTTGGCCCACCCAGGGTAATGGTTGATGACGCTGGCGCATCTGTATCAGTCCTGGTCGATGGAACCAGCGTACCAGCGCGTAGATAGCGAGCGATGGTACCATAGCGTAATCGTCGCCGCCCACCAGCATTGCGTGCCACCAGGTCGGCCATGGTCAGACCCGGCATAAGCGGTGCAATAGGCAGACACAAACCATAGGGCTGCAACTGCGTATTCAGATCATCAACGGTAACGTCGGTGGCGCTCGTTACGAGCAGCGCGCCTGGCTGTACACTTATGGGTGATGTAGGCATTTTGTACCGATTGTAACGATGAACCACGAGTCTCGTGCCCCGCGCCCCATCATCTCGCGCCTGGTGTGGACATCTACTCAATGGGTATTATTATACGCCCGATACAAGGAACTCACAATTTCGACGTGAACAGTACCTGTTCACATTTGGAGGGAAGCGCTGTCGTCAGCGTTCATTTTGCGCCCGCCTGGGAGTGCGGGCGTCCCGCCCACCATCGCGCACGTGCGGGTACGATGTCCGCGCTCCCAGACGGGTATCGTGTCCTTGAGAGTTGAACAGTTACCTTGAACATTCCGCATGTGCTTGTTATAAACACGAATGACGCGGTCGTTCATCGCATGGGGTTCGCCTGCGGCAGAGCGGTTCTTTTGATCGAGCGCGTCCCTTCCATTTCGCTGCCGACGATCACAGAAAAGATGCGGTTCGAAGCACAGCCCCAATAACCTTGCAGAAGCCCTATCGTGATTCTCAAAATATTAAAAATCCTATAACGATTTATGGTATACTGCTTACATATACAATGGTAGTCAAAGGGAAAGGCACTGTAATGCCGTCCAGATCCCCTGTAGCTATTCAAAGCCGATAGCTGCCACGACCACCAATCCCATGTTTTCCATTCATAACTATATACTAGAAAGGCGGTGGATTATCACCTATATATTCGACATGTTCATATGTTGCTAAAAAATAGCGTCTTTGCGTCAATTTTTGGTCTTTTTATTTGTCCCAATTATTCACAAAAAGAATAGAGGATTTCAAAAACATCTCGTACTCCAACGAGACTTCGTCACGGTGGGGGTGCGGGGGCCTGCGGCCCCGGCCATGTTCCTGTTCTGGTACGGCGCGGCTTCGCCGCGCCCTCCTCTCCCACCCCCCGCAGGGGGGCGGGGGGAGGCGTAGGAGCGTCGCCTGCAACGCCTCTACGCGCCTCTCGAAATCTCTTTCCAGGGGAAGTCTCGTTGTAATACTAGAACCCTCATTTCTCTGTGATCGGCTCTGTTTTCGTTTGTAAGCAAAGTGTTAGATTACGAGTGCGTGTGCTGCCCTGTGTGCAGCGTGCGCTATTATGACATTATCTGATATTTATGTAGCAATTCTATGCAATAGGCTTGCTATCAGAATAGCAACTGAGGAGCTTATATGCAGCTTACGAATGACATACATTTCCACAACCTGCGCGGAGATGTGTTTGGCGGTGTCACAGCGGCGATTGTTTCGCTACCGTTGGCACTGGCCTTTGGCGTCGCTTCTGGAGCCGGGCCAGCAGCCGGCCTGTATGGTGCGGTGTTTGTAGGTTTATGTGCAGCCCTGTTTGGCGGCACCCCCACGCTTATTTCAGAGCCAACCGGCCCCATGACTGTAGTCATGACCACAATTATCATGTCGAAGGTTGCTGCGGATCCAGAGCATGGTCTGGCCATAGCTTTTACCGTGGTGATGATTGCTGGCATATTTCAGATGGTCATGGGGGTGCTTCGATTGGGCAAATACATCACACTGATGCCCTATAGCGTGATTTCGGGCTTTATGTCGGGCATTGGTGTCATTTTGATCATTCTGCAAATCGGCCCGTTCCTGGGCCAATCTGCTCCGCCAGGCGGGGTGATCGGGACATTGACCGGATTACCGTCTCTGCTGCGTACAATTGACCCGATCGAAACCATACTCGCATTGCTGACACTGGCGATCTTATTTCTGATGCCAAAAAAATGGCACCGCTATGCCCCACCACCCTTAGTTGCGCTGGTGGCAGGCACGCTGGTCTCGATAACCGTGTTCGCTGATGCCGATCTGCGGCGTATTGGCAATATTCCTATGGGCCTGCCATCACTGGTTTTGCCTACCTTTACCCCTGCTCAGCTGACGGTGATGATTATTGATGGCATTGTGCTGGGGATGCTGGGCTGTATTGATACGTTGCTGACGTCGGTTATTGCCGATAGCCTGACCCGTACTGAGCATAAGTCCAACAAGGAACTGATCGGCCAGGGCATTGGCAACCTGATGTCCGGGCTTTTTGGTGGCTTGCCTGGCGCGGGGGCTACGATGGGCACGGTGGTAAATATTCAGACCGGTGCTCAGACAGCGCTTTCAGGGTTGACGCGGGCCATACTGTTGCTGATCCTGGTTATGGGAGCCGCCAGTTTGATCCAATCCGTCCCACTGGCCGTGCTGGCCGGGATTGCGCTCAAGGTTGGGTTCAACATTCTCGACTGGAGCTTTCTCAAGCGGGCGCATAAAGTCTCGCTGCAAACCACGTTGATTATGTATGGCGTACTCTTGCTGACCGTGTTTGTTGATCTGATTGTGGCAGTTGGCGTCGGCGTATTCATTGCGAACATCCTGACGATTGAGCGCTTGAGTGAATTGCAGGCACAAAATGTCAAGGCCATCAGTGATGCTGATGATGCTGTACCATTAACGATGGAAGAAAGACGACTGCTGGACAAAGCAAATGGACGGGTGCTGTTGTTCTATCTGAGTGGGCCAATGATTTTCGGGGTTGCCAGAGCTGTTACCCGGCAACACGCGGTGATCAGCAAATACGAAGCCGTGGTCATTGATCTGGAAGATGTGCCCATGCTTGATGTCACCGTTTCGCTGGCGATACAGAATGCGATTAAGGATGCGATTGAAGCTGGTCGGTCTGTCTTTCTCGTTACTCCGGCCAATGAGTTAAAGACGCAACTTACCGGTCTAGGCATCGCCAACCAGCTTCCTCCCAGTCACCTGCTGCATGATCGTACGACCGCGCTCCAGCGGGCGGTCAGCCTGGTGACCGGTAGCGAGGTGCCGCTGATCGAGGACGAGCCTGTTATTGTTGATCCGGCACGATCAGGAGCCGCAGCGGGCCTGGGTTCCTAAGCTGATGACCTGATGGTGCCGAACGATCTCGATGTACCACCGACCGATACCCACTGCTACCCGACACTCAGATCGGTGGGTATCGGTGGTTGCTCTTTCCCGGCGTGAGCGGTTGTGCCGATTGACATCCGATCGTATACTGGTTATAGTACCTGCAATCCTGTCAGACTACGATGGAAGGGAGGACGTATGGTGACAGAAACAACTGCCATCGAGACACGGCCAGCGGCCGCGGGAGCCGCACCGCCGCTCCCGGACGACGCCGCTTTTCGCTACGGCTGGCGGTATGTGCGGCGTC
>CALANA010000046.1 GCA_937925925.1 uncultured Chloroflexales bacterium | reverse complement strand
CCACGCTAGCACACTCCGGCACTGATCCCCTGATTTAGCCTTGCCTTGCCGCCTAACGACCATGTTCAACCGGCCGCGACGGGACGACCAACCATGCCGCTGCGGACGATCGCGGCTCGGTTGCAACATTTTGTTCGGCGTCTGGGCACTGTAGCGCCACCCGTAGATCAGAAGGTGCCCAAGTACCCGCCCGAATTTACCCTCGCGTGGTTCCGACCGTCCTCACTGGTGATGACAACCTCTGAGGGGTTCGTCAGAGCAATGCAGCAGAACCTGCCGCCATCGCTCTGTATAGACAGCGACAGGAAGCGTTTCTGATTCTGTTCCTGCCAAGTACGCAGAGTGTCGTACAGTTCTCGCATCGAAGCAGCCTCGAAGAACTGCAAGTTGCGCCGGTTGTCGTCGGACATACACCACTCCCTTCCAGTGAACTTTGCGAGTGTAAGGCCTCCGCCGCCGAACGACCCAGGTTCAGCGGCGGCCTTGCAGAGGCATGTTCAATAGATTGGTAGTGCATGTAACATAGCACTGGTTTGTAAAAAGCACCCGGCAAGGCCGTCGGACTGGAAGCGCTTTTTGGGCCGCTTGCAAGGTGAGGTGTTTTGTGAATGCCCCGGACTGCCAGCATTAAACGTCTATTTCTTCGTATGCACCAACGGCCATCCGGTTGACGGTATCACGTATCGCATCAACACGGGTTTGGATACGCGGCCAAGATGTAGAGCGTAAGACAAGGATTGCCAGGCGTCGTCCAGCGAGATTTTGCTGATAACGGAGATTCTGGTCAGTGGCGATGAGCAGGTCATATCCTGCACCTTCCGCAGCAGCAAGCAGGCTACCGTTGGTAAGACTTGACTACCCCTGCTCATACGCCGTTGTAACCGTGTGACCGGGCAAGTGCCGTCGAAGCGGAACGGGCATTCCCTGGTCAAATAAGATGTTCATGCTGCTTCTGTCGTTGAAAGTGCGGCCACTTCGTAGTCAAGAACAGCTTCTACATCCTCCCGTTTGACGCCTGGAAACCATTCGAGAAATTGATCGACCGTCGCACCATCTCGTAAATTTTCAAACAAAGCAGCCACAGGAACCCGCGTTCCACGGAAGACCCAACTACCACTAACCTTATCTGGATGCGACTCAACAGCCGCAAGTTGTTTCCAGGCCTTCTCCATATACGCACCTCGTCCTTAGAGTTGACGAGCATATTGTACCATACAGCGGACTGAGAGTGCCAATTGCCAGTAGGGGATGTTCGCGGCCCAACGGCGGGCATAACCCGTCGAACCGCAGAACCAATACCTGTCCCAACCAAAATCCCGCGGCGGTTCGGTCGGGTTGATGCACGTGTTGGGCGGGCTGCGAGACCTGAACCGGACTTGTCAAAGCCGCCGCCCATCGCCACTACCTTCCGCCAACCAACCGCCCTGTAAATCCCGCGCCGCGTCCAAAACGCCAACCTGCGCCGCGTAGCCCAACGGCCCAGCGTTCAGGTGCCGCCCGGAGTGAGTGTACCATAGACCGAGAAGGATTTCTATGAGAATCTGGACGATCTTGCGCACCCGGAGGGCGGTCACCTGCAACGCGCTGTTGGGCGGCAGTGGTGGAGCGTTGCTCGCCGACGGCATCCGCCCCGAACGCTACGCCCATCACCCACCTGGGGGCAGTTCCGCCCTACGCCAGTATATTACCCTGAACTCATAGCCATTCCTACTTTTCCAACTCGCCCCGATTCCCGCCAGTCGGCGTGCATGGGCATATTGGGCTGAGCATGCGTTGATGCGTGGCTTTGTTGCATACGTATCTCTGGCCATTGGATCGCATTCTTATACATCAAAAACGCCCGTTACGTGGAACAATAGCGATGGTTCAGTTGTGCAACAGCCGTACGTATGCCTCGGTCTCCACGAGACGATCTACACCTTGAAGCCTGTTGCCGCACCCGCAGCAATATCCTCAAAACTGCGGTGTTCTCCGCTTTGTATCGGGCCGTTGAACACGAGACGATACCCGTCTGGGTCACGGATGACTACCTCGCAGATGTTCCAGGGGCGATTAACTGGACCTTCAAGTATGGTTGCATGGTGGTGACGCGCACGAGTCGCGAGTTGTTCTACATCTGCGCTTGAATAACTCAAGGCGACTCCAACCCCCTTTGGTTGCCCGGCTGACCTTGGAAAAAGGAGTAGGTCGGCGTATTTGGTCCAACACAAATGCACCGTTGTAGGAATACCGTTCGGCCCTGGCATGGTAAAGACGTGTTGAAAGCCAAGCACCTCACAATGAACTCAGTTAGACTTTTGGGGCCAGGTGTGTTCTACTTCAGGCATCGTATGTACGTCAGTAAAACTATCATGAGGAGTACCATGACCACTATTCCTGTATCATTAACTGAAGCACCATTTATTCAATTCATTGAACCTCACCTCGCCAAAGCAAAACGCGGGTATGTGAGCAAGACACCCCTCTATCAGATTTTTAATTATGTCCTCTCTGTTCTTCATACCGAGTGTCAATGGCAAGAAATACCCATCAAACGTGATACCCATGACCAACCAGAGATGTCTTGGCAGGTACCACGGTATCATTTCTATACATGGAGTAAGGATGGAAGCCTTGATCGTCTGTTTGATGCCGGTATCCTTCACATTCATTATCAATTGAATGTATCTGTTCTGAATCTTGATGGCAGCCACAGTGCTGCAAAAAAGGGGCGAAGATGTCTCCTATCAAGGCCGCAAAAAGGCGAAAACCAGCAATAGTATCCCCATAACTGATGGTGATGGGAATAGTATTGCGACACGTACTATTCTTTCTGGTCGTCATCATGATAGTTATGAAATGACCGATTTATTGAAACAGCTTTTTAGGAAGATACGTGGGATCGGATTACCGATACATGGTGCTTATTTTAATGCGGATAGTTCCTTTGATACGAAAGACGTACGGAAATTACTCTGGAATCGTGGATTGAAACCCAATATTCCTGAAAACAAGCGAAACCGAAAAAAACCAAAACGTGGTCGAAAACGTCATTTCAACGCAAAAGTGTATGCAAAGCGCTTTGTGAGCGAGCGAACGTTTGCATGGATTGACACGTTTCGACGATTACTTGTTCGATATGAACAAAAGAGTATATATTTTCGTGGATTTCATCTCATTGCGTATACACGTATCAATCTGCGTCATCTTGTGGTAAAAGTCTAACTGAGTTCGTTGGTATTTGCCTTCTAGCATCTCAGAAGTGATGTCAAAACCTGCTACCTCACGCCTGAGATTCCCTATCAAATCATTCAAGGGTGATGTTCCAGCAATAGCCCGTAAGTCTTGGTCAAGTTTGGTCTCAGGGCTTCCAGTAAACCTCCCGTGTATCGTCGCCTCCAGAAACCAAAAAAGGAGTCCGCGTGCTTCTTTGTCGGAAAGATGCCCTCCTTTTGTTGAAACGTAAACGACCAACGGGACTAATGCGTTAATTGACGGTATCCATCCTGCCGATTCAATGCCAGCGTTGTTTCTCAGGAAATTCACTGTATGATCAACCGCTTTTCTTGTGCGTTTCCAGATGGCTTCTAATTCTGGTTGGCTTTTTTTCCACAAGGCGCTCAGATAACGGAAGCGGCTTTGGTTCGTGCCGACGGCGACAAAACACCGCATCAAAAAACGGGCTTCAAATTCATAATTGGCTTGTTCATAATCCTCTAGCGCGGATTCAAACTCTTTGACAATAGCCCCAGACCAATGGAACGCCAGTTGAGCCATCGCCAATTCTGCTTCCCTCAAACGAGTTCCCCTTGAGTTAATCCTGATAAAAGACTCGGTGGCTTCCTCGTAATCATCGGTGTGAATGATCATTACCGGATAGCGGTATTCTTTGATTTTCTCAAGCCTGGATAGCCTATCCAGATACTCATCCAATTGCGATTTGCCAGTATCATCAGAATCCGCATTTATCCTCTCTTGGAGTTCTCGCCATACTTTTACCGCACCTTTACTAACCGTATCTCTCACTGAAACCCAGAGCGGATTGGCCTTCATCTTTGCGCTGTAAATCTGGAAAGCCTCATCTTCCACGTTAAAGTAAACAGCTATTTTGCCATCAAAAACCTGTTTGAGAGAGGTCAACCGTTGCTGACCATCCAATACCAGATAATTCAATTTCCGCTCACCAGTTTGTTCGAAAGAACCATCACGCAATTCAGGTAGTTCTTCGGGTTTCCAAAAAAGAATTAGCCCAGAGGGGTATTCTCGGTAAAGCGAGTCAATCAAGTCCCTAGCCTGTGGTCTATTCCACACATAGCCACGTTGAATTTCTGGCAAACCTACTTCGCCTTTACCTAACTCTTCGAGCAAAACATTTACAGGCTTGTCTGTTCTTTCCAATTTTGCCATCAAGTATCTCCTCTGAACGAATCACTTGCAGATGTGTACGGGCTTTGGCGGCCCAAAGGTTGGCTTCACTTGCGCCGCAGCGTCCGTGACTCACCCTACGAGACAACCACCGCCGCTGCAGCGTCAGGTGCAAGCAGTGTTAGACCAAGCCCAAGCATAGACTCGCAGAACAAGACCCGCCGCCCACAGTGGCAAACAGAAACCCTGGGAGCCTCTTACTTCTCCAGTTGCTTTTTCTTTCGACTTCGATGCTTTTTCTTTCGACTTCGATAATAGAAATAAAAGCCCAAACCTGCTGCTAGAGCCAAGAACGAAGCAACGCTCTGAGCACCCTCTGAAAGCGAGGATGTTGCATTTCCCAGAATGCCACCCACTACGAAGAAGATTAAAACGGCCCATCCACATCCAGTGCGCCAAGTCATACTCTTTGTAGGTGCTGCACCTGGAAGACCGGAAGTAGCGCCTGCTGACGAAAGATTTGGTTGCAGAATCGCCTGCAAGGATGCAATCCGAGATTTTATGGATGCCTCTTCTTGTCTCAACTCGCGCAACTGTTGTTTGGTCTTGCCGGTAACTTTCTCGCGTTCCAGGCTCCGGATTTCCGCTTGAACATTCGAAAGTTGTAACTGAGCAGTAGTGATGTCCTGATTGATCTGAAGCCGCTTGAGTTCGAGTTGGGTTACTTGCGTTCCCTCACGGATGGTGCCTTGGGTTTGTGCGCTTGAGTCCTGAATAGCTTGACCAAGCTTCTCGGCCATTTTCAATGCAACATATCCTTCACCTCGCTGGACGCTCAACGTGCTGCTGCAAAAAGCACAGTTTAGCTGATTCAAGTCCTCTGCTACCGAGATAGGGGCCCCGCAATTGGGACATGACATTTTTTGAACGTTCATTGTGACTCCTGTGTGGTAATGAATTCGACAAGGCAGACACAAAAGCTCTGTAACTGCCAGATTTGCTTTCCAACTTGGAACTAAGCTGGCGCTATCTCTTGAGCCGATCAGCCCGCTGTACAGTTACACTAGCTGTCCTTTGGCTCTTGCTTCATCGTAATCAATGATGAATTGACGTAGAACCTCATCTGACTTGATAGTTGTCTTCAGGTACCCCATATCGCAATGTGCAAATACTCATTCTTGACTTGGACAGGCAACTCTAATCGAACAAACGCATTGGATAATCTTTGGTGAATCTCCCAAGCAAAGGCATGTTGAAAATCCGCTTCCGAATGAAAGATTGGTCTTTTCTTTGCAAGGATGGCGAGAATCTCACCGACTTCAATCATTAAATTTCCTTTGTTACGCAAGGGGCGTACCAACGGTGCGCTTCGCGGCGCAGGTGAAGCGCACCGTTGGGCGTTTTTCAGCCAACAGGCTTACCAAATTTTTGAGCAAGATAAGCCCGATGTTGAATATCTGTCATTTTTGTTGCTTCATAACGCTTGCATTCTAACCGCCCTACGCAAAACTCAACGCGATTGGGCGAAATGACATCATCTTGAAAAGTTTTCAAAAACTCAACTAACTGATGTAAATAATAAACACCTTTTGGTATCGGGGTCTTGAATTGTGCGCTTCCCGTAAAGACAACAACTGAGTGAATATGCTCTTTCGGAAGAAAATCAAATAATTGCTCAGTAGCCTTAAGGTGAAGGTAATTTTGGTGAATGGAATTTTGAAATCTACTTTTTACTCTATAAATTACCTGCATCCATTGCTTTGATTTTTCGTCAGCAAAAATCCAGCCAGAGTAATTTTTTGTCTCGATGACGAAAATCCCTTTTTTGGAAACTAAAACATGATCTATTTGGGTTGTTCCATCCTGAAAAGGAATAGTGATATTGTTCAACAAGTAATATTGTGGCGGAGTAAAGTTTGCCTTAATAGCCGTAAAAACAGCCGATTCACCACGATTTTGATTTACACTGATTCTATATCGAAAATAATTCTTAATTGCATAGCCAACAAAAACGCCCAAAATAAAGGCGATAAAAGCAACAAACAAAACAGTGGCGATGATTAGCAGGAATGAATTTGTCATGTGTTATTCAAGAGTAAACGCCCAACGGTTTGCGTTAGCGGCGGCGGGGCGGGACGAGACAAAACTTCGAGAGCAGAAAAATGTTTGGGCGCAGAAAACTGCCTGTCGAAGCCCCAGAATTCCCGCCGTCCGCTGCACGCTGCACGCTTTGTTAGCACGCTTTTGACCTAAAAGAGCGTTGCCTGTTTAGACTCTACTTGCTCATCAGACTCAATCTGATAAGACACTTTGCA
Organism: uncultured Chloroflexales bacterium; assembly: GCA_937925925.1. GTDB lineage: Bacteria > Chloroflexota > Chloroflexia > Chloroflexales > Chloroflexaceae > CAKZQX01. The sequence goes on along the minus strand of CALANA010000046.1, from coordinate 8,751 downwards.
GTTTGGGCAAAACAAATAAAACTTACCTTTCTTCGCTCTCAATTTTATAACAGACGTTGAGCATTTTCGACAAGGTTGCCCAGCCTGCGTCATTTTAATAGGTTCGGGCACTGGCGGCGGATTTTCATAAAGTTCATCGGGTGGTAAATCTTTTTGACGAAGCGCGGCATAGGATAATTTATCACATCGCTCATTTTCAGGATTGCCGTTATGACCTTTTACCCAAACAAAATTGACTTTATGCGTTTCGCAAAGAACCGATAATTTTTGCCATAAATCTGCATTGATGGCTTGTTCTTTGTTTGTGCGCCACCAATTTCTACTTTTCCATTTTTCAACCCAACCTTCGGTCATTGCGCTAACCAAATATCGTGAGTCGCTGTAAATTGTTACCTTGCAAGGATATTTGAGAATTTCTAAACCTGCGATAGCGGCATATATTTCCATGCGATTATTTGTCGTCAGCCGAAAGCCGCCAGAAATTTCTTTACGCCTATTTTCAGCCAATAGAACAACACCATAACCGCCTGCCCCAGGGTTAGGCTCACATGCTCCATCGGTATAAATCACAACTTCTTTTTTCTCATCCACCATTATTTTTCTCGATGATTTTATTTTGCAAAGGGCGTGCCAACTAGTAATTAGACGGCTTCCGCTTTACACTCCTTGTGACCCTTTTAGACGGTTTCCGTCTAAACCACTAAAACGTTGCATTATACGGAACCATGCCGTATCATTCCCCACTGAGGGATGCATTGCGGAATGCTCGTGCCGATCGTGCATCCCTGATGTTTAGTTTATTGTAAACTCGTGCTGCCCAACCGTCAATAGGTGATATGCCATGCCCGCTCCAAAACTTCTCGACCAGGTACGTACCGCCATGCGCCTGAAACACGCTGCGATCCGTACTGAAACTGCCTATGTGCAGTGGGTCAAACGATCTATCCTCTTCCACACCAAACGGCACCCCAATGAGATGGGCGGCGCTGAAGTGGAGGCCTTTTTGACCCATCTGGCAGGAGATGAACATGTTTCTGCGTCCACGCACAACCAGGCCCTGTCCGCCCTGCTTTTGCGCTATCAGGAGGTGCTGCACACCGAACTCGGCACGATGGACTCCGTCCGCGCCCGCACGGACAACCACGTGCCGTCGGTTCTCACGATGGTACTCGACGGCACGACGAACCAGCTTCCATCCATGCTCTTGCGGATTGAGATCCGGCGCACCCACCGGGAATGGGACGACTTCCATGCGCCACGCCTGCTGCAGAAATGCCGGTACGGCTACCGATGTGTGCCAGGGTGCCCGATCCCAGAACAGCAGAATGAGTTGGTCAGGATAGGCTTTCAGAATGACTTCCAATTTCATGGATTTGTGCTATGGCAACTTTATAGTGGTTTTCGGGCAAAAGGGGTGGCAAAGACACCTGTACCCTGTACCCTGTTACCTGTCCCCTATCCGGCGTGAGCTGTATGCATGGTCATATGCGTGGACGGCAGTGATCTACCGCACCCGCCGCCGCAGCCACAAAGCGCGTGGCGAGGGTCGGGTGCGCCAGGAAGTGCAGATGGATATACGAGGCGATCACCTGCTGCATCTGGGCACCCTCGTTGCGCGTCTGCGGGCGCAGCGCGTCGGGCAGCACGGTGTAGACCGGCGGCAGAGTGGCGTCGGGCGTCTCCCAGGTCGAATAGTGAAACTCGTGGCCGCGGATCGTCTCGCCCGCCTGCCACAGCCAGTTATCCTGCCGGGCCGCAATCGTGCGATAGCCCATCGTCAGGCGTGGCGTCATACGCGACTGGCCAGGCAGGACGCCGACCATCGCATGCATCGCCCCGTCCGCGTCAACCACGGCCTCGGTGAGGTACATCAGGCCGCCGCACTCGGCGTAGATTGGCATGCCCGCCGCTGCTGCGCTACGAATGGCGGTGCGCATGGCGCTATTGGCCGCCAGTTCTGCCGCGTACAACTCTGGGAAGCCGCCGCATAGATAGAGTGCCTGTGTGCCTTCCGGCAGCGCCTCCGCCTGGAGCGGGCTGAAGAAGACAATCTCCGCCCCGGCCGCCCGCAGCAGATCGAGGTTATCGTCGTACAGAAAGCTGAAGGCCGCATCGCGGGCGACCGCAATGCGTGGCGCAATCTTCGGCAGACTGACCGGTTGCAGCGCGGGGAGCGCGGATAGTTGCAGCGCGTTCGCACTCCGTGCCAGCGCCAGCACCTGGTCGAGATCGACGTTGGCCGCGATGCGTTCCCGTACCCGCTCAATCCAGGCCTGCCAGCGCCCCGGCTCGGCGGTGGGAATCAGCCCCAGGTGGCGCTCCGGCAGGTGCAACTCTTCATCGCGCTGCAGGTAGCCCAGCACCGGCAGCGCGACGCTGCCCTCAATCGCCCCTTGCACCATCTGCGCATGGCGTGGACTGCCGACACGGTTGAGGATGACTCCGGCCACCCGCAGGTGCGGATCGAAGTCGCGCAATCCCAACACCAGCGCGGCAGCAGTACGCGCCATTGCCCGCGTGTCGAGGACGATCAGCACGGGCGTGGCAGTGAGGCGGGCAATATGCGCCGTGCTACCGGTATCGTCGTTCCCCGCATAGCCATCGAACAGGCCCATTACGCCCTCGATCAGCGCCAGGTCGGCGTCGCCCGCTCGCTGCGCCAGCACGGTCGGGATGTGGGCAGCGGGCAGCATCCAGGCGTCGAGATTGTGGCAGGGCCGCCCGGCCGCCAGCGCGTGATAGGTCGGGTCAATATAGTCCGGCCCGGCTTTGAACGGGGCTACGCGCAGGCCACGCGCCACCAGCGCGGCGATCAGCCCGGCGCTGATGGTGGTCTTGCCGCTGCCACTCATTGGCGCGGCGATGATCAATCGGGGCAGGTGGTGCATTCTTTCCTCATTTCATTTCCTCGCATCCGCGCCTCGTCGCATCCGCGCATCCGCGCCTCCTCGCCTCGCATGGTTATTCAACAAATCCGTCTGCAGTGCCGTCGGGTTGGAACCAGGCCAGTTCGTCGGCCAGGGCGGCGACCGCGCCAATGACAATCACCGCCGGCGTGGGCAGATCACGGGCCAGGCCCTCAGCGGCCAGACTGTCCAGCGTGGCCCGCACCACCTGCTGGCGGTCGGTGGTACCCCAGCTAATGATCGCCGCGGGCGTATTAGGATCGCGCCCGGCGTTGATCAGCGCGGCGCAGATGTCCGCACATTGCCGCAGGCCCATCAGGATGATCAGCGTCGGCATGCGCGCCAGCGCGGCCCAGTCCGCAGCGCTGTAGGCCTGGTCAGCCGCCAGATGGCCGGTGACCACAGTAAAGCCCGTTGCCATACCGCGCTGGGTCACGGGAATACCAGCGAAGGCCGGTACTGCCACCGCCGAGGTGACGCCAGGCACGATCTCGAAGGGCAACCCGGCCTGGCGCAATGCCAGCGCCTCCTCGCCACCGTGCCCAAACACAAACGGATCGCCACCTTTGAGGCGCGCCACCTGCTTCCCTGCCCGTACCTGCGCCACCAGCAACTCGTTGATCGCGACCTGCTCGATCAGGTGACGGCCCGGCCCCTTGCCCACAAAGATGCGTTCGGCGCTGGGGGGCGCAGCATCGAGCAGCTCGCGTGCAATCAGGTGGTCGTATAGCACGACCTCGGACTGGCGCAGGAGCGTCAGCCCGCGCACAGTAATCAAGTCGGCACGGCCCGGCCCCGCGCCAATCAGGTAGGCTTTGCCGGTCATACGTCCTCATTTCTTTCTATAGCAAGCCTCTATCAGAGGATGCGGGATGCGCGGATGCGGGATGCGCGGATACGGGATGCGCGGATACGGGATGCGCGGATATGAGATGCGCGGATACGGGATGCGAAGATACGGGATGCGAAGATACGGGATGCGCGGATGCGGGATGCGATATTGCGCCTCCTCGTCTCGTCGCCTCTTCGCCTCTTCGGTGAACGGCAATGGATGAACACCATCATGAACTTGACACGTACACGATAAAGAGTACACTAAAAACGTTCTTGATCCGTGCTTGTTGCGATGAAACACCTGAAGTATAGGGCTATAGATATGCAACAACTCTCGTTCCTCAACCCATTGTCCACCGAATCGGTCGTGAATGTGGCGACGGTGCCGCAGCGCAGCCCATTTCGCTATCCGGGCGGGAAAACCTGGTTGGTGCCGCATGTGCGGCGCTGGCTGGTTGCACAGTTGTCCGTTCCAACCGAGTTTGTCGAGCCGTTTGTCGGTGGCGGCATTGTGAGTCTGACGGTTGCGTTTGAACGCCTCGTGCCGCAGGTGACGATGGTCGAACTGGATCACGCAGTGGCGGCGGTCTGGCATACGCTGCTGGGTGATGCTGGCGACTGGCTGGCCGAGCGCATTGCGACTTTTGAGTTGACAGCAGACGCGGTTGATCGCGTGCTGGCTCGATCCGCCACCACAGTGCCGGAACTGGCTTTTCAGACCATTCTCAAAAACCGTGTCAATCACGGTGGCATTCTGGCCCACGGCGCGGGACGGATCAGGCATGGCGAAAACGGCAAGGGGCTGACCTCGCGCTGGTATCCGCAGACGCTGAAGCGCCGTATGCTGGACATCATTACCATCCGCGAGCGCATCCACTTTGTCGAAGGCGATGGTCTGGCTTTGCTTGGCGACTATGCCGATCGGCCTGATGCCGTGTATTTTATTGATCCACCCTACACTGCGGGTGGTAAGCGTGCCGGTCGGCGCTTGTATACCCATAATGATCTCGATCACGAAGCGTTGTTTCGTCGTGTATCTGAACTGGCGGGCGATTTTTTGATGACCTACGATAATGCCAGCGAAATCCGTGCCCTGGCGCGTGATTACAACTTTGATACGCAGCCCATCGCTATGAAGAATACGCATCATGCGGCAATGACTGAGTTGCTGATCGGGCGCTGCCTCGATTGGATCAGGCGGTAGGATGTTGGGATGTTGACAGCGTCGCCCCGCCTCTGTGCGTCCGTGCCTCGTGCCTTGTCGTTATGGTACACCGAGACACAGTCTCTGTGTCTCTGCTCCTTTACGCCTTTGCGTTAAAGCAAGAGCGCCGGAAACGACTAAAGTCGTTACTACATGGCACCCGCCACCTGTCGCCTGTCACCTATCACCTGTCCCCTGTCCCCTGTCCCCTGTCGCCCGAAGAAGCCTCCGGCCATGCCGCGAGCTGGTCACGGATCTGCACGGCACGAGCCGGGTCGCTGCCACCCGTGCTGACGGCGATCGTCACGCCATCTGCGCGATGCACCGCCGGCAGGTGAAACGTACTCTCGTCGGGCGCGTCGGCCACGTTGCACAGGATGCCCAGCAAGCGTGCGGCCTGGCCCACCTGCACGTTCACCGCTCGCTGGTCGGTTGCCGCAAACACGAGCAGCGGCAGCACGCCGTCTATGCGCAAGTCCTGCGGCTGATACGGACGTTGTTCCCAGTCCAGTTGTCCCTGGCTGGCCCATGCCTGCAACTGTGCCGTTGCCTGTGGGCTGATCAAGCGCACCGACGCGCCCACCGCCAGCAGTCCACGCACCTTGCGCTCGGCTACCTGGCCGCCACCAATGACCAGCACGCGGGCGCCATGCAGCGCGTTCAACGTGATTGGGTACGTGGTGTCCAGGGGCATCTGGTCGCTCCTGGCGACTGGCGGCTGCCTGTTGGCGGTGAATTCCTCCTTCCTCCCTCCTCCGTGGACAGGGGGAGTAGGGGCAGCATGATAGCCCCTCGGTGTCACCAGATGCGTGCCGAGCGCATAGCTCTGACTGTTGCCCACCAGTACCACCGTCAGCATATCGGCCTGGGTCGGGTCAAGCTCGGCCAGCGTCGTCAGAATGATCGTCTCGTCGGGCCGGGCCAGATTGCGCCCCAGCGCGACCGGCGTCGTGGCCGGGCGGCAGGTGCGAAGAATGTCCAGTGCCCGCTCCAATTGCCAGTCGCGCCCACGGCTGCGCGGATTATAGAGCGCCAGCACGAAATCACCCCGCGCCGCCGCCTGCAACCGTTGCTCGATCACCGTCCACGGCGTCAGCAGGTCGCTCAGGCTGATCACACAGAAATCGTGGTTGATCGCCGCGCCTAATCGCGCCGCCGCAGCCTGAAACGCGCTCACGCCGGGGAACACCGCCACGGGCGGATCGTCGCCGGCCCAGCCGCGCTGGTGCAGCGTCTCGAAGACTGGCGCGGCCATGGCATAGATGCCAATGTCGCCGCTGCTGATCAACGCCACCCGTCGCCCCGCCGCCGCCAGGTCAATCGCCTGCCGCGCCCGCTCCAGCTCGCTGCGCATCTCGCCGCTCATAATCTCCTGGTCGGGCCGCAGCAGGGTGCGAATCAGCTCGATATAGGTGCTATAGCCGATTACCACCTCGGCTGCGCTGAGTGCCGCGTGTGCCGCCAGCGTCATCTGCTGTGGATCGCCGGGGCCAAGGCTGACCAGCACCAGCATTCCGCGACTGGTTGGTAGGTGCTGGTCAGCAGGTTGCAGGTGGCTGTCGGCGGTTGTTCGTAGCGCAACCGCTACCGTGCAGCGCTCAAAGGCGCGTTTGGGCACCAATAACGGGCCGCCCGCAACCAGCATAGCACACGGCTCGGCCACTCCCGGTAGGTCAACATGCCTCTGCGCGGCGCTGGGTGTGAACGATGCCGGATCGAGGGCGGCTAGCTGGTCTCGGGTCACAATCTGGAGCGGCAGCCCCAGGTTGTGAGCAAGCTGCTGCAACCCCGGCTCATCGGCTTTCAATTCTGCTGTCGCCAGCGCACCGACGCTCGCCAGTGCCAGGCCTGCATCGGCCAGCGTCGTCTCCAGCGCAGCGCGGAGTTCCGCCGCCGGTACGCCGCGCCGACAGCCGATTCCCGCCACCAGCACCGGCGGATGATAGAGGACACATGTGCGCTGCAATGTCGGCCAGTTGGCGGGAATGCGTGGTGTAATCAGCAGCCCGGCGGCGTAGAGACGTTGCAATGCAACGTCTCTACTGGTCAATTCAGCGATGGATGTCACCGGCATCAGGTTGGGGGACGATGATAGCTCTGCCACCACTTCCGGTGCGAGCGTCAGATCAGGGTCAGTAAACACGCCCACCGGCTCGTCGTTGACCAGGCAGGCGCTGGCGTGGGTCAGCGCACTGGCCGGGTCGATGCGCCAGCCCACCGTACGTCCCAGCAGATCCAGCGCAGGCCTTGACTGCACGTCGCTGGCGGTGGTGATCGCCACGTGGCCGCCGGTCAAGGTAGCGATGCGCCGGGCCAGGGCATTAGCCCCGGCCTCGTGACCACCCAGCAGCGGTATCACCGTGCGCCCCGCTTCGTCCAGACAAACGACGGGCGGATCGCTGGCTTTGTGGCCGAGCAGCGGTGCAATCGCCCGCACCGCAATTCCAGTGGACATAACCAGAACAAGCTGGTGGTGCGATCCCCAGTGGCGGCGGATCTCGTCTGCCACCGGGCCGGTGTAGGACATGGGTGCGTTCGGATGACCGGTGACCGTGAAGCGCTCTGGGACGCTGACTGTGGCGGCGAGCGCGGCACCTAACCGTATCGCCAACTGGCTGCCCGCTCTGGTCACGCCGATAATCACGATTTCCTCCGTATGGACTGAGGCAGAGGAGGGAGCGGCTGCCTCCGCGTGGACTGGGGGGGTGGCCTTTGGAGCGCTGGCGTGCCGAAAGCCGTGGCTAAAGGTCTGGCTGTAGAGCTGGCTGCGGGCGTGTACGTTGCGTTCGAGCGCCGGGCTGACCAGGATGAGCGCGTGGCGGGTATAGCCTGCGGCTGCAACCTGGTCAACGATGTCCGCCAGCGTGCCGATCAGCAGGCTCTCGTCGGGCCAGGTTACTTTGTGCAACACCGCGACCGGCGTTTGCGGCTGGTAGGCACCGCCGGCCAGCAGGTCAGCGACCACCTGCGACAGATGGGCAATACTGAGGTAGATCGCCAGCGACGCGCCGTGTGCCGCCAGGCTGCGCAGATCTTCGCCGGGTGGCATAGGCGTGCGTCCAGCAGCGCGAGTCAGGATGATCGTCTGCACGATCTCCGGCAGCGTCAGCTCGACGCCCAGCCGGGCAGCGGCGGCGAAGGCGGCAGTCACGCCGGGCACAACCGCATACGGCACACCGCGTGCGTCCAGGCCCGCCATTTGCTCGTGGATAGCACCGTAGAGTGCCGGGTCGCCGGTATGCACGCGCGCCACTATACCACCCGCCTGCGCAGTATCCATTATGAGCGTCAGCAGTTGCTCCAGATGTAGGCCCGCCGAGCCAACAACTTGCGCTCCCGGTTTGCGGGCCAACCGGGCCACGCTGTCCTGGACGAGGCTATCGGCATAGAGTACCAGGTCGGCCTGGGCGATAATGTCACGTCCACGCACGGTGATCAGATCGGGCGCACCCGGCCCGGCCCCGATAAAATAGACTGTCCCGGTTGAGGGAGTGAATTGCATGCATTAACCTTTCTGTTTGACGATGCAGGATGCGCAACACTTCCAAGCGCTGAAGCATTGAAGCGTTGAAGCACTCGAATGCTTGACCGCTCGAATGCTTGACCGCTCGACCGCTCGAATGCTTGACCGCTCAGACCGCTCGACCGCTCGAACACTCGAACGCTCGACCGCTCGAACGCTCGAACGCTCGAACGCTCGAACACTCGAACGCTCGAACGCTCGAACGCTTGACCGCTCGAATGCTTGACCGCTCAGACCGCTCGACCGCTCGAACACTCGAACGCTCGACCGCTCGAACGCTCGAA
>CALANA010000045.1 GCA_937925925.1 uncultured Chloroflexales bacterium | reverse complement strand
TTCGCCGCGCCGCACCAGAAAGGAGATTTTGGCGTAGAGGCGTTGCATGCAACGCTCTATGCCCCTCGGAATCTCTTTCCAGGGGACGTCTCGTGGTCGTATGAGCAAGCGGAAGACAGACCAAAGGATACGGAAGGTCGAAGTCACATTGGTATAAATATGGTAAGGAGGTACCTGATGACTCACGTCCAACGATGCTTACTGCCCGTTGTACTCTGCGCCAGCATGCTGTTTACATCGGGAGCTTTAACTTTCCCGCCACCGGTAACGGCTCAGACGTTTAACACCACTATTACCGTCAACACGATTGAAGACAACACCAACTTCAGCCAGTCGGAGACCTGCGACACACCAGCCGTAGGCGAAGTCTGCACCCTACGCCGGGCGATCGTGCAGGCACGCGCCCTGCCCGCAGCCCAGCGCCCGGTACGCATTGCCTTTAACCTGCCCGCAAACCAGGCCAATACGGAGGCTGCGGCAGGTACCTGGACAATCACACTCGCTGAGGGCGTTGGTTCCGACCTGCGCGACCTGGACGGGGGGCAAGTCACGATTGATGGTACGACCCAGCCCGGTGAACGTGCCAGCGGGCCGAAGGTCTTTATCCGTGGTTCGACCCAGGCAGATCGCTTTGTGATCAACGGCAACAACAATGCCTTGATTGGCCTCGGCTTTCAGTACTACCGGGTGATCTTCAACGCAAGTAACAACCGCGTCGAGAATGTCTGGAGCGGCTTGCAGGAAAACGGTCAGGATATTTTCTTCGTGCGCAACGATCCGACTGTCGATAGCCGCGCCAGTTTTGAAGAAGCGGCTGCCAGCACCGGCAATGTGTATCGCAGTGTCGTCGTGACCGGCTCGCGCACGGTGTCGATCAACATGCGTGGCAAAGATGGCACCATCGAGGATAGCTTCTTTGGCACCCGCGCCGACGGCACCGTGCCCGCGATTGCGGCTGACCGCAAGTGTCGCCCCAATGCCCGCTACAACAACTGGTTTGGTGGCGCAGGCATTACCCTGGCTGGCGAAGGTCATACCGTGCGCAACAACCGCTTTGTGGGCCTGCTGTTTGCCAGCAACGATCCGCTTAACACGCCAGACACCGCGATTCTGATTGAGCGTGGCAACAATCTGGTCGAGAACAATAGTATTGGCATTGACAGCGCCGGTCAAAAGTTCGGTACCTGCGGCGACGGCATTCGACTAACGGCTCGCGACAACGTTATTCGTAACAATAGCATTTATGGTGCCGGCATTCGCAATGACGATTCCAACAAGCCGACCTTCGGCGAGCAACCGCAGACGGGCGCGATTGGACTCAGCGGCGGCGGAGTGGCCCAATCACTCGGCCCGAATCTGCTGCGCGGCAACATTGTGGAGGACTCGATTGTGCCTGTCTTCTTCTTCCCCAGTGTCTCTGATCGCTACAGCTACTTCAACCCGGCCAAAGTGACAGCGATCAATGGACGCACGGTGAGCGGCACTTCGGGCGATCCCGGCCAGCCACCGCCGCCGCGTCCGCCAGTCGATAGCACCTGCCCCAACTGTGAGATCGAGCTGTTCCTGGATAACCGTGATGGCAATATCGAGACGCTGACCTCACTCGGCACCGTGACCGCCGATGCTGAGGGTAACTGGACAGCAACCAACATTTTGCCGGAAGGCGGTCTGGCGGCCAACCAGGGTATTCGCACCCAGAGTACCACCGCCGCCAATAACACGATCCAGAATTTTGGCGCAGGCACAACCACACGTGTCTCCCGCGATCTGTATGGCCCCGCTGGTGTGATTGCCACCCCACCGCCACCCGCTCGCCCGCAGGTCACCGCGCCGACAGAATATACGACGGTCGCACCACGTCCGGTGCCCGCCCGCCCGAACTATACCTTTGCCACGACCATTACCGTCAATAGCACCACTGACCCGGACACCAGCCAGTCCACCACCTGCGCGACCGAACCCTGCACCTTGCGGCGTGCCATCGTGCAGGCGTGGGCATTACCGGCGGACGAACGCCCCGTTTTGATCAACTTCAATATTCCGACCAGCGATCCAGGCTACAACAGCACGCTACAAGTATGGCGCATCAATCTGAACACGGCCACAAATAACCCGTTCCGACGCCTGGAAGGTGGACAGATCGTCATTGATGGCACCACGCAACCTGAGGGACGTGATAGTGGGCCAAAGATCTTTGTGCGCGGCACGAACAGTCAGCAGATCTTGATTGTCGATAGTCGTGGCAATATCATTCGCGGCCTGGGGCTGCAAGGCTTTGGCATTCAGGTCAACTTCGGGAGCAACTTTATTGAGGAGAACTGGCTGGGGCTGAACGAAGACGGCCAGAGCATCTTCTACATCAACGACAACAACGCGATTGACAACAGGGCGACCATTCAGGATGCCGAGACGCCACCTTCACAGGTTGGCGGCAACGTCTATCGCAACAATGTCGTGACCGGCTCGCGTGCCACGGCGATGACCATTCGCAGCGATGATAGCTGGGTGGTGGGCAACTACATTGGCACCCGCGCCGATGGCACCATTCCCGCCCCACCCGGCGGCAGCACCATTTGTACGAACCCGAACTGGATCTCTGGTGGCGGCATCAGTCTGATCGGTGGTCTGGGCACGCAGGTGGGCGGGCCAGACGCCGACCGCAACTACATCGTGGGCCTGAGCATTCGCAGCCCTGATCCGCAGACCACCCAACCCTTTGGCGTACAGGTCGGTAGCGTGGGCAGATACCTGGTCATGAACAACTACATCGGGCGTGACACCGCCAACGCCGATGTTGGTGTCTGCGGCGAGGGCGTGCGTATGGCGGGTGACTTCACTGTGTTGCGCGACAACTACATCGTAGCCCTGCAGAACGCGGCAATCAACCATATTCCGGGCGTGATCGGGGCCAATGCCAACACCTACGTTGCGAACCGCATTGTAGGCAGTCAGCAGGCGATCATCTTCGGGCCAGAAGTACCGAACGCACTGACCTACTTCAACCCGGCTCGCATTCTCAGCATTGAAGGCACAACTGTTCGTGGTCGCTCTGGTGATCTGGGGCTACCACCCGCTGGCGCCCCACCGGTCGATAGCACCTGCCCCTTCTGCACAATCGAGGTCTTTGCCGATAACCGCAACAACCTGGTTGAGACGTTGCAGTCGCTCGGCACGACTGAGGCTGATGCACAGGGCAACTGGGAATTGACCCTCTCGCGTGCGCTGCAAGAGAACGAGAGTCTGCGCACGATCAGCACGGTCAACAACTATGGTTTCATCAAGCAATACGAAGCCGGCACCAGCACCGGCATCTCGGAACTCTATACGCCGGGTAGCCTGGCGGCAGTCAGCAGCCGCAATGCAGTATTCGGTGCGCCGGGTAGCTTCTTCAGCCTGGAGGTGAGTGGCCTGGCACCAGACACCAGCGTAACCATCAGCCTGACCCGTATCAGCACGGTCGCCCTGGCCAGCGCTAGCCCCGCCAGCCCCATCGGTACCATTCGCACCGACGCAGACGGGACGGCACAATTCACGTTGCTCCTGGACACCAATGCTGCAACCGGCGTCTACAGAATCACTGCGGACGATGGCACGCAGGAGGCTACCGGTGAGATTGTGCTTGATCCGGGGGCACCGACACTTGCCGATCCGGGCGATGCGCCCATCGTGGGATCACAACAGGGGGCTGTCTATTTGCCGTTAATTGTGCGATAGGATAACGGTTTAGCAACGAACAGTACATTCCCGTGCGAACAGGTGCCACCGTTGGAGCGGCGGCACCTGTTCGCAGGTCGGTACCAATCTACAGAAGCATGCGCTACTCTACATTCTCTGCTTCCTCTGAGGAACCAGCACCGACATGCTATGTCAATTAAGGAACCAGCACCGACATGCTATGTCAATACCACTCCCCTCGTGGGTATCTATAGCGATCCTAACATCAGTTACGAAGCACAGGAGTGCCGGCTTGCGCCGGGGAGTACCGGCGTCCCGGCTTGCGCCGGGACGCCAGGTTTACAAGTATAATAGGATTGCTATAGATGTAACGTATGACGCACTGGGACGCAACAGGGGCAGGCATGAGTCATGGCTCCTATAACAAACAACTCGCCTTTTTGCCTGCGGCAGCGAGGAAGCGACGCTCTTCTGGTTCCACGTTGCCGCAGGTGAAAAAGACGTCTGGTTCACACGACCGCGTAAGGCCTGTGATTTAGGACTACAACGAGCCTTCCCCTGGAACGAGATGTCGCGGGGCGAGAGCTTCCTCCGAAATCTGGGAACACGTGCGGGAACCGCAGACCCCCGCACCCCCGTCGAGACGAAGTCTCGTTGTAGTATTAGGATTGCCATAGTATGGCAATGGCCCTGTTCTTTGTGATATATCAGATCAACGATTATAGCAATCCTAAATGAGTTGTGAAGACCGGAGTCCAGGCTTGACGCTGGTCTAGCTCCGTCCCGGCTAAAGCCGGGACTCCACGTGTACAATGACAATAGGCTTGCTATATATGCCATAAGTATATGACTATGTGGGTAAAACAGTAGCCGGAAAATTTCATGATGATTAAACCGATGACCTGTTCTATCGTCCCGCTAGTTTACAATCCATCGATTGCCGACTGTACGGTTGTGATTCCGACATATAACGAACGTGAAAACATCGAATTACTGCTGACCCGTATTCTGGAGTATCCGCGCTTTCGTGTCCTGGTGGTCGATGATAACTCACCAGATGGAACAGGCCGGCATGTCGCAGCACTGGCACAGCAGGAGCCACGCCTCGCCTTGCTGTCACGACCAGGAAAGCGAGGACTGGGGACGGCCTATGTAGAGGGGTTTCGTTGTGCGCTGGCAACAGGTGCGCAGTTTATCTTTGAAATGGATGCCGATTTTTCCCACGATCCATGCTATTTGCCGCAACTCCTCGCAGCAGCAGAAACCCGCTATGACCTGGTACTCGGCTCACGCTATGTCCGTGGTGGTGGCACTACCGACTGGGGACTGCTGCGCCAGTGTATCAGTCGCGGCGGCAATCTGTATGCCGGTATGATCCTGGGATTGCCGATTGCCGACAGTACCGGCGGATTTCGCTGCTATCGCCGCGCCGTGCTGGAAACTATTAACCTGAATGCAGTATGCTCGAACGGCTATTCGTTTCAGATCGAGATGGCGTATCGCACTTGCCGTGCCGGGTTTCGGATTGGTGAGATTCCGATTATTTTTCCGGATCGGCGGGTGGGGAAATCCAAAATGTCGCGGCGCATTGTGATTGAAGCCCTGATCAACGTCTGGCGGCTGCGGCTGGGTTTGATGTAGGTATGCGCAGTCATACCGTTGCACTTGAACATTCCGCATATTCTTGTCATGCACACGCGTTCCGTGGTCGTTCATCATCCCATGGGTTTCGCCGGAGTTTACCCTGAGCGGAGCCGAATGGGGCAGAGCGGTACTTTTTCTCTTTTTGGTTCCCTCTTTTCGCCTTCGGCGAAAAGAGGGAACCACACGCGAGTCCCGTCTCCATGGCTGCGGACGAAACGCGGCGGCGGATGCCCCACCGTGTCCGTCCGGACATGCGGAAGGGGAAGACGAACCAAAAGAGGAGGAAGGGCGAAGTCAAATTGGTATAACACACATCCTTTGCTATAATGGTAAGACATCAGCAGCATGCATGCTGCTGATGGGCGTTAACTCGTAAAATCCTTACCCTATAGAAGGAGGCGACCGTGGCAAACACCGAGATCCAATCCAGGATAGAAGCCACGCGCGATGCCTACCGCGAAGAGCAAGAGCGCAATCGCCGCGAATTGAATGAGATCGAGGTTCTCTTACGCCAGAGCGCTGGAGATATTGAAAAACTCAGCCAGCGCGAACTCTCGGTCTCGAACCGTATTCGTGATCTCGAAGTTAATCTCGAAAAGTACAATAAATCCGAGATTAAAAATTTCTACAATGCCGCCCAGGAAGTTCAGATGCGCCTGCAAATGATGCGCGGGCAGTATGAGCAACAACAGTTTCGCCAGGCCAGCCTGCGTACACGCCAGAGTCAGCTCTCCGACATTATTGAACTGCTGGAAGCTGTCCTTGATCTGAACAGCAGTAGCAGGGGCTCAACCACGATCGACAACAGCGAAGACATTATCTCCAACATTATTCAGGCCCAGGAAAAAGAGCGCCTGCGCATTTCGTTGCAGATGCACGATGGCCCGGCGCAATCAATGAGCAATCTGGTGCTACGTGTTGAAATCTGTCAGCGCTTGCTGGATATCGACCTGGATCAGGCTCGCGCCGAATTGAGCAGCCTGAAGACGGCCATTAACACCACGCTCCAGGATACACGCAAGTTGATCTTCGATTTGCGCCCGATGACCCTGGATGACCTGGGGTTGGTCGCAACGTTGCGTCGCTTTGTCTCCCAGTTTGGGGAAAAACACAATCTGGACGTCAACCTGATGATCCAGAACTTTGATGGACGCTTGCCGAGCCACTACGAAGTGACCATTTTCCGCTTTATACAGGAAGCCCTCAACAACATAGTGAACCACGCCAATGCGAACCAGGCGCGAGTATTGATTGACATTACGGGTGAGATCCTCCAGATCGTGATTGAGGATGATGGTCAGGGCTTTGATGTCGAAAATACGCTGGCGGATCGGAGTAAGCGTCGCAATATGGGTATCGCCAGTATGCGTCAGCAGGTTGAAGCCCTGCTCCGAGGAGAGTTTGGTATTGAGAGCGCAATCGGGCGCGGCACACGCGTAGTGGCCAGTGTGCCCCTACCATGATTGGAACCAGCGGCATTGTTCTACCGTATCTACACTAACAGTACTATGCGCGGTACTTCAAAACAGCAGGACTATCAGACTATTGAGTTACGTCCGAAGATGCGCTATACTGGCACCATAAAGAACAACGTTCTTATACAATCCACACACGAAAGGAGGTGAATGTAGATGCTACGCAGCTTTTTTGCGAAGGAAGAGGGCCAGGGTCTGGTAGAGTACGCGCTTATTCTGGTACTCATTGCGATTGTTGTTATCATTATTATGCGGGCGCTCGGTGAGCAGGTTGGTGCTACGTTTGAGGAAGTTACCACGGAACTCGAAACGCGCTAGTCTTGTTTAGCGTTTCTGGCCGAGTTAACGTTCGCCTGAACCTATAACGTTATGTTATTATTTTGTAATCTTGTGATCTGCATTAAGGAGTATCATCATGCTACGCAGCTTTTTTGCGAAGGAAGAGGGCCAGGGCCTGGTAGAGTACGCGCTTATTCTGGTACTCATTGCGATTGTTGTTATCATTATTATGCGGGCGCTCGGTGAGCAGGTTGGTGCTACGTTCGAGGAAGTTACTACGGAACTTGAAACGCGCTAGGTTTGTTAGCGTTTCTGGTCTAACTAGCGTTCGTCTACATCTATAACGTTGCGCTATTGTTTTATAATCTTGTGATCTACATTAAGGAGTATCCGTTATGCTACGCAGCTTTTTTGCGAAGGAAGAGGGCCAGGGCCTGGTAGAGTACGCGCTTATTCTCGTACTTATCTCGATTGTCGTTATTGTTATTATGCGCGCACTCGGTGAGCAGGTTGGTGCTACATTTGAGGAAGTTACCACGGAACTCGAAGCACGCTAGTCTCAATGGTTAGTTAGCGCTTTTGCGCTTGTCAATAATGGTATCTCAGGTTTCTTATGCGAGAGTTGCTATTGGTAACTCTCGCATTGCTTTGCCCACTCTACTCTCTATTAGCGTCCATGTTATTCATGAAGTATCCACGGCAAGGCCGCCAGCAAGCGCGGACGGGTGATTTCCGCCAGCAGATCATCTATTACCGCCGGTGCTTTATTGGGAAAGGGGTGGGGCAGCAAGCGCTCGCGCTGTTTGCCAGGAGTAATCCGTACCACTGGCGACCGGGCGTCGATTGGTAGTTGGGCCAGTTGCTGTGCCCGGCTGATAGCCACCGGTAAGCCCCCCAGTTCGTCAATCAGTCCCAACCGTTGCGCATCACGTCCATTCCAGACACGTCCGCCTGCAACGGGTTCCAGCGCTTCTTCTGCCAATCCGCGCCCGCTGCTTACCCGCTGCTTGAATTCGGCATAGGTCGTGTTCACCGTCTGGCGCAGAACCTCGCGTTCGTCATCGCTCGGTGGCTCGGTGGCCGAGAGCAATCCCGTGCGTGCGCCTCGCGTCAATACCGTGGTATTCACTCCCATACGCTGCAACAGCGTACTGGCAACGGGACGCAACGCATATACGCCAATGCTGCCAGTAATGGTTGCCGGCTGGGCCACAATCGCATTCGCGCCAGCGGCAACATAATAACCACCGCTGGCAGCCACATCACCCATACTTACCACCACCGGTTTGTGCTGGCGTACACGCACCACCTCGCGCCAGATCAAATCCGAGGCAAATGAGTCTCCACCGGGCGAGTCGACATGCAATACTAGCGCCGCAATACGCTGGTCGCGCTCCACGCGCCGTAGCGCCTGGATAATGCTATCGCTACCAGCCTGCGCCCCGCCAATAATGGGCAATGGCAGCGGCAACGTGCGACTCACCCCCGACATAATCGCACCTTCAATGCTCACAACCGCCACATAGCGGTGCTGGCGGCGGCAATATGGTACGCGCAAGGCATGGCGGGCCTGCTGCCACTCCTGGATAATCAACTTACGTGCCACTGTGTTGAATTGCCGGAGCATCGTCTGACAGAGATAGGCCTCCAGCTCATCCTCATAGCAGACTCCGTCAATTAACCCTGCTGCATGTGCCGCCGGTGCCAGATAGGGAGCTTCGTCGATCAACGTGCGCACCTGAGCCGAGGTGAGACGACGATCAGCGACGATGGTGGTGATGATCGACTCGAAGCGCTGATCGATCAGCCGCTCCAGTTGTTCGCGGTGTTCTGGCGACATCTCCGAGCGGGCAAAGAGGTCGCCCCCTGCTTTGTAGGGCGAGACCGCAGTAACTTCGGCCTCTAAACCTAACATAGCCAATGCATCACGTAGAAACCGCACCTCAACGCGGATGCCCAGCAGATAGAGATAGGCCGTTGGTGGCATCAACACCATGTCAGCCGCGCACGCCGCCACATAGCTGCGTGTATCACCATGAACCAGGTAGGCCACGACCCGCCTGTCACGTATGCGCAAGGCGTGCAGTTCATCACGCAGACTCTCAATCGTGGCCCATCCAGGCGTAAAGTCGCGCATAACCAGTATCACCCCCTGAACATGCGGATCGTCCACAATGCGCTGAAACTGGCGTCGCAGCCCCATCAGGCTGGCCGGTTGACGTGCACCAACCAGCCAGCGTTGCCACCATGGGGGTTCGTCGGCAAATTCGGGCAGCGAACCGCGTAGTTCCAGGTACACATAGTCTACCCGTCGTCGCCGCAGTGAGCGCCAACTGTTCTGCCAGAAGCGCCACAGGTTCGTGAACAAGACGATCAGCCACTTCATCATATGCATCCTCAATATGGTCACTACAACTGCAACCGCTATCTCCATCATTGTGGTCAGACAAAGATAGAGGTTCAGGATACTCTTCCAATTTTCAATGGCAGGACGTATGTGGTGGACAGCGTTTTTCTGCTCTCGGTCATGCGCTCTGCTAACGGATGCGCAACGAATAAACGAATAGACCAGGCATCTCCTGTTAGTGACAAGACTTACGCGGTGGTATGGTCAGCTAGCCTTTTTGCCGAAAGTCACCCGGAGTCGCACATTATATCCGACTTATGGGTTCAACGTCCATAAGCCGGTACGCCGCTGTACCGTTCATAGAGACGCATTATGGGCGATCATATAGCGTACGTAAAAACTGGTCAGCAATGACATCCCAGTCATACTGCTGTACATATGCCTGTCCAAATGCGCCATACGCGGCTCGCAACTCCGGTTGTTCCAGGAGTTCGATCAGGGCTGCCGCAATTGCGGAGGGATTCATTGGTGGTACCAGAATGCCCGCCTGCCGTTGTGGAACGACTTCCGGCATCGCAGCGGCGGTGGTGGTCACGATCGGTAACCCACTGGCCATGGCTTCGAGAAAAACAATACCCATACACTCCTGGATGCTGGGCAAGCAAAAGATCGTACTGCGCTTATACCACACCACAACCTCATTGTCATCCGGCACGCCACCCAGAAAATGCGTCGCATTGTCGATGCACAACGTATGTGCCAGCATCCGCAGGTGATCATGTTCGGGGCCAGCGCCAATAATGACCAGACGGGCACGTGGTGTATGCTGACGCACCTGTACAAAGGCCTGCAGCAGATCGGCTACGCGCTTCCGCGGATACTGTCGGGCGACACACAGGATGGTGCAAGGGTCACGCTGCACCTGGGCACTATCCAGAACCTTGCGCCAGCGTTCGAGGGCAATACCTGACGGCACCAGTTTCACTCGCTCAACTGGAACACCGTAGTGCTGGCAGACCATCCGCCGACAATAATCGGTATCCGTGATCACGAGCGGTGCCCGACGAACATTGATACGCTCCAGGCGTGACAGGCTCCACAATTGCCAGCGCACGGCTCCGCGTTCATAGGTTGACTCCTCTGCTATGACGCCCTTCACGGCGCATACATACGGGGTGTGGTTGTCTCGTCTAGACCAGAAGCAACCATCAATGTCAACGCCAACAATCAGATCATACGTCAGCGAGCGCAACAATGCTGGTAGGTAGATGTTGAACAGCAAGCGCCGCAACGTTAGCGAGGACGGCCAGCCAGAGGTGGGCGAAATGCGCGTCACACGGTGGCCGCGTTGCGCCAGAGCCTGCCCCAGGCCACCAATCGCGGCGGCTGTACCACTGCCTTCTACCGTCTGTTGCAGCCACGAGTCCAGAAAGGCGATGCGCAGTGATGGTGTTAATGAGTTAAGCATATGTGCAGCCATATCTTCGTATGTGTATCCTTTCGCCAAGACCGCCCGAACCGTGAACGGGCGGGCTACTCAGGCACAAAGCCCGCCTGCGCGGGCTTCGGCGACGCACCGACCGCCAGTGCCCTGCCATAGCCCAATGTGTCCACGTCCGGGCACATGCCACCGCGTACATCCTGTTATTCACACGCATTACGCGGTGGTTGAACCAGACGTCTTTTTCGCCTTCGGCAGAGCGATCCTTTTTTTGGTTTTCGCCCCAAATTTTCGCCTTCGGCGAAAATTTGGGGCGAAAAAAGCGTTTCTTCCACACTACCGTAAACGAAAACGAGCGGCGGATGCCCCACCGCATAAGTCGTGTTATTCACACACGGCCACCACAGCCACTTCCATTATCCGTCTGTCTGGTAAAATAGAGGCAGACGACGCTGCCGACACAGGCTTCTGCCAAAGCTGACAGGAAAAAGCAATGGTTATTCATGTGACCCTTTCCAAGGGCCTCTTTATCCGGCTCTCTATTTTACGTCATTTTCAACGCCTGACTTTTTTTGTCTATGCTACGCTGTGCGCCGGAGTGACGGCGTATGTGCTACTGCAAGGTGCTGATCCCAACTTGCTCTTGTTGGGTTGGATACCCTTTGGACTGTATGTGTTGTTTGGCATTCTAAGCGCGATTCGTGCCAGTCGGGACAAGAATGCGCCCTATTTTCTACCGACACGTTATGAATTTACGACAGCAGGCATCACGATCAGTACGAGTCAAGGCCGCAGTCAACTGGGGTGGGAACACATTGAAAGCTGGGGAAACATGATCAACTGCTACGTGATTGTGCTACAGGGAAATGCAGTGCTGGCAATCCCACAGGATGCCGTTCCGCCGCACCAGGTGGCGGGGTTTGAAGCATTGTTACAGGAACAGATCGATAAACGAAGAAAGGCGGAAACTTCCTCCAGGACATAATGGCAGAGGGGCAGTACCCTAACCTGGGGTGGATAAAGATGCTACAGGCGGAATGTCGCCCTGGATCAATGATTACCTGTGCCAGGTCGCACCCCTATGCGTAGGATCGAAGCAGGATGTTCGTCCTTATGAATGATGAACAGATCGGAATGCAGATGTTGTGGTTCAGAATGAACATGCTGAACCACCGATATACACAGTTCTATCAAGATAGGTGTTCATCAGGTAACCGTTCATGTGGGTTGGTTTGGAGGAGCAGTGCCGCTCCAGAAGGATTTTTTCGCGGGGGCCGCAGGCCCCCGCAACCCCCGCTGGCGAACGTTCCCCTGAACAGCTACCTTCATCGGTGGTTCGTGCTGATCATTGTGCTATAACCTTTTTAATCCTGCTTAACCGATTCCTTGAGGGTGCTACTGGCGCTAAACCCTGGGGTCTTGGTGGCCGGAATCTGGATCTTCTCGCGGGTCTGTGGATTAACTCCCTCGCGTGCCTGACGATCACGCACTTCAAACGTACCAAATCCCGTCAGCGTCACCTTTTCGCCCTTTTTCAGCGTTTCGGCAATAATGTCGAGTGCAGTATCAATAACGTTCTTGGTATCCTTCTGCGAAACTCCAGCGCGCTCGGCAACCACCTTAATAAAGTCTGTCTTCTGCATCAGTGCAGTTCCTCCTCAGTATACTAGTTAACGAAGAATGCCTTCGCAATGCAGTATACCGCATCTGTCAAGCCCCCCTGCTGATAGTGACGCCATGAAACCGTTCCTCGGCTACACCCGCGTCTATTTTACAGCTTCCTAATGCGATAAAATACCCTGGACAACCTGCTAATTCTGCTGCAGTAGCATGGAATAAACACCTTTCTCATCCTAAATTTTTCGCCTTTGGCGAAAATTTGGGGTGAGAAACAGAACAAGTACCGCAGACTACGCAGGTGGCCTTCGCACCCATTGCCAGGGCGTTGATGCCCCCATAAGAAGGTACGAGCCATGTGATGAAGCGCCATACAACGGTATAAAGTAATATCGTTTCGACATGAACCTTCCGCATGTGCTTGCCATTCGTCCTCCAACGAGACTGCGTCGCGCTGGGGGGCGGGGGCCGCAGGCCCCCGCCCATGTTCCCGAGGATGTCAGCGGAGAGGCGTTGCATGCAACGCCTCTCCGTCCCGCGACCGCTCGTTCCAGGGGACGTCGCGCGGTCGTATGCGCAAGCGTACGACGAACCAACGGATGCGGAAGGGCAAAGTCAAATTGGTATAATACCAGGAACGGCTAGAGAGCTTATCAGCGAACCAGAGCGCTCTGGTGAGAACTAATAACTCTCAGACCCTCCCGTAGCCAAATATAGCAGATTTACCAGAGCTTGTGAATAGGACAGGAGGGCTTGTAGCAAGTAGTACTGACAGCGTATCCTCACTAACCTGGAAGTCCTGGTGTGTTCAGCTTTTCCGCATGCGTGCTGGCCGGGGGTATCCCGGCTGCACTGCGAATTGCACGCTGGTTGGGTGTGTTTAGCCTTCGCGCAGGCGTGCTAACCGGGGGGCCAGACCAATATAGTCTTCCGGAGTAAGGGCCAGCAGTTCAGCCCTGGTTGGCGCATCTACCTCCAGACTCTCGATAAAATGCTGGAGATCGGTCAGTGTCAACGTCCGTCCACGACTCAACTGCTTCAATGCTTCGTAGGGTTGGGGGTACCCGGCTCGGCGCAAAATCGTCTGCACCGCCTCAGCCAGCACCTCCGGGTGCGCGTGCAGATCGGCGCGTACCCGCTCCCGGTCTACCGCAATCTTATGTAACCCACGCAAGATACGACGATAGGCCAGCAAGCTATAGCCAAAAGCAACGCCCAGATTGCGCAACACGGTGCTATCGGAGAGATCGCGTTGCAGACGCGAGACGGGAAGTTTGCGACTGAAAAATTCCAGCAACGCATTGGCTAATCCGAGATTTCCCTCCCCATTTTCAAAATCAATCGGGTTGACTTTATGCGGCATGGTAGACGAGCCCACTTCGCCGGCACACGCAGACTGAGCGAGATAGCCATCGCTAATATAGCGCCAGCAATCCTGACACAGATCAAGCAAAACGGTATTGAGCCGCTTCAGTGCATCGCACAGCATCGCCAACGTATCGTGGGGTTCAATCTGGGTGGTCAATACAAGCGGTTCGAGATCGAGCGAACGCACGAACGCACGACTGAAGACCAGCCAGTCTACAGCGGGCAGCGCAGCCACGTGCGCGGCAAAGGAGCCAGTCGCTCCATTAAGCTTGCCAGTGATCTTGATTGCTTGCAGATCGGCAATTGCACGCCCCAGACGGGCAGCAAAGACCGCAACCTCTTTGCCCATCGTGGTGGGGGTCGCCGGTTGGCCATGTGTGCGGCCCAGCATGGCCGTCTCCGCCTCAGCTACCGCTATGTTGCGCAATGTTGTATACAGCTCGTTCAGTATTGGCAACAACACCAGATCGCGGGCCTCACGTACCAGGAGCGCGTAAGCTAGATTGTTTATATCTTCTGAGGTCAGCGCAAAATGCACCGCCTCGCTCCATGCCGCCAGACCCAGCGTAGCCAGTTGTTCGCGCAGCCAGTACTCGACTGCTTTAACATCGTGGTTCACACGCTGATCCCAGGCGGCTATCGCCTGAGCATCTTCCAGACGGAACTGACGATAGAGCGCCCGCAACGCCCCTTGCTGCTGGGCACTCAAGGCAGGCACGAAGGTAACTCCGGGTGCCCGTGCCAGAAAGATGAGATACTCGATCTCTACCCGCACGCGATAGCGCAAGAGCGCGGCCTCGCTACAATAGGCTTCAAGGTCGGCCACATCCGCATGATAGCGCCCATCAAGCGGTGAGAGTGCCCGCAATAGTCTCTCCGAGTCGGTCATGATCACTCCCCTGGTATGGTCTGGTGACACAGCGTGGATAGCCGATACATCTGTCCATGATTGCTCATCATAACAGCACAATCACTGCCGGGCAAGCTGCATAGTACAGATTGGTACTTATTGTCAGACCTTTATCAGGACTATCGTCATCTTTTTGTCTCTGGCATCCTGCGATGAGGTGTGCTATTATAGGCACTTGAACTTTGGAGGATTTTGTAAGTGATGGACTTCGGCGTGAGACACCTGATGATGACGAACAACCTGATCGTATTCGCTCCGTGCGCCGCCGTCCACTTGAGGAGCCTGCGTTATGCCCCGTGAGCGTGTTTCGCGCCGCGTTCGCTCAATGACCTCGTCTGGCATCCGTCGCTTTTTTGACATTGCTGCGACCATGCCTGATGTGATCTCACTGGGTGTTGGTGAGCCTGATTTTATGACACCTGCGCCCATTCGCGCTGCTGGTCAGCGTTCTGCCGATGTTTTCACCGGATATACCTCGAATGCGGGCTTACTGGAGCTACGGGTAGCTCTGGCCGCCCATCTCGAGCGTCTGTATGGAGTACGGTATGACCCCCACGAAGAATTGTTGATTACCGTTGGGGCCAGCGAAGCCTTACAAAATGTTGCGCTGGCGCTCCTCGATCCGGGTGATGAGGTAGTCATCCCTGAACCATGCTTTGTGGCCTATCCAGCCTGTGTGATGTTTGCTGGTGCGCGAGCCGTATCAGTCGCCACAGATGTGACAGAGGCATTTCAGGTTACCGGTGCCGCACTCAACGCCGCGATTACACCAAAGACTCGGGCGCTCTTGATTGGGTATCCCAGTAATCCGACGGGCGCAGTCATGAGCCGCGAGCGGTTGCTCGAAGTGGCCGCGGTGGCCGAGCGGCACGATTTGCTGGTCTTTTCCGATGAGATCTATGATCGCCTGACCTATGGCGTCGAACATACCTGTTTTTCTGCGTTGCCCAATATGCGCGAGCGTACCGTGTTAATGGGCGGATTCTCCAAAGCCTATGCCATGACCGGCTGGCGTCTGGGATGGGTCGCGGCACCGGCCGATCTGACTCAGGCGGTGGCTAAGATCCATCAGTATGCCATTATGTCTGCTCCGACCATCAGCCAGTATGCAGGGCTAGAGGCACTCCGTTGCGGCGAGGAAAGCGTCATTGCGATGGTTGCTGAATATGATCGGCGGCGGCGGGTCATTGTTGATGGGCTGAATGCGATCGGGTTGCATACCTTTGAGCCACAGGGAGCATTCTATGCCTTTCCTCAGGTGTCACACCTGGGATTGAACAGTGAGACCTTTGTGGAACGATTGTTGCTGGAAGAACATGTTGCGGTTATTCCTGGCGACACCTTTGGGCCGAGTGGCGCGGGATATGTGCGAGCATGCTATGCCACTTCGCTCGATAAAATTGAAGCAGCCCTGGAGCGCATCGAACGCTTTGTGCGCCGTATTTCATGAGGTTTGTACAAAGCCGCGGTAGTTGAGCGCATTGATGCTCATGTAGCACGCAAACAATAGTCTCATCAGTTCGACACTGTTCATGTTAACTGACGACAGCATCCATCCGTCGCGCAACAAGTCTATCTGAACTGGTTGATTGGTAAAACTCTGTTATATCAGGGGATCTATATTCACCGCATAACATTCATCTAGGGAGGAAACACATGTCTATCCAACTAAGCGATGCCCCGGTCGATAATTCGCCCATGGTCGTTCAAGGTGAGTTGCGCTGTGCGCTCACTGGAAAAGTGATTACTATGGAAGAAGCGTACTGGGCACCTCCATTGATCACGACCCGCGAACTAATCAGCACTATTGTCGTTACAGCTATACGTACCCCAAAAAATCTAGGCGTGATCCTCTTTACCGAACCAGAAAACGTCCCTTATGCTGCCGATGCACGGGATCAACTGGCAAAACGACGCTCAATAGAACAGGTCAAGTTACTGATCCTCTTGCTGCTAATTGCTGCTTTGATCTATGGAGCTTTGTACGTCATAAACCGCACTTAGCGACGCTATTGTGTCGCATTGTCGTGATACATGTTTCATGGCAGATGGCAAACTTTGTCGGCCAGGCCGATCATCGTGCTGATGCCAGCCAGATACTGTCGCAGAGCGCCAGTATCTGGCACAACCCGACCATGTGCAACACAGAACGCCCCACCTGGTTAAACTACGATTTTAGACCAACGCTGCGTGCGCCAACATGCGTTATGCTAAAGATTCTACCGCCACAGGTACCGTGAATACAACGAAACACGTGTTGTCGATGGCAGATGTGCATTCGGTGGCGTTCACGGTGATAACAAAGACTCGTTGTTGTATTATACCAATGTGCCTTCGACCTTCCGCATACGTTGGCCCATCTGACGCTTACGCATACGACAACGAGGCGTCCCCTGGAAAGAGATTGCGAGGAGCGCGGGGGGCGTGGCATGCCACGCCCCCCACCCTCTCAAGTGTAGGTTTTTTTCATTACATCGCATTGGGATGCGGCAAAACACTCCTACTATCGTCGTTGCTTTTTTTGCCGTCCTGATGCCGAAAAACTGAGCTTTGCCCCAAAAAACCTACACTTGTGAGCGCGCCCCACCCCCCCTGCGGTGGGGTGGGGCGCGTGAACAGCTTCGCTGCGCCCCACCAGACAGGCACATGGGCGAACCCCCTATACCCCGTCCGCGATGCTGGCGTGTGGGAGGACGTATGGCACGACCATGCCGAAGGGTCACGGCAAAATGGTATTAGAACGAACCAAACACCGATCCCAGAATAATCAAAGCGATCAGTGCCACGATCGGCAACAGCACTGCCACGACGAAAATGTCGATATAGGCTTCGCGGTGGGTAAGACCACAGATAGCCAGCAGGGTGATCACG
>CALANA010000044.1 GCA_937925925.1 uncultured Chloroflexales bacterium | reverse complement strand
CGCTCAGCATGACAAAATCCTGGAGCTATTTCCGTCATCGTGTACTAGAGCTATTTGCGCCGCAGTGTACTAGTCTACCATCATACTGATTTCCAGAGCATCAACATCGGCATTCGCTAGCCCCTGTCCACGTCCGATATGTTCATCGAGCAAGCGCTGAGTCTGGGCGCGGGCGTGATAATAGACGTTGAGGGCCAGTCGCTGTTCAAGCATAGCGGTGCGGCGCCGGGCTTCGCACCGCTGCGTCCAGTTCAGGGCTTCCTCTAGATCGGTGCAAGTTTGCGTCAGGGCGGGCAGTTGCAAGCAGACGAAGGGCGGCTGGGGCTGAAGAATTTCCAGCGAGGCCTGCAACCGACGCAGGTCGCTAAGCAATTCAGTCGCCGTACGCGCACTCTGGGAATTATCCGGCAGCATAATCTTTAGATGCGGCGAATCGGCACCAAAATAGTCACACAACTGACGTTGCATATGCATATAGAACCGCTGTCCAGCTATCTCGCATTCCCAACGTCGGGCCAGCGCCTGACGCCATTCGGCCAGCGCGTGTTCACCGTCCCGTTGATGGGTCTCCAGTTCATGGCGCAGAGATTGATGTAGTGCCAGTTCTTTATCCACACAAGGCAAATCAGTGCGGTAACGCTCCAGTAATGCAACCATACGATTTGAATCAGCCAGAACGTCATAGGAAGATGTGCTAATCTGCGTCACGGCAGGTCCTTTCAATGCTAGGCAAATATGAGAATCCCTGTTATAAGCACAAGATGATGGTGCAGTTGTGGTTGTTTGATGAACTATGGCTTCCATCGCCTCCTCATGTTTATTCTATAGTCCAGAGAATATCTTTCCAGATAGCCTCACAATAAATGCATAATCTTGTATCTCTATCATACGCCAGAAGTAAAAGCTTTGTCTATAGTACTTGCGTCGCATTCTGAAACGGGACTTACATACTGTAGTAGACTGATTCTGCTATGACTGCTAGGATTTCAATTGTACGCGCAGGGCATCATAGAGCGCACTGCGCAGATCGGCGCGGGTGGTCAGGCCAGTCAGGTCGACTCCGCTGGTGACGAGCGCTTCGGCGACGTCGGGCCGAATACCAACTAGAATGCATCTGGCACCCAGCAAGCGTGCTGCACGGGCAGCGTGTACCAGCCAGGTTACGGTCGTGTTGTCAACAAACGGAACACCCGTAATATCCAGAATGGCAATCCGGGCCTGCTCGGTACTGATGCGCGCCAGCAAGCGGGTCAGCAAAAGTTGGGCGCGTTCCTGGTCAAGTTCACCAACCAGGGGGACAATCAACACATGATCGAGAATTGGTACCACAGGCACACTCAGTTCACGTATCGTCGTTGTCAGCAATTCGCGTTCCGCGTTGGCAGCTTTAATGGTTGCCAGGGCGTGTTCAAGTTCCTGGTTGCGGTGTTCTAGAATCGCTTGTTGCTGCAACACCTCATCACGCTGGTGCTGCAGGGTGTTGATCATACGGTTGAAGATCAGCGCGAGCCGGCCAATCTCGCTGCGGTCATAAGGTGGTACGTGGGCGCTATAGTCGCCGCGTTGAATGCGCAACGTAGCCGCTACCAGATCTTCCAGCGGGATGGTAATTGTGCGGGCCAGAGCGGTGGCAGCCATAAACATTAGTACGAGCGCGACCCCAAAGAGTAACACAGTCGCTTGCTGCGTTTGACGGGTGCGGCGATGCAGGTTACTGGCGTTGGCGGGCAGGGTGGTGGCAATAGCCGTATTCAGGTCAGTGACGTGCTGTTGTAACTGGACACCCTGGGTATGCAGGAGATCTGCCCGCTGCTGCCGTGTGGTCTTGATCGTGGCGGCCAGGATATCAACCTGTTTGATTGCCTCGCTCAAGGCGGCGATACTGCGGGTGGTGCTAAGGCCAGTTGTGGCCGCAGAGCTGATCGTGCTGCTTTGTAGGATGCGGTTGATCCGTTCCAGACGGTGGTGTATCTGCTGGATCTGTTCATCACTGTCGTCCATAGACTGGACGTTGATCGTCATGCTCAGGTACTGGAGCTGGTTCTGCACATCGTTCAGGGCCATGATCACCGTCAGGTCAGCCGGGTTATCGCGTAGATACGTTGCCAGATTGTTGCGCAGATCGAAGCCGATCTCGATCAGTCGAGTGTTCAGGTCAATCCAGAGCGTTTGCTCGGCGGTGATGCTGGCGCTGAGGTTTTGGAATGACTGGTGGTAGATGTTGATCTGGAGCGCGAGGTCGTCTAGCTGTTGCTGCTGGTGGGGGTTGGTCAGAGCGGCGTGTGTGTGTGGAAGTTCGGCCTCCAGGGTTTCCAGCGCCTGCATAGCCAGCGCCAGGGGTGCGGATTGCGGGTCTTGCAGGTAGCGATCAATGGCTTGCTGCGCCAGGGTAAGCTGCCGGGTGAGTTGCTGACCAGCTATGGTCTCGGCGGCCTGGCTGGTACTGTATTGCTCAACCTCGTGGTGCAGAGCTTCCATGCGTAAGAAAAAGAAGAGCAGCACGAACAGGGTCAGCCCCAGGATCAGGCTGTACCCGAGCAGAATGCGCGTACGGACTTTCATATGCCGCCACATAATGCTGTCGTTTGCCCGTTCTCTGTTGTCCACCAGTGCGGGGTGTCGTGTCAGTCAATACCAGATGGCTGTGTCCGGGAACTGCAATGCGTCCTGTTCTCTCTGTTCATCTGTATTCGAGCAGCGTACCTGTACACACTTTCATCGCACATATAGCAATCCTACATCAGTTGTGAAGAAGTGAAGCCCCGGCTTGACGCTGGACGGAGCGAGATCCCGGCTAAAGCCGGGACTCCGATGCACAATTGAGAGTGTTATTTTTTTCTTTAGGACGTACGCCGTGGTCTGGTCACCTCGCCTTTGCGCCGGAGTTTACCCTGAGCGAAGCCGAATGGGGCAGAGCGGTACTTTTTTGTTTTTCTCGCTCCCTTTTCGCCGAAGACGAAAAGGGAGCGAGAAAAAAAGAGTCTTTTCCACGCGGCCCCAGGCGCAAAAAATGGACAGTTACGTTTATAGCACTCAACCCCGTCTTTTCCACGCGGCCGCAGGCGCAAAGAGGGCCACGCATACGACCACGAATGTGCATACGTCTTTTCCACGCGGCCCCAGGCGCAAAAGCTTGTCCCGTTCGACTGCGCTCAGGGCAAGCTCTGAGCGAAGGTGAAGGGACATGGTGTTCACGCGACCGCGTACGTCCTGTCTTTATACTCTATCCTAAATGCTACAACGTGCTTGAACAATGGTACTTTGATCCTGTTAAGAGTATGCAGGAGGTATTTGCGATGAGTGGGACTGCTGATGCTCGGTTGCCGAAACAATACAGGTACTATATACTCTCTCATACCAGTCTGGATTCAAAGGGGCAACGTGTACTCTGCCCATGTCATTCTGAGCGGAACGCAGTGGAGCGAAGAATCTCCCGCCTCCGAGCCGGAGACTCTTCCTAGCGCTGCGCTTCGTTCCAGGTACCATCTGCCCATTTTTGGCCGCGTTCAGGGCAAATTGGTATCAGTAGTTATCAGTGCTGCGCAGGAGAAGCTACGATGGATATCGATCATGAGGCACCACTCAGTGGCAGCAAGGATGTGGTGATTGACGCACCGGTGGAGAACGTGTGGGCGGTGCTAACGACGATTGACCGTTGGAGTGAGTGGCAATCTGATGTTTCGGAGGCAAAGCTTGAAGGCCCGCTGGCGGTTGGTTCTACCTTTCGTTGGAAGGCAAAAGGGTTACCCATTGTGTCTACTATTCAGGCTGTGGAGCCAGAACGCCAGATTGGTTGGACAGGGAAGACGATTGGGATGCAAGCGCTTCATCTCTGGCGATTGATACCACAAAATGGTGGGACACGTGTGATGGTTGAGGAGTCTTTGACGGGCTGGATGGTGCATCTGCTCAAGCTCTTCGATCCAGCCTTCCTGGAGAGATCCCTGACTGGTTCGCTCCAGGCGCTGAAGGCACGGGTGGAGCGACCGTAGAACCGTCGTGTGTGGTTCTTCGTTCATCGTACGTCCTGTTGAGTTCTGTAGGATGATAGCACCAGCAAAAACGCCGTGCTGGCGCTATCATCGAGCCACAGCACCAGCACGGCATTATTCTGCCTTCCAGAGCCGTGGCTTTACCGATTGGCAAGGTTGGCCGCCACCAGAATTGGATCCCACACGGGGGCGAAGGGCGGAGCATAGCTCAAATCGAGTTCCGCCAGTTCATAGGTTGTCCAGCGGGCGTGCAGCGCGGCGGCGATGACATCAATGCGTTTGGCAACGCCCTCACCCCCAACCATTTGTGCCCCCAGCAAGCGTTGCGAGCCGCGCTCAAAGACGAGCTTGACTCGGAGGGACTGGTGATCGGGCATATAGTGCGCCCGCGAATTGGCGGTAGCCGTGACGGTCTCGATATCCAGGCCTTCTGCACGGGCGTGGCGTTCGGAGAGACCGGTGCGGGCTGCCTCGAGATCAAAGACTTTGACGACGGCTGTACTGACGATGCCTTTGAAGGCCGCATCGCCTCCGGCGGCATTCTCGCCGGCAACGCGCCCCTGTTTGTTGGCTGTGGTACCTAACGGTACATAGGTTGGTTTGCCTGTGACCAGATCCAGCGCCTCGGCCACGTCACCCGCCGCCCAGATCTGTTCCACACTGGTGCGTTGGTGATCATCAACCGCCACCGCGCCAGTTGGCCCCAGCGCGATTCCGGCAGCGCGGGCCAGCGTAGCAGCGGGTTTGATCCCGACGCTAAAGATGACGATGTCAGCCGGGAAATGCTGGCCGGCGGCCACTACTTCGCGCACACGGCCATTGCCGACAAAGGCCTCTACGCCATGTTCGAGCCGCAGATCGACGTGCTGCCGTACCAGTTCTTCCTGAACATAGGACGCGATATCGGCATCCATATTGCCCATCACCTGGGGCAGCATCTCGACCAGAGTTAACTGTATACCATGCGCTGCCAGTGCCTCGGCCATCTCCAGGCCAATGTAGCCGCCGCCAACGATGACGCCGCGTTGGGGACGCTCCTGTGCAATCCAATCACGGATAGCGATCGTGTCTTCGACGTTGCGTAGCGTGAAGATGCCTGGCAAATCCAGGCCGGGGATGGGCGGGCGGGTAGCGCCGCCACCCGTGCTGAGTACCAGTCGATCCCAGTGATCGGTAAACTCGGCCCCCGTTTCCAGGTTACGGATCTGGAGCGTATGCTGTTGGGGATCGATTTCCAGCACCTGGTGCCGCACGTGAGCGAAGATATTTTGCTTGACAAAATCCTGGGGTGTACGCACGATAACATCTTCGATGCGCGGAATTTCGCCTTTAATCACATAGGGGAAGCCACAGGAGCCGTAGCTGATATAGCCGGTCTGTTCATAGACCACAATGTCCATATCGTTGCGCGTGCGGCGTGCTTTGGCCGCAGCGCTCATACCAGCGGCAACTCCGCCAATAACTACGAGACGATCTGTCATATTCTTGACCTTTCATAACACAGACAATACTCTTAGGACGTACGCGGTGGTATGGTCAGATAGCCTTTTTGCCTGCGGCAGAGCGGTTCTTTGTTTCTTTTTCCCTCTAAATTTTCGTTGTAGACGAAAATTTAGAGGGAAAAAAGCGTCACTTCCTCGCCGCGTAAGTCCTGACTCTGCATAACCATATCAGGGGAAGGTTCACCAAAAGAACTCCCGAAGGAACATGGCCCATCCAAACTACTGGTTGACCACCGTGATGTTGCAGGATACGTCGTAACGACGTTCGTCGTTTCTGACGCCGTCGTAACGACGAACGTCGTTACGACATACTCCGCATTTTCAATGTGGCTGACCACTACCCCACCTGAACGGTTACATACTCTGCGAACCTTTGATGGTTTCATATAACGAAACGTTACCAATGAACTGTTGGTGTTCACTGTTCTTCTGGGAGCCGCGCTCCCAGGCGGGCATGTGCCCTTGAGGGTGAACAGTTACCCATGATCTGTGTAGTTGCTGTGCTGGTAGTGGTATGCTATGATACCTGATCATGCAAGCATTGATCTACTATGGGCCTGATTTTCTGATGGCCGTGCTATCCTGCTGGTTGGGGCTGAGTTTGCTCGTTCGCGCACCGCGTGATCGCACAACCCGAGCCTTTGCCTGGTTTTGTCTCTGGCTGGCAGTGTATGGTATGACCGCAATTCTGCCCCGTTTGACACCAGAGATCGGTGTACAGCAGATGTTTGATCGGGCGCAACTGATTGCCACGGTGTTGACCCCACCCGCTTTTTTACACTTTATTATCTATCTGCTGGCGAACGGCTATGTCACTGCTATGCGCCGCTTCCTGCTGGGTCTTTGTTACACCACAGGGATATTGCTCACGCTCTATGCAGCGTTAGGGAACGTCACTTTCGGGCAGATGACACTCGCAGGGGTGCGCACCGAGCCAGTTCTGGCGGTACCATCAAATGCCCTGGCCTGGTTATGGATTGCGCAACGCTCGCTGCCGCTGTTACTGGCGGTAACGCTGATGCGTATGAATTATCGCCAGAAATTAGCCGATGCGCAAGAGCAGATGCTCCAGCGTATCTTTGAGTGGACTGCTGTTCTGGGCGTAAGTGGCGCATTTATGGGCATTATGGCCCGTATGCTTTCGGAGTATACGGTGCCTGGTCTGCTGTGGATTATCTCTCACGGAATATCACGAACGCTGATTCTGATAGCGATGGTGGTGCTGGCCTATGCGATGCTGTCCTACCGGGCGTTGCTGCCTACGCGGGTGGCCCGGCGCACGTTTTTCTTCTCAATGGCCGGTAGTCTGGTGACCGCACTGTATGTTAGCCTGCTGTTGCTGCTCGAATGGCAGACACGGCAGTGGTTGCAGATCGAGGTACCGCTGGTGACGATCTTTGCTATGGTGTTTCTGGTAGCTGTGCTGAATCCGTTAAGCGAGTGGTTTCGTGCAGCATTTGATCGCCGCTTTTACCGCCGCGAATTCGATTATGGGCGCCTGGTACAGACGTTGAGCGACGATGTGTTCCAGCGTGGCGAACTGGATGAGCAACTGCACACGACGCTGACGGCTGTCTGTCGAGCGTTAAGCGTGCGCGAGGGTTTGATTGCGGTCGCCACTGCCGAAGGGTTGATGACTGAGGCCAGGTATGGGCCGACGACTGTCGATGGCCCGCTCCCAGCGATGCCCGACATTACTGAATTGCAGACATTGACCAGTCCCTGGATACCCTGGCCAACGGCCCAGTTTTTGCTGCCGCTCCGACGCGGTACCGAGTGTCTGGGCTTAATGGCGCTGGGGCCACGGCATTCAGAGCAAACGTTTACGACCGTCGAGCGCGGGTTGCTGGACTATTTGAGCAGTTATCTGGCGCTGGTGATCAGTCATGCCCACGCACGTGCCGAGCAGCAGTCGATTATGGCCCATCTGGCCGAGCAGAGTCGCTTGCTGGAAGCGCAGCAGGAAGAACTGGCACGTCAGACGGCGGCGGCGACGCGTGAGCGGGAAGCGGTTGCCGTTGCTCCCACAGGACTGGTGGTCTATGCCCTTGGATCGCTGCGGGTGGAACGTGATGGTGAGGTGATTACTCGCTGGGGCGGCGACAAAGCGGGCACGCATCAGGCCGAGGCATTGTTTGCCTTTCTGTTTGACCGTCGCGGTAAGGGGATTACCAAAGATGAGGCAGCAGAGATTATCTGGCCGGATGCGGGCGATAGCCTCAATATTGAGAAAACCGACAGCGCTTTTCACCGCACATTGGCGGCCTTGCGACGTACGCTTGAACCGAACCTGAGCCGTGCCAGTAAAAGCCAGATGATACAGTATCATCATGGACGATACTGGCTGGAGCCAACGGCGGTAAGCTGGTGTGATACCGAGGTGTTTGTGAACGCTGTTGAGCAGGGGATCAACGAGTTTTACCAGGGGCACCTCGATGCGGCGCTTATGACCCTGCGGCAGGCTGTGCAGTTGTACCGTGGTGACTATATGGATGATTGTCCCTTTTTTGGTGACTCCTACTATGTTGAGGAACAGCGTGAAGTCCTCCTCGCCCGCTATATTCAAAGCCAGTTGACGCTCAGTGTGGTATATGAGCTGCAGGGGCGGGTGGGTGAGGCAACCTCAGCCTACCAGGAAGCCGAGGTTGCCTATCGGCGCGTGGTGTTGATTAACCCGGATTATGCGCAGGATGTTGAGGCACAGCGGACAGCATTGCGTACCCACTCGGCGGCAGTGATTCCACGCATGCGCACTGGCTAACCCTCAAACGGCACCGGGTCAGGAATGGTGTCCGGATCCGGGTCGCCACTGACCGGATCGACGCCGGTGGTCAGTGTGCCATCAACCAGCATCTGCAAGATTTCGGCCATACGTTGCTGTACTGCTGCGGGAATATCATCGGCTGCATCGTGGAAATCGGCATAACCAATGCCATCATTGGCTGCTTCGTAGACAACGATGCCTGTACTCGCAAAAGTACCCTCAACCACGGCCCGGATCTGGTCATACACGGCTACATCCACCCGCTTGATCGCACTGGTGAGGATGCGATCCGCACCGGGGGTGGCCCCACGCCCAAATGTGGTATTGTATTCGTCTTGATCGACCCCGATCACATATACGCCTGACTCGGCTGCAGCGCGGATAGCGGCGCTGCCCATTGGTCCGCCTGCACCAAAAATAACATCGGCCCCTTCACCAATGAACTGTTCCGCCGTGCTAATGCCGAGGGCCGAGTCGATGAACGATGGAACATAGGTGCCAACAATGTTGACATCAGGGTTGACATACTGCGCACCGTGATTAAAGCCATTGCGAAACCGCTTCACGGGTGGGATTTCTTCGCCAGCAACAATGCCTACGGTACCGCTCTGCGTCATCATACCGGCCATTGCCCCGGCCAGAAACCCGGCCTGATCTTCGCGGAACTGTAACCCGATCAGATTGGGGAGTACGTTGTCATCAGCATAGAACTGATCGACCCCGATAAAGATGATGTCTGGATTGGCGCGTGCGGCGGCGAGGGTCTCATCCTGGATCAGAAAACCAACGGTGACAATGACATCATATTGCTCGTCAATAAACGTTTGAATATTGGCAGTATAATCAGCCATGGCCTGAGTTTCGATGTAGCGATATAAGAAGCCAAATTCCTCCTGTGCCTGAACCACGCCCATATGGGCAAACTCGTTGAAGGTACCATCGTTCACCCGTCCCAGATCCGTAACAAGCGCAACCTTCAAATCGCTATTGCCAGCCGGGATGCTGGCCGGTGTTTCGCCTGTTTCTGCAAGTGGCGGAGGTGATGGGGTTTCGGCTGTGTCGTTGCCACATGCAGCCATCAATGGAACGATCAATACGAACAGCAGTAGCCATGTCATCTGTGCTTTACGCATCGCTGTTTCTTCCTTTCCTATCTGTGGTGACAATACCATTTTGCCGATAACGTGTGCCGATTATAGCATACCTATCGCTTTGTTGGATGAGCAGGATGTTCTAGTAACCGTTCAGGTGGGGTGGTTGGGCGGGGCACGACCCCTTCATCAGTGTCGGTTTTTTGAATTATATCGGGTTGAAATGCGGCAAAACGCCCCTGACATCCCCCCCCAGCCCCCCGCTGGGGGGGGCGTCCTGATGCCGAACAAATCGAGCGTTGCGCAAAAAAACCGACACTTGTGAGGGCACGACCCCGCCCGGAGGTTCGCGGGGGTTGCGGGGGCCACATGCCCCGCAACCCCCGCTGGCGAAAGACCCCCTGAACGGTTACGATGTTCTATTCAATTCCATGGATTTGAATGTATCGCTTCTTCAGCAGGAGTGGTTCCATGATATAATCAAGCCACCAGCGTGAATAGCGAATGATCTAGCACGCTGGTACCGTATTGTCTATGAAGGTTCACGGTGGCAGAAAAAAAAGCGCATCCGGGCGTTGTGGCTGAGAATCGACGCGCACGTCACGATTACCATATTGAAGAATCAATCGAAGCCGGCATCGTCCTGACAGGCAGCGAGATTAAATCGGTGCGTGCCGGGCGCGTGAACCTGCGCGGAAGTTACGCCCGTGTTGTTAATAACGAGGTGTTTCTGTATGAAGCGCATATCTCGCCCTATGAACAATCTGGAACCTACTTTAATCACGATCCGATGCGCCCGCGCAAATTGCTGCTCCATCGGCGCGAAATTCGCCGCCTGATCGGATTGGTGCGCCAGAAAGGGTTGACCCTGGTGCCGCTACGAATCTACTTTAAGGGCCGCCGGGCCAAAGTAGAACTGGGCATAGCCCGGGGCAAAAAATTGTACGACAAGCGCGAAGATATTGCGAAGCGCGATGCTCAACGTGATATTGAACGGGCGCTCAAGAGCCGGAATTAGGCCTTTATCAAACGACTGTACACCAGTGGCGGTAACGGGCGTTGCGACCACGCACAATATCGCTATAGTGCTGCACCAGGCGGGCGCTGATCGGGCCAATCACACCGTTACCAACCGGGCGGCGGTCAATCTCGATGATCGGCTTAACCTCAACGCCTGTGCCGCAAAAGAAAACCTCATCGGCCAGATACAACTCGGTGCGATCAATGCTGCGCTCAACCACCGTCGCACTCAATTCCGTGCGTGCCAGTTCGACCACTACCTGGCGCGTAATGCCCTCCAGAATATCGCTGGTCACGGGTGGTGTAATCAAGGTTCCGTTGCGAACAATAAACAGGTTGGCTGAACTAGCTTCAGACACTTGACCGTCGGCACTAAGTACAATCGCCTCGTCATAGCCGTTGAGCAGTGCCTCGGTTTTTGCCAGCGCGGTGTTGATATAGGCACCGGTGGGCTTGGCCCGAGCCGGAATGACGTTGTCTTCGATGCGTCGCCACGATGATACACAGACACGGGCCGCACTACCGGCTATATACTGGCCGAAAGGCAGGGCAAACAACGTGAAGGAATCTGTCAGATTGTTCATCTGCACCGCAATCGCCGGGTCGCTCTTGTAGACCAGCGGGCGGATATAGGTGTCCTCCTGAAAGCCCTCGCACCGCAGCAGATCAAGCGTAATCTGGCATAGTTCATCGACGCTGTACGGAATATCCATATACAGGATCTTGCATGATCGTTTGAGTCGCTCCATATGCGCCTGTAACTGAAACACCAGGAGTTGCTCTTCCTCGGCGTTCCAGTAGGCTCGAATACCTTCAAAGCAGCCAGTGCCATAGTTGAGGCCATTGGTCATCACGCTCACTCTGGCCTGCTCGATCGGGACAATCTCGCCATTGAAAAATGCAAAGCGGTTTGGGGTAGACATAATATCTCCTTGTATGTTGCGAGTGTAGTACCACGAGAAGTTCCCGAAAGGATTGACCAGGGAGACCCGGAGAACACAGTATTACGCCAGAGAAATGGGCCTTTGTGTGCCTTCCATATCTCTGTGGTGACAAACAAAGCTCGTGATGATACTTAGAATGTAAGAATGTAGCATGTCTTAGCATTTCGTGCAAATCAGCGCCACCGGGTGCCCGCCGGCATGCGTCAGCACCACGACGAGCGAACACACGCCGCGCCCACTGAGTTGACGTGCAAGAACATCGGTGTCGAGCGGCGAGCCGCGCTTCTTAACGGTGACAGCACCAGCGTCAAGTTCATGCAGCCGTGCCCGCAGTCGTTTCAAGTTGAAGGGTAGCCACTCCAGCACGCGCCATATGCGGGCAAAGGGTGTTGCGACGTGCTGATCGGCCGTGAGATAGGCAATGTCAGCATCAAGCTGGGCTGCGTCGAGTTGTGTCGCCAGTTTGGTCACCAATCCAGCCCGGATGATGGCCGGGTCTGGTTCATAGAGGAAACTGCCAGGCGGTGCCAGTTGGGACGGTGGGGGCATTGTGTCAGCGGTCATGGTTGCCGTCAAACCGGGAGACGGGCCGATTGCGGCCTGTTGCAACACGGTTGCCCGGCGCGGCGTGGTTGCCAGCGGGCCACACCAGAGCGTGGCCTCTTTGAGCTCACCGTTGAGCGAGGTGAATTCGACTTCGTAGCCTGGCGTATGCGGCAGTTCGGCCAGGTTGACGCCTGGCCCCAGTTTGACGGCCAGTGCCGATGTCCGAGCTTGCCAGGTGAGGATGTGTGCCAGCGGCGGCTCATACTGCTCGACCGCAAAGCGCCGTCGTCCGCCGCTACGTCGCCCAGGATCGCAGAACAGGGCATCGGCAGGTGGTGGCGACGTGGATAGCACATCGGCACAAACAAAGCGTACTCGCTGATCCACGCCGAGCGCGGCTGCATTGGCGGCTGCCAGCGCCAGGCGTAGCTCATCGCGGTCAACGGCGGTGACAGACGGGCCAACCGCTGCCAGCGCCAGCAGATCGCCGCCGATGCCGCAGCAGATGTCTGCCACATACGCATAGTCGGCCAGTCGGCGGGCGCGGTGGGTGGCGACTGGTTCGCTTGTGGCTTGCTCCAGCGCCTCGCGGGTGAAATAGAGCCGGTCGGCCTGGCTAAATTTTGCCTGCGCCCGCTTGCGCAGGAGCGTCTGCTCAATCGCCGCTCGTGCCAGATCCGCCGGGTAATGGGCACGTAGGCGCGTCAGTTCACGCAGCACATCCGCCTCGCTCAGGTGGCGTGCGGCCAGTTCCGCCAATACCGCCTGGCCAGTCGCCGAGCGCAGAGCGGCAAACGTTTCAAGATTCATGTGTGTTCCTGTCAGCTCAATAACCGGACGCAGACCAATATGACTTCGACCTCCCGTACCTTCTGGTTTATCTACGCTCATGTCCAGACGGACGCGGTGGTGCCGCCGCCGCCTCGATTCATCTGCGGCAGTGCAGTACTTTTGTTGTTTTTCGCTCCAAATTCTCGTTTTCGGCGAAAATTTGGAGTGAAAGAAAGCGTTTTTTCATGCTGCCGCGGGCGTAAAGGCGAGTTGACCAGACCACCGCGTAAGTCCTGTAGTATCGGCTACTACGTCAAGCAGCGCCTCAGCATTCGTACTCTGTTTCCTGCTCATTTGTGCGGCCCATTAGGATGCACAGCATATCCACCGCAGCTACCCTGGCTACTGCTAGATTGTTCCAACATAAATAGCACCAACTGGTTCATGGTATGATGTTTCTAAAGATACGGGGTGGGATAGATAGTCCTTTACAAGCTATATAGCAATCCTAAATCGGTTGTGAAGCACCGGAGTCCCGGCTTTAGCCGGGAGAACACCGGAATCCCGGCTTTAGCCTGGGGATTGCTCCATTCACTTTCCCGTTCAATGCCCAGAAGAAGTTGGGCCACACCTCTGCGATCTAACGTCTCAATCTGTGATATGACAACCACGTGAACAAAACGATGATCAGTACGTGTGTATTCTTGAAAAATACGGTGAATAATCATGAATGAGCCGATACGTGTGTTCATTGCAGATAACCACCCGCTGATTCGAACGGGTATTCGCATCATTATTGAAAGCGCTGCTGATCTTATTATCGTCGGTGAGTGCGCTGATGGTTCGGCGGCTGTACAACATTGCGCTGCGATCTGTCCAGATGTTCTCGTATTAGACTTGCATATGCCAGGGCTATCCCCAGACGACACAATCGCACAACTCCATACAGCATGTGCAGATACTAAAATCCTGGTGCTGAGTGCCCTGGAAGACGATGCGCATGTGTGCAGTCTTGTACAGGCAGGAGTGTCTGGTTATATGCTGAAAGATGAGGTGACTGAATCGGTCATTTTTGCGATTCGGGCGGTGGCGCACGGCGGAACATGGTTTAGTCGCGCTGTGATCGAGCAACTGATCCAGCCAGCATGTGCTGAACACGTAGCGACTACCACCAATTTAACGCCACAAGAGGAGTATCTTTTGGGGCTGATTGCGCATGGGTTGAGTAATGCTCAGATTGCGGCTGAATCAGGTTTAGCTGAACAGACAGTGCGTAACTATACAAGCCGATTATACCGGAAACTTGGCCGTGCCTCACGTTCTGAAGCGATCGTATGGGCTAAAGATCACGGGTTCGGCGCTGATTAAGGGTTCACACTAGTCTGGATTCAACGTGGCAACGTGTACCCTGCCCGTGTCATTCTGAGCGGAACGCAGTGGAGCGAAGAATCTCCCGCCTCAGAGCCGGAGACTCTGCAGAGCGCTGCGCTTCGTTCCAGGCAACATCTGCCCACTTTTTTGCCGCGTTCAGGGCAAATTCGCATCACAACTGGCAAAAGTACTCACTGTACATTACCTTTGCAAAGTAGCGTGGTGGTATGTGCATACTGGTTTCGATACACAAATGTACCTGCAATTGCGGACATATGTCTACACATATTGAGTATCATTGTGTCTAGACATATTCAGTATACGTCGTTTATGATAGAGCATAACAGCATCTGTATGCTGCTGCTGTGGTAAAGTACGTGTTTTTGAAGCACAAAGAAAGAATTCATCTATGGCATGGCAAAAGAAGATCGGTAGATCAGCCTTGTGTCTGGGTTTTGTAGCGCTTTTAGCAGCACTGCTTGCAATCCCTTATACGATCGTCATGGCACAATCCGTTGCTAGTGAATACGACGTACTCTTCACCCTGCCAGTAGAACCTGGTAGTGTTTCGTATTCTGAGCAACGTCATGAGGAGTTGCAGTGGGGGCCAACCGCATTAACAGTTGCCCCTGATGGCACATTTATCATCGCTAACACGGTCGATAACAATCTGCTCCATGTGAGTGACGCTGGTACAATCCTACAAACCATCGACCTGAGTCATGTTGCAACCGGTATAACCGACCTCGAAGCAACCAGTGCTGGCATCTTTGCCCTTGATGCAGCAGCAATGGTACCACAGGTCTTACATCTCACCTACGACGGCACCGTTGTGGCCGCGCACGCTATTCCTGACGATCTCAGTGAATTGCTTACCGGGCTGGTGATCGGTGCTGATGGGCAGGTGTTGCTTGAACAAAGAGCGCAACGCACCTATCAATTCCTGGATGCTCGTGGCGAACGGGTTGAGCCTGAGCCTGACGAGTTGGAAGTACAGGGGCAACGCATTACCATTACCACTGGAAGTAAAACCGCCACGCCACCATCACACGGGCAAATCAACATCGGCTCGCAAGTGATCGATGTCTCTGTAGCGAACAACCTGGCCGGACTGCGTCTGCTTGGCAGACCTGGCCCTACGGACTTTATCGTTGCTGTTAGTGATCTGGTGCAGGATGAACGGGGAACGCTGCAGATTGATCAGATTCTGCGGCGGTATGATGTAAGGGGGCAACTCCTTGGCATGGCTCGTTTTCCACTGGCAGACCAGCATATTATGTTGATCAACCTTTCGCACTTGATGATGATGGCGAAGTTTATGCGCTCCTAACGCGACCTGAGAGTGTTGCCGTGGTTCGATTAACCTTTGTTGACGATTTGCCAGCGGTGCTGCCGGTTGTGCAGGACATCATACCAACAATGGACGAGACTCTACCACAGCAGGTACAGAGCATGTGAAGAACTCCATGTATTTGTACCCGCTGCGGTAGGAAGAATTTCATTGTAATGATAGTATGAGATAAAGGAGGCACACATATGTCCGTCTCTCGAACCGTCCCCAGGAACACTCCCAACGTTGATCGCCAGCGATACGCTGTTGGACGGATGGTGATCATGATCGTATTCCTGGGGGTGTACCTGATAGCCTGTGGCCCCCAGGACACTGCCACCACCCCGCCAACGCTTGAATCGTCCCCTGATATGACAACCAACACCGAACCTTTCCCAGCAACACCACCAGCAGAACCTCTGCCCACTAGCCCGCCAGCGCCGTCGCCCGACGATACAGGCATGCAAACACCAACAGACGACGCCATAATCAGCAACGATACGAACATCGAGGCGGCCCGTGAAGCCTTAATGGACTACTTTGTTGCGCTTGAAGACGGTCGCTATCAGGATGCCCTGGAGTATTA
Source organism: uncultured Chloroflexales bacterium (assembly GCA_937925925.1). Taxonomy (GTDB): domain Bacteria; phylum Chloroflexota; class Chloroflexia; order Chloroflexales; family Chloroflexaceae; genus CAKZQX01. The sequence goes on along the minus strand of CALANA010000044.1, from coordinate 32,716 downwards.
CGGCGGCTCGTTCGAGAGACTCCAATATTGGTTCCCGCTTATTGACCCCGATGACCACCTGGCCCTCTTTGCCGAGGGGTGCGGACTTCTGCATTGTCGCACTATCCGTCAGGTTGTGAGCGAAGAGCAGCTTGCACCCACAGAATATCGCTTTGTCGTCGAGTTTGTCGGTGCTGATGACGGGACATTTGTACTCACTCTACCCGGGGCTGATCCCGTGTCGGAATATACCTACACCGTCATTCAGCAGAATGGGCAATGGCTGGTTCAGGAGTTGCCGCCGCTCCGCGGAGCATAGACGGTCAGCACCAGCGGCCACAGAATGGGCAATGGCTGGTTCAGGAGTTGCCGCCGACCCTTCCTTAGCACTACCGTTGTCCCTGGTAGGGCTAGCGGCGGCTTATGGACTTTGAATAATTATTCCGCTATATGCCTACCCGCCCGGCGGCTGAAGCCGCGGGCTACGGCTGCGAAGCCCGCCTGTGCGGGCTGGAAGTGGCAATACCGGAATATTCTCTCAAAAACCATCAGCCGCCGTCAGCGCTGCCAGGACAGACTGCGCTGGTTCCGGTAGGCCGTGTCAGCGGACTGCGGAACGGGAGCCAGCGCCTGAAGGTGCCCGGCGTGCAGGACGTGGGAATACCCAGGACGGTGCCGATTCGCAATGAGAAAGGGGAGGCCCGGCTAAAGCCGGGACTATCGTCAAGGGAAAGGGGAGGCCCGGCTAAAGCCGGGACTATTGCCAAGGGAAAGGGGAGGCCCGGCTAAAGCTGAGACTATCGTCAAGGGAAAGGGGAGGCCCGGCTAAAGCCGGGATCGAGCAATCGGCACGGGGACTCCCGGCTAAAGCCAGGATCGAACAATCGGAAAGGGGAGGCCCGGCTTTAGCCGGGACAGAGCGAGATCCCGGCTAAAGCCGGGACTCCGGGTCTTCACAACTGATGGAGGATTGCTAGACTTCTCTGGCAGCTATGGCCCAATCTCGAATCGCCCCAGTACCGCAAAGGTGTTTAGCGGATCACCGTTCGCGGTGCGGGTATACTGCCGCCGCCCCTGCTGCTCCGGTTGGTACAAGCCCACCCGCAGTTCGTAGCGCCCCGTCGCCAGATCTGGCGGCAACCACAGCGGGTGCGTTGTCTCCACCCAGTCCCCCGGTGTCCAGCGCGGCATCGGAAACGCGCCATCATGCGGACGGCGGCTATCTTCCGTCACCAGTTGCTCGTCGGCATCCACCAGATGCACAAAGATCGTCCAGTCACGCGGCACATATTCCAGCGCATGCCAGGTGAGCGTCAGGGTCAACAGCGATCCCGGTTGCAGGCTGCTATTGAGCCGCCAGCCACGCAACTCAACGCCGCGCTCCCAAGACTGCGCAAACCGCGCCACCGTGGGCGTCTGAATGCCAGCCTGGGCCAGCAGCGGTGGCAGGCTGTACCAATGATAGGCGGGTCGGATCACTGACAGCGGCAGGTACAGTGCCAGCACGAGCAACACACCCATCGTGATCACCGGTACCGTCAGGTGTACTCGCGGCAATACTGGCTGTGATGCACCATGCGGTAGCCAGGCGATCAATCCCCGTGCCAGCAAAATAGCCAGCGCGGGCAGCGCCGGAAACAGCATCCGCCCCTGCCAGGCCACCAACCCCGCCGTCAGCGCAAAGCTCACCGTCCAGGCAAACGCCAGCAGCGGCAGCAGCAGCACCGTCACCCAGGGCGAAGTCAGCCAGCGCAGCGGATGCGCGACCAACTGGCGGTGCGCAAACGCCATACGCATCAAGCCCACCAGCGCCACCAGCCCCAATGTGCTGTAAAACCAGATCACCCACTCCGGTGGGCGCAGACTCAACCAGCCAAACCGCGCCCAGAACGAGGCATGCAGTTGCTCCAATGCCGCCAGCCACGCTGCCTGGCTACGCCAATCAAACGGCTGGGTCGTAAACTCGGCGCGAAAGACTGCCAGGCCAAACGGGTCGCCATACAGCGCCCAATTGCGCAGATACCACCAGCCAGCCACCACCAGCGCACTCCCGGCCCAGATCAGCACATGCCGCACAAACAAACGCCAGCGGCCACCACTTGCGCGCCAACTGGCCCACACCAGCAGCGGCACCAGCAACAGCGCATTCTGCTTCGTGAGCAGCGCCAGCCCCAGCAGACCCCCCGCCAGCAGCGGACGCCCTATGCCCGGCCACCTGCCTCGATCCACCGTTAGTGGATCGGCAGCCGTCCAACTTACGCACAGCCAGAACAAACCAGCGCTCAATGTCACCAGCAGCGCATCATTGGTCACCAGTGCCGAGGTAAAGAGGAACTGCGGATTCAACGCCACCAGCGCTGCTGCCAGCAAGGGCAGTGCAACAGTACCGGGAGTGCTGGCATCCTGAACAGCAAGCGCTCGCGCTGCCTGCCAGACACACAACACCGTGAGCAGACCCAGCAACGTCGAGACCCCACGCACCAGATGCCAGGCCAGCACCACCCCGTGCCACGGCCAGAACTCGCGGCTAAAGCGCATAAAGGCCGCTGGCTCATGGCCGCCGTTCCATACAAAATATGGGTTCGCGCTCAGATAAAACTGCTGCTCCGGGGGCGGGAGCCAGATTACTGCCGGTAGCGCCAGCAGATAGGCCAGCGGCGGCTGATGCCCTTCGCCGGGCACATCGCCGCCGTCTTTCGCGTGTTGCACCGGCAGGCGACGCTCGCGGGCCAGGAACAGCACATACCCCATATGCCCCGGCTCATCCGGCCCCTCACCCAGCGGAACAATGCTGTTATAGCAGGTCGCCAGGAGCAAAAAGAGGAATAGCATACTCAACGCAAGACGTACTGCACCTGATCTACCCATCAGCGAGCCACATCGTCAGCCTGATACCAATCCGATTGCACATCGACGCAAAACCATGATGCCGAGCGTTTTGAACCACAAAGGGCACGCAGACCATGAAGGAATGGACACGCAGGGATATAAACCGCTGCCCATACGGGACATCTTCGTGGTTTGCGTGGTGTAAAAATTTGCGGAGTGCCTGCCAGGGGCTTTTCATACCAAATCCGCCTGCTTAGTACCCTGCATGTCATTCTGAGCGGAACGCAGTGCCGCGAAGAATCTCTGGTCAGAGCGCTAAGATTCCTCACTCCGCTTCGCTCCGTTCAGAATGACACACGTGCCGTCATCAGGCGGATTTGGTATCAGACAGTCTCTCATCTGGTTGAAACGCATGAAAAGCCATACCAGGCCAAATGCGACACGGGCACGTTGCCTCCAGATGCATAACTGATGCTGATGCTTCCGCGTTGGCATCAGGTTGTGCCCCGTAGCCAGGATCTGGTCAGGAGAACTGCTCCAGGAAGCGCAGATCGCCGCTATGGAACCAGCGAATATCGTCAATGCCATACTTCATCAGCGCGATCCGCTCCGGGCCAAAGCCGCCCGCAAACCCGCTAAACACGGTCGGATCATATCCGCCGTTGTGCAGTACATTCGGATGCACCATACCACAACCGCCAATCTCCAGCCAGCCGGAGTATTTACACACCCGACACCCCTTGCCGCCACACAGAAAGCAACTCACATCCATCTCCGCGCTCGGCTCGGTGAACGGAAAGTAGCTCGGGCGCAAGCGCGTGCGTGTACCCTTGCCAAACATCCGCTGCGCAAAGAAATCCAGCGTCCCGCGCAGATCCCCCATGGTAATCTTGCGCCCAATTGCCAGAAACTCAAACTGATGGAACTGAATCTCGCTCCGCGCCGTCACCTGCTCGTTGCGATAGCACTTGCCCGGCAACAAAACACGCAACGGCTCTGGTGCATAGCGGCGCATAGCGTGGATCTGGCCCGGCGAGGTATGCGTGCGCAACAGCACCTCCGGCGCACCGGGCGGCATATCCACATAGAACGTATCCTGCATATCGCGTGCCGGATGATCAGGCGGAAAGTTCAGCAAGCCGAAGTTGTACTCATCGGTCTCAACTTCACGGCTTTCCCAGACCTGAAAGCCCATCTCGGCGAAGATTGCAATGATCTGTCGCAGCACCTGCGTCGTCAGGTGTAAACGCCCGACATCCGGCGCACGCCCTGGCAGCGTCACATCGACCCGCTCGCTTGCCAATGCCGCCTCACGCGCCGCCGCTTTGAGGCGGGCTTCGGCTGCACTATAGGCCTGATCCAGCGCCTGGCGCAACGCATTCACCTGCTGCCCCACCACCGGACGCTCCGCTGCTGGCAAGGCTCCCATCCCCCGACTCAGACGAGTGATGGCCCCTGATTTGCCCAGATAGCTACTCTTCCACTCAGCCAGCGCCGTCAGATCGACCACGGCGGCCAGTTCGTCCAGAGCGCGTTCCTCTATGGTTGTCAACTCATCCATAATGTTCATAATTGTCTTCCTGGGTCAGCGTGATCGGTGCTTGCAATGCTCTTCTCTGCCGTGATGCCTCAAACAGGATAATGCTACCAGCGATCGCCGCGTTCAGCGACTCCGTCCGCCCGCACATAGGAATAGTAATCCGACCGGTTGCTAACTCCAAGCCACGGGCGCTGACTCCCTGGGTTTCGTTGCCGATAATCAACACGTTGGCTGCCGACCAGTCAACCCTATAGTACGGCAAGGTGGCATCCACAACGGCTGCGTATATCTGTGGCATCTCCTGCATTGCGATGGCGAGTTGATCCCAATCACAATCAGATCGAAGGGGAAGATAAAAATGGGCACCCATTGCCGCCCGCACCACCTTGGGGCTATAAATATCGGCCGTACCACGGCTGCACCACACCTGGCCCACCCCGGCGGCTTCGGCGGAACGGAGCAGGGTACCCACATTCCCCGGATCCTGAACAGCATCCAGCACCAGTATCAGCCCTGGACGTGGGGCCACATCGGGACAGGGAGCGACCGCCACCACTCCCTGCGGCGTCACCGTATCGGCCGCCGCCGCCACCACACGCGGGGTTGCTTCATAACAATGCGGCTGCCGGCTCAACTGCGCCAGCAACCGCTGACCACTCTCGGTCAGCGCCAGTTGCTCGGAGGCATAGAGTACCAACTGCAACGGCACCTGCGCTGCCAGCGCCTCGGTCACCAGGCGCACACCTTCAAGCACAAAACACCGCTCGCGCTGGCGCTCTCGACGATCAGCACCTAGCGAGCGGATATATTTGACATGCGCATTGGCGTTACTGCGGATCACACATCTACTGTGCTACCTGCGTCTGAGCTACGATAGCGCTAAAGGCAGACGGATCGCGCACCGCTATATCCGCCAACATTTTGCGATCAATATCAATCCTGGCGACTTTCAGTCCCTGGATCAACCGACTATATGTGGTACCATTCAATCGTGCTGCGGCATTGATGCGCTGGATCCACAGGCGACGAAAGTCACGTTTGCGGTTGCGCCGATCACGATACGCATACGCCAGCGCATGCATAACCGACTCGTGCGCCACACGATAGTGTCGGCTACGACTACCGCGAAACCCCTTCGCCTGCTGCATCACCTTTTTGTGACGCTTGTGCGCCATCACGCCACGTTTTACACGGGCCATGTGTCCTCCACCCTGGAAATACAACTTACAAAACTATAGCGAATATCTACTGCATAAAAATGCTATGACCGTAAAAAATCGGATATGAATACGCTGGTTATTTCAAACCATATGGCAAAGCTACTTCCAAATGGCTTTTATTCGCATCAGAAGTTGGCAGCATCTTACCATAAAGCCGGCGCACACGCTTGGCACGATTGCGCTTCAGGCCACGCCCACTTTTGGCTTGCATATATTTCCCCGTACCGGTGATTTTGAAGCGGCGACTGGCACCTTTATGGGTTTTCATTTTTTGTTTTGGCATTGATCACTCATCCATTCTAGTTTATTCTTCATCATCTTCTTCATCAAAATCGTCATCAAGATCCAGATCGCCATCCTCAGTATCATCAACATCGAGATCTTCACCCTGAGTATCATCAACATCCTCGATGTCATCGACATCAACATCCTCGATGTCATCGACATCAACGGGCGCGGTTGCAACTGGCTCACTTTGCTGCGCTCTGGTGCGCGTTTCCTGTGTAGCACGAGCCTGGTTGCGTTGTGCTTGCAATAACGCCTTCAACACTTTCGGGTTTGGTGCCAGCACCAGCGAGCAAGCCCGCCCCTCCATCACCGGCTTTTGCTCAATGATTGCCAGATCCTGCAACGACTCTGCCAACTGATCTAGCATCTGACGCCCGATATCGGGATGCGCCATTTCGCGCCCCCGAAAGCGCACCGTAAACTTGACTTTGTCACCCGCCAGTAAAAACCGGCGCGCCATTTTCGATTTTACTTCCAGGTCGTGATCATCTGTTTTGGGACGTAGACGCACTTCCTTCAGTTCAGCCTGACGCTGGTTTTTGCGCGCCTCACGATCCTTTTTGCTCTGTTCATAGCGATACTTGCCATAGTCCATCAAACGACAGACCGGCGGCACCGCATTGGGCGCAACCTCAACCAGATCGAGACCCTTTTCTTCCGCCATTTGCTGCGCCTCACGCGCAGAGACAATGCCGACCTGTGCCCCTTCATCATCAATTAGCCGCACTTCGCGGGCGCGAATACGGTTATTAATACGTAACCGGTCTCTAATTGTAGATCTCCTTTTACTTTGCGCTTATATATACCCACCGTCTATGGTGACCAGTGTGCAAACCACCTCGTTCTGGCACACCAGCAGACCGTTGTACGTCATCGATCACCTATCGCCAGGTTGCGCTTGATTATTGACCGGAGTGACGCGGTCATGTATTACAAAATAGGTTCCATCCTCGGCAGGGCGGTACTTTTGCTCTTCTACGCTGCCGCAGGGGAACAGGACGTTATTGCCGAACGACCGCCTGACTCTGGTTATTGACGAATGCATAAGTCCTGCACATTACGAATCATTGTATTGACTTTGAAGTATAGCATTGTGAAGCGTGTTCGTCAACCAGACATGTGCGCCTGTAGTACTTCAGCAGCGACCTGCTGGCCCAACTGCACGGCAAAATTCGTGCCGCGATCCCAGGGATATACCTGGCTCATGCTGGCCCAATACAGGCCCCGCAGTGGAGTGGCTAACGGCGGAATATTCCGCGAATGATGCACGGGCACAATCGGCTGTGCATAGGCTTCCCGATGCAACCACGTTGCCCGCACCCACGAGCGGTCAAACTGGGGATTGACCCGTTGCAGCGCCGGTAAAAAGCGCTCCAGCAGTTCCTCCTGGCTCAAGCGAAAGTATTCGTGGTCGGGATCCAGATAATCGCCACAGTAAACCAGCCGATCACCACCATAATGTTCGGGCGCGATAAAGTTGGTATGTTCTACCAGTGCCAGGAACGGAAACTGATCCTTGGGCATGTTGACCCAGTACAGGCCATCGGTGAGCGGACGTGTCAGCGCCAGCGTCATCACAACTGCGCCCATCGAGCGCAACTGTTTGAGCTGGCCCAGATACTCCGGGGGCAACTGGGGTACCAGTTTGCTCAGGAGTTGCGGTGAACCAGTCACAATCAGGTCATCATAGTCATGCGTGCCTTGCGCACTGGCGATCTGCCAGCCAGTCGCAGTCGGTTGTACACTGGTGACCGGAGTACTCAGGTACACCTGTACACCCAGGCGCTCGCCGGCCGACTGGAGGGCATTGACGAACCCTTGAAAGCCACCCACAAAGTAGCCCAGATCAAAACTGCGCGCCTTCAGGCGTGCCCACAGCCAGGCCATATTCACTTCTTCGGCGTGATTGCCAAACTTGCCCTCCAGCAACGGATGCACAAAGGCTTGATAGACTGCCTCCCCCATCACCCGCCGTGTCCAGGTACTGGCTGTAATCTGCTCCAACGAACGCCAGTTACGTGTACCATACTTGAGATAGGCACCCACCGCACCCATGCGCATCCGTGCTGGTAGCGACAATCCCGGATAATTCAGCACTGACAGGGCCGTGGTGATCAGGCCCGGCAGCGCCACCGTTCCAACTCGCGGCAGACGCAGCGTTACCGGTTGACCAAAGAGTGCATGGCCTTGCCCGTTCCACCATTGGGCCGTGACGGGTGCCCGAAAAAAGAGCTTATCGCGATAGCCGATTGCCTGGGTCAGCTTGATCATCTCTTGATCGGTCGTAAAAATATGATGATAAAAGCGCTCCAGCGGCCATTCCCAGCGCGGATCACGGAACCCCGATGCCAGCCCACCAGCCTGTGCAGCAGCCTCATAGATTGTGACCTGCTGGCCGGCCAGCGCCAGATCATAGGCGGCGGACAAACCGGCTACACCCGCACCAACAATGCCCACCTTCATCGCAGTACTCCTGTGGCAATATCGTCTTGCTCCTGCTCATCTGTCTCCACCACTGGCACTGCCTGTTCGCTAGCGACCGGAGCAGATGCTGCGCCACCCAGTTCTGCTTTAACCCTGGCCGCGTGCTGAATATCTCCCCAGGAAATGCTCTCGCGTAGCATGTACACCGCCCCCACCAGTGTAATGGGCAACCACAACGTCACATGGAGTACCAGCATAAACCCGACTGCCAATGCCTGCTGTACCCCAAACTGGCTGAGAACGGCGATTCCCGGCGCATCAAATGTCCCGACATGTCCGGGTGTGGAGGGGATCGTGGTAAACAAATTCACGACCGCAGTCAGCAACACGATCAGCACAAACGGTACATCAATCGAAAATGCCAGTAAGACACACCAGTAGGAGAACGCTTCGATCAACCAGATCAGGATTGAACTGACGAAGATCATCAGCACCTGACGTGGGCTGCGTAGCGATTGCAGGCCATCAACAAAACGTCCAAACAGATCGCCCACATACGGCCGTACCTTGACCGGCAAGAGATGATTGATGCTCCAGGTATACAACCGTGCCAACTGGTGTGGATGGGTCGCTATACTTAGAAAGACCACTAGCATGACCCCGAAGAAAGCACTGAAAATCAGTACCAGTGAGAAATAGACCGGCGGCAATGGCACAAACTGCAAGGCCACCACAATAAACAGCAACATGACTAGACCATCGAAGAGCCGTTCTAGCACGACCGTGGTCAGCGATACGCTGATTGGTACCCCTTCATTGCGCCGCAACACATAACTGCGCAACACTTCACCGGCACGAGCCGGGTACACGTTGTTGCCCATATACCCGATCACCACGACGGGAAATAGCCGGGCAATCCTGATCGGCTTGATCTGCAACAACATATACTGCCAACGCCAGGTGCGCAGCAGCACGGCTACAAAGTACACCCCCACACTGGGTAAAAGCCACCAGTAGTTCGCACCACGCAACGCTTGCCAGAAATGTTCTAGATCGAGACCGCGCAAGGCTACGGTGAGGAAAATAACGCTAATACCCAGTCCTAACCAGAACTTCCAGTGACGCAATGTGGTACTCCTTACTATCACATACAAGGTTTACGGCCGCCCTGTGCAGGCCGACATTATTAGAACGTAGTATATCCCGCAGCTTTGCAGAACGCGAGCGAAATGTCACGCTGATCGGCCGACCCGAATCATATATGCATGGGCGGCGAAGCTGTGCGCTATGACACCCCTCATTATCGCGTTTAATCATTACCAGTCTGTTACCAGTCTATCACGGGTAATAGTACATGTTCACTTTTTTCCTGGGAGCGAGGGCATCTTGCCCTCTGCTACGCGATGAAGGCGTCCCGTCCTTGCTCCCAGGCGCACCATGCGGGCGGGCAGGACGCCCGCGCTCCCACGCACGATGGCGGGCAGTGAGTACGCCTGGAAGCGAGGGCATCTTGCCCTCGACGAAGAGGCAACGCGGGCGGAACAACGCGGGCGGGACGCCTGCGCTCCCAGGAGCAAGATGAATGCTGACAACAGAAGCTCTCCCCCAAGTGTGAACAGATATCTACGGATAAGGACTTGCCAGAAAAGAACACGTGTGCTATAATTCCATAAGACGACAATACTTGATGGTATGCCGAAGTCATTCCGGGAAAGGTTAACGAATATGTATCGCAAAGAAATTGTCTATGATCCTGAGACGCGCGACTTCGCCATGTATCTGGATAACGAACTGGTTGGATTTGCGCGCACCTACCAGGAAGCCGAGATCACACTGGATCAACTGGTCTTTGAACTTATGAGCGGTCAGTACTTTCGTGAGGCTGCATAACGCCGATGATAGCCAGCACACAGCCTGATATATACCAGGGGCCTACCCATAGATGCCGAGCATGATGGGAATGCGCCCCTGTCATATATTGCTAGCCGACACAACTAGTTCAACCTGCAGCGACACGAATGAACTTGCCTTCAGTTGCCCGCAACAACCGATCCCAGATAGCCAACCCCAATCCACTCTGATCAAAGCTGCGCACCAGGATTACATCTACGCCCCGGCGATCCAATTCACGCATGCCAGCAAACAGATGGGCGGCAATCTCTGTCAGATCCGAACGACTGCCAAGCGATACACAGTGAACCGCTATATCCGCAAAGTCTGCCAGTTCCTCTGCTGGTGCGAGTATCCCAACCTGCTTTTGTTCGGCAGTAAGGCGCTGACCAGTCGCGTACATCTGCGCTACGACGGCTTCAGACTCCCCTACAAATAGCAGCAACTCTGCCCTGGGCGCGTAGTGGCGGGCAAACATACCGGGCGCAGCCACACCCGTAGCATGATCAAGCTTGACCTGCCGTGCTTGCCATGCCAATCCGGGGACAATCGCACGCAAAGCTTCCAACGTAATGCCCCCTGGTCGCAGCACCACCGGTACCGCACCCGTTAGATCGACCACCGTCGACTCCACGCCAATGGTAGTTGCGCCAGCATCAATGACCAGTTCAATCTGTCCCGCTAGATCCTCCAATACATGCTGCGCCGTGGTGGGGCTGGGACGAGCAAACAAATTGGCACTGGGGGCAGCGATCGGCACACAAGCGGCACGCAACAATGCATGCGCAACCGGATGTTGCGGCATCCGCACGGCAACCGTGGTCAATCCCGCCGAGACCTCAGCGACAATACGCTCATGCCGAGGCAGTACCAGCGTTAACGGCCCCGGCCAGAAGTGCTGTACTAACTGCCAGGCCAGGTCAGGGATGTTACAGGCAATGTCGGTCAATTGTGAGGTATCGGCAATATGCACAATGAGCGGATCGCTGGCTGGCCGCCGCTTTACCTCAAAAACACGGCGCACCGCTGCTACATCACCCGCATGCGCCCCCAATCCATACACCGTTTCGGTCGGGAATGCCACCAGTTGGCCCTGGCGCAGCGCTTGCGCCGCTCGATCGATGCAGTCGGGATCGGGATGCTCTGGATTGACAGCCAGGATGTGGGTGTAAATACGCTCAGGCACGATCGTACTCCCTCTTATCATATGGCACGCCTATCCCAATGGTAAACGAGAGGCCAGGCTCAAGCCTGGACGAAGCACTACCCAGGCTCAAGTCTGGTCTCCCGTTTTTACGAATCATGTACACGAGTTATACCAATGTGACTGCGACCTTTCGCATACGTTAGTCCGTCTGACGCTTGCACATACGCCAACGTGCCTGCCTCTGGCACGAGCTGTTGCAGGGCAGAGGGGCGTTGCATGTGCAACGCTCCGCCGCCGCCCCCCCTGCAGCCTCCGCACCCCCGCCGCGCCGCAGGCGCGTGGGGGCACGACCGTGCGGAAGGGTCACGTCAAAACGGCATGACACGGTACATTTTCTGTTTTCCCTCCAATTTTCGTCTAAGGCGAAAATTGAAGGGAGAAGAGTGTTTCTTCCACCCTGTCGCAGGCGAAAAAGACGTTTTATTTGAACAACCGTGTAACTCGTGTCATTTACAGAGCTTACACGTTCCGGTGTACACGGACGCGGAAGCGTCAGGTGAAGGCGGCGCACCGGTTGCCGGTATCGTAGGAAAAACCTGGCATGACTACCGAAACGTGGCATAGATGACCACCGCCAGCAATCCGCTGCTCAACACGCCATATTCGATCAGCAAGCGGCGTTGGAAGGTTCCCGCCAGATAGTGTACCAGCATACTGCTGATCATGTAGAAAATAATCAACAACAGCGTCCCCCCTAGCAGAAACGGTGCCGGCCAGTAATTCAAGGGCCAGAGAACCTCGCCCATCACCAACCCGATAATCAGTGCCAATCGGATCAGACCTCGACCGGGTGTCCAGCGCAGAAGTTCATACGCCAGGAACGTGCCGGCCGCACCAATCAAGGCGGCACCATACAACGTCCGAAAACCGGTCGCATACACAGCGCTGAAACACGCAAAAGCCAGCAGATACGTAATAATCTGCAAGACTAACCGTGCCCGCTGACTGACATCGGCATGACGGTCAAGTGTATAATGTTGGGCCACCAGCACCGTCAACAATAAACCGCCCGCCGCAATTAATGCCAGCACAAACGCCGCCCCTGGTAACCCTGGACTGAACAGACGAAAAAAGGCAAATGAGCCAATAATGGAAAACGAAGGCAAAATCCAGAATCCTGGCACCACCTCAAGTGAGGCAAACGGCAGATGAAGTGTTGGCAGGGTACGGGCTTGCATCTGTGGATGCGAACGCACCAGAAGATCGGTACCAGCACTGGCAATAACCACGAGCGCCGCTATCAATACCCAGGAAACCGTCACGGGCGGTAGATCACCACCAAGACGCGCCCGCAGAATATTGGGATTGATATCAATCCATAATATGACTGCCAGACCGAGTACAACGATCATAACCAGGGATACTACCCGATCATACCGAGGAAAAGGGGACATAGTCACCGTATGCTCCACAGACCTAGAGCTTGTCTGAAAAGGGGAGGTTTGGAGCGTTGTGCCCTCCCAAAACCCTATTGCTGCCCGCCGCGTAGCGGCGGGCAGGGAAAAATGGACGAGGCCTGGCCTCGCACACTCTCCCTGTTCAGACAGCTTCTTCTTCGTTCCACATCGTAGCCAGAAGAGCGCATCTTCTGTGCATAGTATTGACACAAAGCGTGCATCGTGCTACATTGCATGTTAACACATTCATTGAGAAGCTAAAAGCTTGCGTAAGGACAAGACCAGACATGACAACCACCGTTCATATCGATCCGAAGCTACCAGATCCAGAACTTGAAGCGTACACGCTATTGCGGCAGGTCAACTCTATTATGGATACCTACAACCGCTACGATCTGCGCCGGGAAGGATTGACTATCCCTCAGTTCACGATTCTTAACCACGCTACTCCAGAGGGCATTCCCCTGAGCGAGATCAGTGCGCGTATGTTGTGTGACAACAGCAATCTGACCGGCATTGTTGATCGACTGATTAGCAAAGGTCTGGTCGAGCGTCGGCCCGATCCTCAGGATCGACGCGTCAGCTTGATTTGTCTCACCCCTGCCGGGGCCGAAAAGCTCCGCAGTATTCGGCCCTATCACCATGCCAACGTCAGTCGTCGTATGCGCTCCCTTTCTGAGCGAGAAGTTCAGCAACTTCGCGATCTCTTGCGGGCATTGTATCAAGCTCTGCAAGATCCACCAGACATCGAACGTCATGTATAACTCGTCGAAACCATCGTTGTCACAGCTTGCCATTGTGTACAACACCATGCACGATTCACCGGTGAGATCTTTAGCACAGACTGACTATGGAGTGCAGCATAACTTCAGCGCCATCCTTCACGAACCAGGGTTACTCCTCGATGTTTCCCTGGCGCTGAAGCTGTTCTACCCGCTGTTGCTGAACAAACAGTGGCGGCACAGCGTATAAAGCTCGTTCCGTATCGCTGACATGCGGATCAACGTCACCCAGAGTCCAGGTTCCACCTTTTTTGAAAATCTGGGTACCAAAGCGTTGTGGCTTTCTTTGCAAAATCAGCAAGCGATCCCAGGCCATAGCCTGTACTGTCCACGAACGTGCATCACCAAGCGCTGCACCACGGCGGGCAAACATGCGCGCCAGATCATAATGTGACTGCAACTCACCATACAGTAACACCAATGCCGCGTGAAAATTATCACGTGCCTCTTGAATAACCCCCTGCGCATACAGATCGATCACCCGTTGACAGCGTATACGCGCCTGAACTGGATCCATAGTTTCAGACTGAGACTCGATCGTCTCCTGCGCCAGACGCGCCAGTTCCGTCGCTGGATCTTCGCCAGATAGTGATTCTTCGTTATCTATATCCATAGGCCACACTCACTTTTACCTGTCTAGACTAGCTTACACCCGTTGGTTGTCATATATACGCTGGCAACCAATGGTTATGATCCCAGGTACGCGGTCATCTTATGTTTAGGAATGACATGTAAGACCACGCCGTCACATGGTCGCCTTCGGCAGAGCGGTACTTTTTTTGTTTTTCGCTCCATATTTTCGGCTACGGCGAAATTGTGAAGCGAAAGATGACTTTCTTCCATGCTACCGGAGGCAAAAAAGACGTTGTGTTGGAACAACCGCATCACTCCTGAATATAACAGCAGTGTACCACAGATTATGGGCTATAAGCCAGAAAGCGTGTGATGTTTGTATATCACAGGCTCTATCGTAGCTGCTCTATACCGCGCTCAATCAACTTCTAACCGCCGACCAGCACGATCGTAGCAATACGGAAGCAATACCATCGAGCGTCAGATGCAATGTTACTCCTAATGCAACCGGCTGTAACGCTCGATAGCGGCGGGCTAACCACCACAGTGGCGGCAATATCAGCAGGGGTTGGTGTACCCACGAGCGTAGAGGGCCATAACGAGGACGAGTGTCGCCAGGAACTCGCTTCTGGTGGCGATAGCGGTTATAGCACAGGGCACCTACAATACTCCAATCACCACTCCGCACCATATATAGTACCAGATGATCCAGATCAACCAGCACACCGGACAGAGTCGTCAGGGTTGCCTTGCCAGGCTGACCGGGGTAGATAGTCAGAGACAGGAGGGCAGAACTCCAGAGATGGGTATGCAACTGCATGGATCGAGTTACTATCTTACTCCTGGGCATCCACTTCAGGATAACACAGGGTTGTTACGGGGCGGAATGTCCACCGATGGAATGCGCATGGCCCCAACATACGCAAAGCTCGCTGATGGGCTGCTGTACCATAGCCTTTGTGTAGCGCAAATCCATAGCCTGGATACGCGCTATCAGCAGTATACAGCAAATGATCGCGGCTCACCTTTGCCACAATCGACGCCGCCGCAATTGAGAGACACGAGGCATCACCCTTGATCAACGAGCGCTGCAGGAGCGAGATTCCGATCAGCGCCAGCGCATCGATCAACAGGGCATCAACCTGGCATGGCAGTGATAGCAACGCAATCGTCATTGCCAGCCGTGTGGCGGGCACAATCCCCATCGTGTCAATCAGATAGGCCGGTACCACCCCTAGACCAATACCCGTTGCCACAGCATGAATCTGTGTATACATTGTCTCGCGCTGATGAGCGCTCAAACGCTTTGAGTCATCCACTCCTGCCAGGCACATCGGTTGCGTCACTACCGCAAGTGGCAGCACGACTGCCGCTGCCACAACTGGCCCGGCCCAGCAACCGCGCCCGGCTTCATCAATACCCGCAATACTGCGATACCCTGCCCGGCATAGTTCGTATTCATACTGCGTCGTGGGAGCCATAGCCACTCTTGTTTCACTGTATTCTGTTGGCAACCACCCCACCATCGCCTGGGCTGGATTTCTGCCCAACCACAACTAAAACCTGGCTTGGGCCTACCGTCTCGCAATAGACGTGCGCAGTAGGAAAGCCAGCCTTTTTCAGCCACGAGCAATAGGCGGACGCCGTATCGTCTGGTATATTTCTGACTGGCCGTTGCCAGGTCAGGCGATAAGCCAGGTCAACCACCCGTACATACACGTCATCAACCATAAACTGTGCCCCATCAACAATGACGAGCCGTCCAGTGGAGGTAAGCACCCGTTGCACCTCACACAGTGTCGCTGAATCAAGAATGTACTCACTGGGAAACGTTGCCAGGACACTATCAAATTGACCAGAACGAAAGGGGAGTGCCTGAGCGATGGTGCGCAATAGTTGACTATGCAACCGTGTGCGCCAGAGTCGGCGTTGCGTTAGCGCCAGCATCTGCGGTGAGGCATCGATACCCACCACCTGACCAGCATAAGTGGACGCCAGAGCATGCTGGACAAAGCCCGTGCCACAGCCCAGTTCCAATACTCGGCCATCAAGATACGGCAATGCCGCCAGTGTCCAGCGTTGCCACAGACCACGCGAAACTAGCCAGGCTACACCATCGTAGCTCCAGGCAAACTCACGATAGAAGCGGGCAAACGCCCAGCGGACAAAACGGAGACGGCATTCAGCATACAGCATTGCAAGGTAGTTGGCGTTGGCACGTTGGCGTGTTGACATGGGTTATCCTTTTGCCATAAAACCTGCCGACGAACGACCATAGTACCACCAGGAGTCCACACGCTAGCATATGGCTTCCTGGTTTAACGCAAAGACGCGTAGGAGCAAAGGTGCAAAGCTCTATGTCTACATTCACATCTCCGCGCCATTATTGTCGGCCACACGCGGAATGGCCGCCCATACTTCGGAAGGACGCGCTACAGCACACCTGCTTTGCACTTTCCGCTCGCACGGTCAACTTTACCGTCGCTCTTTAATGCGTGCTGCTTTGCCAGTACGCCCACGCAGATAGTATAACTTGGCCCGACGCACCTTGCCCCGACGTATCACCTTGATCGACTCGACACGCGGCGCGTGCAACAAAAACGTGCGCTCTACCCCGATTCCATGCGAGGCAATCCGTCGCACCGTGAAATTCTCATTAATCCCACCACTACGGCGACGAATGACGACCCCCTCAAATTCCTGAATACGTTCCCGGTTCCCTTCAACCACCTTGACGCCTACTCGCACCGTATCGCCCACGCGAAACTCAGGAATATCTGCTTTATACTGACGTTGTGCCAGTTCTTCAAGTATCTGCTGTGACATGAGAGTCGTACTCCTTTCTATATAGAACAGGTGTTACGCGGTAGGTCATACACCGACCGGTTTTGCCTGTGACTCAGGCAATGTTGAAATAAGGGTGCAAGATTTTTTGAACGCGATAGGTCATACACCGACCGGTTTCGCCTGTGACCGTGTGGAAGAAACGACGTCTGATCAGACATACTGTCGAAGCAGTCCGTTTCGCCTGCGATCGCGGGGAAGAAACGTATCCGATGATATGCCCGATCAGCCTGAACCCGTTTCGCCTGCGACCGCGTGGAGCGAAAAACAAAAGCAAGTACTGCTCTGCCGCAGACGAAAAAGCTTGTCCCGTTCGACTGCGCTCAGGGCAAGCTCTGAGCGTAGTCGAAGGAACGTGAGCTTCGAGCAACCACATAAGTCCTGTCCATTACAGTGTGCCTGAGATCCTCAGCACACAACGTAACCGTTCAGGTGGTACCTGCGCCGGCGGGGGCGCGGGGGCCTGCAGCCCTCGCACAACCGAAGAGACTCCAGGAGGGGCAACGTCCCTCCTGACCACCCCACCTGAACGGTTACGCACACAACAAGTATTACTACACGATCAACCATGCCGCACACGGTATGCCCACGAATGATGACAATGCACGAGCATAGAAGATGGCAGGTAGCACACAACTACCTGCCAATACAGACCTGCTGGAAGGATTGTAGCATAGCCCGTCTCTCAGAGCAAATCCTCCAGAGCAACGAAAGTTGAGTCTGTCTATTGTTCAAATCATCCAGGTAAACTCTCTTAACTTTTGTATAACCTTACCGTAGCGCAAAACAACAGGACAAGAGTAAGATACTAGATAGTTCTCAGATGTCCTGGTCATAACCGAAAGAGTAGGAGATCAGCACCCGTGGCTCGCATAGCACAGGGTAAGCACGATTCGGCGAAGCAGCAGCGAGTCGCACAACATACATGTCCAACCGTAGATCTACGCGAGAGGAGTTTCGCTGCCGTTTCCCCTCTCAACCTGCGTTTTGCCCAAAAATATCCTCTGTCTGGTCTTCATATGCATTTCACTTCGTTCGTTTGTATCGTCAGGACCATGTTTGTTCTGTAAAACCACAAGGAGGCAGGCTCGATGTCGTTAGATGTAAAAGGCGTTTTTGAGTTAATTAAAGAAAAAAACATCCAGATGGTGGATATGCGCTTTACGGACATGCCCGGTACGTGGCAACACTTTTCGTTGCCGTCTGGCATGTTGACTGAAAGCGATTTTACGGATGGGATGGGGTTTGATGGTTCATCTATCCGGGGCTTCCAGGTCATTAACGAGAGTGATATGCTGGTGGTACCCGATCCATCAACCGCGTTTGTTGATCCAATCCTGAAAATACCAACGCTGGCGATTTTCTGTGACATCCGCGACCCAATTACGGGTGAACCTTACTCGCGTGACCCGCGCTATATTGCGCGCAAGGCGGAAGCGTATTTGAAACATACGGGTATTGCGGATACGGCCTATTTTGGGCCTGAAGCAGAATTTTTCCTCTTTACCGATGTACGCTTTGATCAAAACAGCCACAGCGGCTACTATTTTGTCGACAGTGAAGAAGCCATCTGGAACAGTGGCGCTGATCGACACGGCAAAAATCTGGGCTATCGACCGCGCCACAAAGAAGGCTATTTCCCCTGTCCGCCACTGGATACGCTGCAGGATATACGTTCGCAGATTGTGCTGAACATGATTGCAGCTGGTATCGACGTTGAAATTCATCACCATGAAGTTGCCACGGCTGGTCAGTGTGAAATTGACATGCGCTTTTCACCATTGCTTGTCATGGCTGACCGGCTTATTTTGTACAAGTACATCGTCAAGAACACGGCCCATCAACTGGGCTACACGGCAACCTTTATGCCCAAGCCGCTTTTTGGTGACAACGGGAGTGGAATGCATACACACCAGAGTCTCTGGAAAGACGGTGAGCCGCTCTTCTTCGACGAGAGCAAGTATGCGCTGCTCTCTGATATGGCACGCTACTACATCGGCGGCATCTTGAAGCACGCCCCGGCATTGCTGGCCTTCTGTGCGCCGACGACGAACAGTTACCGCCGCCTGGTACCTGGATTTGAGGCTCCGATCAACCTGGTCTACTCACAGCGCAATCGGTCGGCTGCGGTGCGTATTCCTACCTATTCTTCCTCGCCCAAAGCGCGTCGTATCGAGTTCCGGGCTCCCGATGCCATGTGCAACCCCTACCTGTCGTTCGCAGCTATGTTGATGGCAGGACTGGACGGGATTAAGAACCGGATCGAGCCACCACCACCGCTAGACGTGGATATTTACGAACTCTCGCCCGAAGAGAAAGCCGATATTAAAGGTACACCTGGTTCATTGAGCGAGTCACTCGATGCGCTTGAGGCTGATCATGCCTTCTTGATGGAGGGCAATGTCTTTACCGAAGATTTAATCAGTACGTATCTGGATTATAAGCGTACAGAGACGGTGCAGATGTCATTGCGTCCGCATCCATATGAGTTCTTCTTGTACTACGACGGCTAGGCGACCGTGTACGAGGAAACGGCGAGGATCTATCCTGGACGTGCAGGATAGATCCTCACTTGTAGGTCAAAGCTTACGGAGTAACGCTATCTACGGTTTGGTGCGCCAGCGAATCGAGCTAACTGATACGGCAATCCCCAGCAGAAGCGTCGTGCCAATGCAGTAAAATGCGGCCTCGTTGATCGCCAGTAAATTGTGATATACCAGGGCACCTAGCGCCGGAATCATCCAGAGTGTCCAACTGAAGACAATCATTGCCCGCTGATCCGCTCTGGTCAATTTTGTTGAGTTAAGCGTTAGAACTGCCGTCGCGGCCCACCCGATCAATCCGATCAAAAGACCCTGAATTTGTGCTAATCCTTCCATATTATAACCTCCGTTGCTGCTACACTGCCGCCTATCGCTTACCCCCACGGCATTGTGGGGACAAAGCGTGCCTGCCCACACAGGTCTCCACAGGCTGTTTCTGACAGAGTAATCCGAACATACTTCGTGAAAAATCAGAGTCCAGGCTTTAACCTGAGTCTCGCTTCATCCGAGCTAAAGTATTGGTAATTTAGGATGTGATCGCTATAGTCATGGTCGTGTGTCCAATTGATGGCTCAGTTCCGACAAACCCATCACCCCACGACTATACTTGCTGATCCGTATGGTAGCATATCTGTTAGATATTTTCAACAACATGATAACCTTATTTTTTGTATATTTTGTACAAAAATCACAGCATCCGGCCTGCATGCAGGCACCCGGGGAGCGCGAGCGCCCCGCCCGCACTTCCAGCACTGGTTCATGTGACCCGGATCTTATGCGCACTAAGAGAAGATATGTGGTTCGAGCGACCGCGTAACTCCTGTACATAAACTAAACTAATACCAATCTAACTTCGACCTTCCGCAGCTTTTCGCCCCTCTACCCACCCGCTCGCGTGGGGTAAGGCAAGTTCACACGTGCAGGTTTTTTTAATTATATCGTCTTGCAATGCGGTAAAACGCCCCTGCCATCCCCCCTCCCGGCCCCCGCTGGGGGGCGCCCTGATACCGCAAAACCGAGCTTTGCGCAAAAAAAACGACACTTGAAAGCCCCATTCCCTCCTTGCAAGGAGGGGGAACGACCGCGTCATTCATGTTCATACCAGGAACATGCCGAAGGTTCACGTCGAAACGGTATAAGGAGTTGAATGGTTGACCACGACACAGGAAATGACTATAATGAGAAAGATAACAATTAGTAAGGAAACTTACGTGGTTGCTCGAAGCTCACGTTCCTTCGACTACGCTCAGAGCTTGCCCTGAGCGCAGTCGAACGGGACAAGCTTTTTCGCCTGCGATAGAACAAAACAAATGCCGCTGTGTTGCAGACGAAAGGGACACAGGCTTCAAGTCACCATGTAAGTTCTGTTAATGAGAGGTATTATGGCGGGCCACTAGCTCAATGGCAGAGCAATCGGCTCATAACCGACAGGTTCCAGGTTCGAATCCTGGGTGGCCCACCAGCATTGACACATACTCCTAGATTACGCAGCAGTCTTTCTTTCGTCTTCTATCTCAGGATGCAAGTCAAACAGTTCACTGTGTGCCGAACGAGCCATTTCAGCGGCTATGTCTGCCAGAGGATGGTTCAGGTGAATAATCTTGCACTCGGCATCTTCAGCACATTCACCGAGCAGCAATACATATTCAACCCTGGGATCATAGGTTTTAGCCAGATGTCGCGCTTGCTTATGTTGACACTCTGCAACTGACAGATATTCTATCGTCAGCACAAAATCTGCATCCTGTTGTTGCTGAACATAGACACAAAAGATGCCCCGTCCTTGCAATTCATATGATCGCCAGGCCACCGCGCCCCAGAGGTACGCCAGTTGCCGGATTAATAGCGTCTGTAATTGTTGATTCATAGCGGGTTTCCTTTTTGCTGTATTCAAGGCTCGTCTGGTGTTGAGTGGAATAACAACTCGTTGCATGCATATAACCAGAACACCCTGTTACTCGTAGTGTAACAGAGCCAGTTACGAAAGCATAGGTCAACCGCCAGTGTTGGTCTAACAACCAGTTTTATCTTCAGGAACAAAGCCACCTGTAGCCGCCGCCTACATCCTGCAACCAGATTTGGGTTTATCGCCGAGGAACGGAGGCCGCGAAGATAGGCTGGAAGGCAGGTATGTCGGTGTTCTCCGTTGCGCGACGGTTTCTTCGTTGTTGCTGAGAACGTTATCCTGAATATTGGGCATAGTACTCGAACGAGACTTCCTCTGGAAGAAGGTTTCGAGGGAGCGTAGGAGCGTTGCATGCAACGCTCCTACGCCGAAATCTCGGAACATGTGCGAGGGCCTGCGCCCCCGGCATCCCCGGCAAGACGAAGGCTCGTTATAGTAATAGGTGTGATAATGTTACCATGAGGTACAGCAATGATCGTTATGGTGGGAATGTTGTGGTTAGCTCTATTTGGAGTCAGTGGGGTTGCCGTCTATATGTCACGAACACCAATCCGAAATTTTGTTCGGTTTATCTGGGAAGATGGTACACGCTTGTTCTGTTGTTGTCTGGTGGTACTGGCTGCGGTTGCGACAGTTTTGAACCACTATGGCATCCATCCTATGTCCATTCCTGGCATGTTGTTCATGGGACTGCTGTTTGTTCTGGTGGGAGCGCTGTTCTTGCACTGGGGTGAAGTAAAGCGTTTATAACCCGGTGTCATACACTCCCGGCAGCAATCATCCAAGATGATGGATGAAGGTACACCGTTGCCCGTGCGAATACTGGCAAGGCGATCGGCACTGTTGCCGATTATCTTTTTACAGTTTATCTGTTTACAGTGCCGTTTCAAATTCATCACTCTTGTTGTACAATAGCGTAAGGTATATCTGGGTATACAAGTACCTATATTTTGCGGATTGAGCAGCATACCTATAAACTTCACAGGAGTTATGCGGTCGCTTCTTGCTACCGTCTTTTTCGTCCCGCATGGGTTCCTTCAGCGAATATGTGGACGAAAAACAACGTTTCTTCTACGAGATCGCAGGCAAAAAGGCAAGCTGAGTATATCACCGCAACTGTCTTGTAAATTCAAAGATATGTGTTGTTTAGCGCCAGCATAGAGGCGATCGGTTCACGCTATGATCCAGCTATTGATAGCCATACTGATCGTTCTGATTAGCTCGGCACTCTGTTCTAGCACGGAGGCGGCGTTGTTTTCGGTTCCGCTGGTGCGTGTACGTCAACTGGGAGAGACACGTAAGCCAGCCGCACTGGCACTGTTGAAAATTCGCCAGAAAATGAGTCGTCCGATTGCGACGATTGTAATCTTGAACAATATCGCTAATATCGTGGGTAGTATTGCGGTTGGTGGGATTGCTATACGTGTGCTGGGAAGCCAGTGGTTAGGCATGGTTTCTGGCTTGTTGACTTTTCTGGTTATTATCTTTGCCGAAATTATCCCCAAAACGCTGGGCGAACGGTATGCTGAACGAATCGGGTTGGTTGTGGCACGGCCAGTGTTATTCTTGACCCGCATCTTTACCCCGCTGGTCTGGTGTATTGAAAAGTTGACCGCCCCGATTGCCAGAGGCAGCCGTTATCCGGTTACCAATGAAGCCGAAATTCGCTTGTTGGCGCATATTGGTTCTCAGGAGGGCTTGATTAACAAACGTGAATCGGATATGATCCAGCGCGTGTTTCGCTTGAATGACCTGACGGCTGATGATATTATGACTCCGCGTGTAAATCTGACGTATCTTCACGGTGATCGGACGCTGGGGGAAGCGCGATCGGCTATTCTGGCGTCGCAGCACTCGCGGATCATTGTGATTGGTCACTCAATTGACCACGTGCAGGGGATTGTCTTCAAAAATGAACTCCTGGCCGCTATGGTCGAAGGCAAATATGATCAACCCATCATTTCATTTGCGCATGAGCCACAGTTTGTTCCTCAGAGTACGCATGCCGATCGTTTGCTGGAGGTGTTTCAGCGGACGCGGCGCCATCTGGTGGTCGTTCTGGATGAGTTTGGCGGCACGGCCGGGGTGGTTACGCTCGAAGATGTGTTGGAAGTGTTGACCGGCGAGATTGTGGACGAGACCGACACCGTGATTGATCTGCGACATGTCATTCGCCGACGGCGACAGTCTGGATAGAGAGTGAAACAAACTATGACCTCTCACATGCGTTCGAGGCAGGCCTATCACATGTGTTCGAGGCAGGCCTCAAAACTGCTTGAAGATCTGAATGCAGCCCAGCAAAAGGCGGTGCAGATCATTGATGGCCCGGTGCTGGTTCTGGCTGGCCCTGGTAGCGGTAAAACACGTGTCTTGACGCATCGGGTAGCCTACTTGATCCGCGAGGCAGGTATTGACCCCGGTCATATTCTGGCCGTCACGTTTACCAACAAGGCCGCGCGTGAGATGAAAGAACGTCTGCACGCCTTGATTGGTGCTGACCACGCTGCTGACCTGACCATTGGTACATTCCACAAAGTGTGTGCGCGCTTTTTGCGGCGTGATGTGATCCATCTGGGCCGCGAGCGTGATTTTGTGATTTATGATAGTGATGATCAAGAACGGTTGATGCGCCGAGTACTCAAAGATCTGAACCTGAACGAGAAGCAATATCCGCCGCGTGCCATTCACAGCGCGATCTCGAGTGCCAAGAACGAACTGGTTAGCGCGGCTGAATATGCCCGGCTCAACCGTGCTTCGTACTACGATGAAATCGTTGCTCGTTGCTACGAACGCTACCAGGCCTTGCTACATGAGAGTAATGCTTTTGACTTTGATGATTTGCTGTTTGAGACGGTACGCCTGTTTCAGCAACACCCGCCGGTATTGGCGAAATATCAGGAACGCTATCGCTATGTACTGGTAGACGAATATCAGGATACGAACCGTGCCCAGTATGTGTTGATCAAGCAACTGGCAGCACAGCGGCGTAATTTGTTTGTGGTAGGCGACAATGACCAGTCGATCTATGCCTGGCGCGGGGCTGACATCCGCAACATCCTGCATTTTGAAGAGGATTACCCTGATGCACAGGTCATTCTGTTGGAGCAGAACTATCGTAGCACGCAATCGATCCTGGATGTAGCCCAGGCCGTCATTAACGCCGGTGGGCAGCAGAAGCATGTCAAACAACTCTGGACAGAGAATGGTGTGGGTGTGCAAGTGTCGCTGCACGAGGGGTATGACCAGAACGATGAAGCACAGTGGGTGGTCGATGAAATCGCGCATCTGGTGCTGCAAGGCGACTATCGTCTGGGCGATATGGCGGTGATGTATCGCACCAATGCCCAGAGCCGGGCAGTCGAAGAAGCACTGATGGCACGTGGCCTGCGCTACCAGATTATTGGCGGCATGCGGTTCTATGAGCGTAAAGAAATAAAGGATGTGCTGGCCTACCTCCGTGTTATTCACAATCCTTGCGATAATGTCAGCCTGGCGCGAATCTTCAATGTTCCGGCGCGTGGCATCGGCGGGCGCACCGAGGAGGCACTCTATCGCTGGGCCAGCGAACTGGGAGTGCCGGTCTATCAGGCGCTGCAGGTCTTAGCCGGCCCTGATCGCACGACTGCACGTTCAGTCACAGACGCCGATGGTATGACCACCGATCCTGTATCCCCACCACAGTCGCCCTTCAATGCACGGACACGCGCCACGTTGCTCGCATTTCTGGAGTTCATCGACAGCTTGATAACCGCGCGTGAACAGCTTGATCTGGTAGGGCTGGTTGATACGATTCTCGAACGGACGCATTTCCGCGCAGCATTGCAGCACGAGTATGGGCCGGATGAGGGCGAGGAACGCTGGCGCAACGTGCAGGAACTGCGGGAGGTAGCCGCAGACTATATCTATCTGCAACGTGAGGCCCAGCTTGTCACATTTTTAGAAGAAGTGGCGCTGGTGGCTGATGTAGATACGCTCGATGAGCAGCAAGATGTGGTAACGTGCATCACATTGCACCAGGCCAAGGGTCTGGAGTTTCCAGTCGTGTTTCTGATTGGTCTGGAAGAGGGGCTATTGCCGCACAGCCGTTCGATGGACGAGAAAGACAAGCTCGAAGAAGAACGTCGGCTGTTCTATGTGGGTGCGACACGTGCCCGCGAGCGGCTCTATCTATTGTATGCCTTCCGTCGCACCAGTTTTGGGCGCACCAGTGTGAGTAGTCCTTCGCGGTTCCTGGCAAGCATCCCCCAGGAACTGATCAAGCCAGCAATGAAACGCCCGATTGTCAGTGTGCCGCCACAGAGCTATAGCGCAGCGCAGCGGAAGGTTTCTCGCTTCGCTCGCAATGACACTTCTCGCTTCGCTCGCAATGACACTGTCGTCTCGAACGAAAGTGAGCGACCTTCCACCGTGAGATTTTTACCAGGTCAGGCTGTGCGACATCATATGTTTGGGGAAGGCATCGTGATGAGCAGTAAGATAGTAGAGGGTGATGAGGAGGTGACGGTCAACTTTGCCAAAAAAGGCCAGAAGCGCCTGCTGGCAAACTTTGCCAACCTGGAACGGATCGAGCCGTGATACACATAAGGTACGTGGCTGTGCAGGTTCATTCACGCATACTACCAGGTAGGCGGTTGCTTATCACGCCCACCTTATGTTACTTCCGGCGCTCTGGCTCCAGTCAGGATAAACTTCGACGAACGGGGCAGAAGGGTTTGCTCCTTCTATAATGGCCCGACCTGCCCCTTGCCTCTTCGATTGACCGCAAGACTCATTTGCCGACACCAGGACAGAACATCAGTCCCGGTATAGGTGCGTGTTACCGCTGCTCCTGGAAGCACAGGGGGCCTGCCCGCATAGTGACAGAGAATGGTATATTCACGCTCCCAGGCGTGCGTGTTCCCTCAAAGGGGAACAAGGTAAATGTTCACATCTGGGGTTAAGCTCGGTCGTCAGCGCTCATTTTGCACCTGGGAGCGCGGGCGTCCCGCCCGCCAGCACGCACGTGTGGGCACGCTGCCCAAGTCCCAGGCGTGCGTGTTCCCCCAGGGGCGAACACGCACGGGATATTTCAGATTGCCCCTCATGATCAACCACCGTTGGGTGATGGATACCTATTCCCGCTCACCCCTGGCCAGGCGCAATTGCTCACCACGCAGATGCTCAACCAGGAACTCGCGCAACGCGCGCGCTGCTGGTGATGCCGTGCGATCGCCACGCCATACCAGCCCCAATGAACGCTGCGGTGCCTGATCGATCAGCCGTAGCGATACCAGGTCGAAGTTGTTTTGCAGCGCCAGGCGAGGAATCAACGCAATCCCCATCCCCGCCGCAACTAACCGCAACAACGTATCCATCTCGCCACCATCCAACACAATACGCGGTGTAAAACCAGCTCGGCGACAAGCACTGAGGGTCGCATCACGTAGTTCATAGTTTTCTGGTGAGAGCAGCCAGGACTCATTCTGCAGTTCCGTGATGGTGACATTGGTGTGGTGGGCCAGTCGATGTTCACGGCCAACGGCGATCATCAGATCTTCGCTAAACAACGGCACAATAGTGAGTGAGGGATCATTCACTGGCAATGTCACCACGGCCACATCAACCGTACCTGTTTCCAACAATCCGAGCAGCGTTTGAATACCGGCCTCATGTAACCGTAATTCAATTCCTGGATAAGCCCGGTTGAAATCGGCCAGTGCCCGTGGCAGGAGTTGTGTGCCAACCGTAGGCGGTGTCCCAACGGAAGCACGCCCGCGCCGCAAGCCCACCCGTTCGGCCATCTCTGCGCGGGCGGCCTCAACCTGGGTCAGAATAGCATGTACATGCGGTAACAATGACTCGCCGGCCTCTGTTAGACGCACATTGCGCCCGATCCGATCAAAGAGCGCGACGCCTAGCTCTTGCTCAAGCTGGCTAATTTGTTTACTCAACGCTGGTTGGGCAATATGGAGTTCTGCCGCAGCGCGTGTGACATGTGAGTGACGCGCCACCGCCTCGAAATACCGCAGATGTCGTAGCTCCATTGGGTATCCTCATACTTGAAGATGTGTAAGCACCTCTGCTTACACGCGATCTCATTCAAGCCAGATCAGGTGAATTATACGCTTGATCCGCATCCTCAATTATAACCAGAAAGCTATGAATTGTCGTGTAAGTGGAACGTTTCACAATCAATCCAGGACGTGGGGACACGCGGAGGCGCGGAGGCGCGGAGGCGCGGAGGCGGCGAGGCGACGAGGCAACGAGGCGACGAGGCAGAAAGACGCTCTTTTTTAACGCAAAGGCGCAAAGGGGCAAAGGCATCAGCGTTGAAACGTACCAACGTGCCAACGTGCTAACGCAATGGTGGCAAGCTATTTGCAAAGACGATATAGTTGAACGGATGGATTGGTATCAATACTTCGGTCGGAGGACGCAGGCAATAGGCGGGACGACGAATGCCGACGAATGTGCGTCGGCATCATGGTTTGGGGAGAAAACAAGTGTATGACAATCAATCAGACAGACAGCAATCCACCCGGAAGAAGTCAGGGGACAGCGGCAGATATACAGCGACAGTTTACACAGCGGGTATTAATTGTAGTCGGTATTGTGCTGGCAATTGGCATATTGCTCCTCTTTCTTTGGAGTGCCGCCGATATTTTGCTGCTGGTGTTTGCCGGAGTTTTGCTGGCAACCGTGCTACGCGGCTTCAGCAATATACTCTCTGAACACACGCCGATTTCACCGGGATGGGCATTGACGATTGTCTCCCTGGCGCTGGTTGCGTTGATCGGTGTGAGTACCTGGCTCCTGGCACCAGGAGTGGCCGAACAGTTTGTTGAATTGCAGGCGAGTTTACCGGTTGCCATTGAGCAGGTGGAGGAATACCTGGAGCAGTATCCCTGGGTTGAAGAAGTTATGACCCAGTTGCCCCAGCCAACCGAGTTGATTCCTGGTGTGAATGAAGTTTTGTCTCAAGCTGCTGGCATTTTTTCAAGCACTATGGGCATGCTCATCGGCTTCTTTATCATTGTGTTTGGGGGTATTTATTTCGCGGTTAATCCAGGCATGTATATCAATGGTATAGTCCAACTCGTTCCACATAAAGGGCGTGCCCGTGCGCATGAAGTACTCTATGCTGTAGGGAGGATTTTGTGGTGGTGGCTGATCGGGCGTCTACTCTCCATGCTAATAGTTGGTATTACCGTCACCATAAGCCTGTGGTTGCTTGGCATACCTCTGGCATTAACGCTGGGTCTGCTGGCAGCGCTGCTGGATTTTATTCCCAACCTTGGCCCGACCCTCGCCACTGTCCCGGCGGTGCTACTGGCGCTGATGCAAAGCCCGACCCAGGCTGTGTATGTTTTGCTCATCTATATCGTTATTCAGCAAGCCGAGAGTTATTTGCTGACGCCGATTGTCCAGCACCGCACCGTGTCGTTACCACCTGCATTAACGATTATTGCCCAGGTCATTCTCGGTGTCCTCTTCGGAGTCATGGGGTTGATACTGGCATCACCACTGGCAGCAGTGGTGCTGGTATTGATCAAAATGCTGTATGTTGAGGATGTCCTGGGCGATACAATCGAGGATCTACCTGATCTATCTGACGTTGCTGATGTCAATGATCAAAGAGACGATGGCATCAAGTCGGCTCCCATACAGTCAAATCAGGCTCCGCCTCGACTACCAGAACGGGATGCAATCATCGAAGGCAAGCAGTAGGCTATCTGGTACAGCATTGCGCTATATCGGGACAGTATGTAGGCCTGCACTCACCACTGCTTGCCGGATCACCCTATCATGAATGTCCATCTGGGGTATACTGAATAATGAAGGAATAATACCGTTTCGCCGTGACCCTTCCGCATGGTCGTGCCATGCGTCCTCCCACGCGCCAGCGTCGCGGCGGGGGGACGGGGGCCGCAGGCCCCCGCCCATGTGTGGATGTCGGCGGAGCGGCGTTGCATGCAACGCCGCTCCGTTCCAGGTGCAGTCTCGTGGTCGTATGCACAAGCGTGCGACAGACGAACGGATGCGGAAGGGCGACGTCACATTGGTATAATCAGCATAAGCGAGAGAAAGATCATAAACAATGAATCAGATGCAACCGCAATCACACCAGCCACCGGACGGCAAAGAAATTGCAACTCTGGCCGGTGGCTGTTTCTGGTGCCTTGAAGCCGTGTTTGATGAATTGCAGGGTGTGGCAAGCGTAGAGTCGGGCTACGCTGGTGGTACGGTGGTTAATCCGACCTATAATCAGGTCTGCTCAGGCACAACGGGACATGCCGAAGTGGTGCAGATAACCTTCGATCCGCAGATCATTTCGTTCGCCGAGTTACTCGACGTCTTCTTCAGTATTCACGACCCGACGACATTGAACCGGCAGGGCGCGGATGTGGGCAGTCAATATCGTTCAGCTATTTTCTACCACACCCCGACCCAGAAGGAGATTGCCGAGCAAACGATTGCCAGACTGACGGCTGATCGGGTATGGCAGCAACCGATTGTCACCGAGGTCGTCCCTATGACCACGTTTTATAAAGCTGAGAACTATCACCAGGAATACTTTCAGCACAATCCTAACCAACCCTACTGTATGGTGGTGGTTGCGCCCAAGGTAGCAAAGGTTCGCAAGCATTATTCGTCACGTCTCAAGTCAGCGACGAGCTAAACAGGCAGATGGTTGCTACTAACTGGACAGAGTCGCTCGGCACTTATGCCCGGCGACCTTCCAATCTATCATTAACAATCCAACCTTCACGGCCATTAATGCTATGTACCCGCCACCAGATATTCGACATATTCTGGCCCGTAGAAAATAGTACGTGTTCCCACTTCTCCTGGGAGCGAGGGCATCTTGCCCTCGCGTGCCCGATGGAGTGCGCCCCGCGCTCGTGCCCAGGGGTGCGTGGTACCCCAAGTGTGAACAGGTACAGAAAATACGCCAGTTGCAAAGCGTAGCTCCCTATGGTATGATGACAACGTACTGGAGGCGGGTAGCTCAATTGGCAGAGCAGCGGTCTCCAAAACCGCAGGTTGCAGGTTCGATTCCTGTCCCGCCTGCCATTGGCTACAACCAGGAGGGGTGGCCGAGCGGTTGATGGCAGTTGTCTTGAAAACAACCAGGTGATGAGCCTCGTGGGTTCGAATCCCACCCCCTCCGCCAATTGCGCGGAGGGCATCTTTACACTATGGGGAGGTCGCATAGAGGCCTAGTGCGGCGGTTTGCTAAACCGCTAGGGGTGTAAGCCCCTCGTGGGTTCGAATCCCACCCTCCCCGCCATTTCTCTATTCCTCTTTTTTTCTTCAGTACCCTAGCAAAGAGTTGTGCCAGAATTGCAACGACTTTGTGTTTCGAGATAATTTTATGCATCGGAAAGGCAAGTGATAGTCCCATGGCATGGAAACTTTGCAGGTACTATAGTAAGCCTATCTCAATGATAATCGGAGTCCCGGCTTTCACCTGGACTCCGGTTTTTTACGACTCATAGAGGATTGCTCTCTGCTAAAAGGTGCTACGCAGACTCTACTCCCAATAATACGCTGTCCTGAACAGCACGAAGTTTTTATTCGTAATGATAAGAGGACTTCGTGCTGTTTGATGCAAGCCCATGGTGCCTTATCTAGCAAGCCTATGGTCATTGTACACGTGGAGTCCCGGCTAAAGCCGGGACGGAGCGTTACCAGCGTCAAGCCTGAACTCCGGTCTTCATAACTCATTTAGGATTGCTATAATGACACAATCCTATTTCTAAGCCTACAAGGAGCCACTCTATCAGCATGCAACAGCACAAAATTCACTGCCGATGCAGATACCAACTTTTTGTGATATTGATAGTTATAAGTGTGACAGGAGCAAGTGGGTTTGCCACAGGTGGTTTTACTGCGGCTGAGACAACCTACCGTGTTGAAGACAATACCGACTCTGGCGCTTTCCCAGCAGATAACACTCAAAAAATGGTATACTTGCCGCTTATTTTGCGAGCCTCACATGTCTATTTGCCGCTGGTTCTGCATCACTATCCCTGGATTTCACCTTTTGGGGTGCAGTCTAACAGGTTGCTCACGACAAGAAACCTGCTCAATGATACCCAGGATCTCAAGGTAGGCTGGGTGCGCCTCCAGCGCATCAGTTGGCGGTCGCTACAACCTGAAGAAGATGGCCCGATCCAGTGGCATATATTGCAATCCTTTGAAAATGAACTGCGTACTCTGAGAGAACGAAACATAAGGCCGGTGGTTGTTATTTACGACTCGCCGCACTGGGCCACCATTCACCCGACATCGTGTAGTGCCGTGCGGGCTGACAAGTTTGGGCATTTTGCCGCATTTGTCAGTGAGGTTGTGACCCGCTATAAGTCCCCCGAGTTTAATGTGCAGCATTGGGAACTGGGCAATGAACCGGATGTCGATCCGCGTCTCGTTGGTCAGGATAGTATTTTTGGTTGCTGGGGTGATATTGATGATCCCTTTTATGGCGGACGCCATTATGGCGAGATGCTCAAAATAGTGGGGCCAGCCATCCGGGCTGCCAACCCGGCTGCAACAATCTGGATCGGCGGGTTGTTGTTAGCTACCCCCCATACCACCATTGTCGAGCGCGGACGCCCAGAATTATTCTTGCAAGGCATTCTTGAGGCGGGTGCGGCTCCTCATTTTGATATCGTTCCCTACCATTGGTACCCCTCCTACTGGCAGGCCAGAATAGACTACGATTTAACCCAGTGGAGTCCATGGTCCGAGTGGGGCGGTGGCGTGATTGGAAAGGCCCGTTATCTGCGACAGTTGATGGCGCAGTACGGTGTGCGTAAACCGGTGGTACTGAACGAAACCGCTTTTGGCTGCCCGAATGATACATTCGGTAGTTACCCCTGGTGCGATCAACCGGATGCTCAGTTTTATCAGATGCAGGCGGATATGCTGGTACGTATGTTTGTGCGCGGACTGAGTGCCGATATTAGTGGCTTTATCTGGTATACTATCGACGGCCCTGGTTGGCGCCATGGGGGCTTACTCGATGCCAATGGATCACCCAAACCAGTCTATACCGCGTACCAACAACTGAGTCATCAACTATTTGAGTCGATCTATGGCGGGACGATAGATTATGGTGAAGCGATTGAGGCCTATCTGTTTCGCAAAGGCCTGACTACGGTGCAGGTTGTCTGGGCAAAAGAGGATACAACCATTCCTATCACCCTTCCACAAGCGAATTTTGTCAATGCATTTGATCGCGATGGGAATGTCATCACGCCAACCATTGTTGATGAGAGTCTGGTTCTCTCAATCGGGTTTGAGCCGATCTA
>CALANA010000043.1 GCA_937925925.1 uncultured Chloroflexales bacterium | reverse complement strand
ACATAATTTAACGTATCTCCGCTGTCTTGCCATATTTTATCAAAAGTAGCAAAAATCACATTAAGGCAAGGGGATAGAAACATACAAATGAACCATAACAAAGAATACTTTACAGGTATGTTATGCCATAAAGTATTATTAAGGCTTTGACCTAAAAGCAACCAGGCACCACCTTGAGGAATCGTTTCTACTACTTGTAATCCTGCTTCTTCTAAAAGGTAATACAAACCATACTTTGTATAGCGGTAAAAATCTAAAGGTTCTTCATGGAGACGCCATGCCTGCGGAGCAGACAGGAGCAACTGACCTCCAGGGCGCATCACTCGACAAATCTCTTTTAACACAGACCACGGCTCAGAAACATGTTCAAGAACTTGGGTACACAAAACACTATCAAAGCTACCTGTGTGAAAAGGTAAATGTTGTGCCAACCCAACAACATCAGGGTTACTACATGTTGTCGTGAGATCATATGGAACATAGTGAGAAATATTTGTGAGTAATGGTCGATAAGGGCTATTACCACATCCTAGATCTAAAACGTTCCCCTTCAGTTTCCCACAATACTGTGTCAGCGTTGGTAAAAGAGCAGAATACACTAGATAATCAGGATGCCATATCCGTAACTTGAGAGTAGATTTACGCTGTAGATGGGTGATTTTCATGAATTTGCATGACTTCAAGCAAACAAGTTATTATACAAAAATCGAATTTGACCATAGTTAACAATAAAAAAGATAATAATATAAACACAAGATGCGAGTATACATACCAAAACCCACGAAGTACTCACAAAACCTAGAATAACAATCCCAATAGCCATTCCAAATAAAGCTGTAAGTGGCTTAAAAAATGCTGTCTTTAAATCAACCGTTGCCATAGATCGTATACTAAACAATAGAACAATACTAATAATAAACGTAGCACATGAATAAGCCAGTGCCATACCTTGCAAATCCCGATAAACTATTCCCAAGAGAGAACCAGCGATTGTCAAAAATACCCACAGCATGAAAATCTTAAGAGATTTACCAGCATGACCAGTTGCATACAACACCGGAAATAAGGCACCTGTCACAAAACCAGCAAGCATATTTGGTGTTAGTAACATTGCTGTAGGCAAAGCATCAAGCCATACGTTACCATAAAGGAGTGGAACAAGATTTGGAGCAAAGTAGATTAAAACAAAGATAATAGGTAAACCTATAGACAAATTTAACCATATTGCTATTGTTGTCAGCACACCAACTGCATCTCTATCAGATTGAACTCGTGAATATGCAGGGAACATTATTCTTGCCGTCAATTGGTTAAAATAGACAGGAATACCAATATAGGCAAGTGCCCATCCCCAATGACCTGCACTGGTTGCACCGAGAATCGGTATAATTAAAAGCAAAGGTAGTTGATCTTTCACATAACCCATCAGTCGAACACCCTGCATATTTAATCCAAAAGCCAGATAAGACATTATGGGACGTAAATTAATAGACAAACGAGGACGCCAGGGATGTAACTTCCAAATCATGAATACATCACAACTATACCTGATAGCTAATGCCCACACAATACTCATTAGTCCGAATGCTTGCCATACGAAAACAAGTAGTGTTATCTGATATATTATAGTACCAACTGTCTCGACAAGTGCAATTGCATCAAATCGCAACTCGCGCTCTAACAATATTGCAGGAATACTACGAAAGGCAGTAATAAACAAAACAACAGCAATTGCTCGTACAATAAATTCACCTGCTATCTCCAGATCCACCAAAACAACAATCTGTGGAGCAAAAATCCATATACATCCTGCAAGGCCTCCAAAAAGCACGATTTGTACAGTAAATAAAGCGGCGATCTCATCTTGTGAAGGTTCTTGATCACGTTGAATTAGAGCAGACCCTAAACCAGCATCCGCAAGTATAACAAGTATAGACTGGAAGGCCAGTGTAGCAGCGAAAATACCATAAATATCAGGAGAAACCCATCGCGCAAGCAGTATATTACCAAGAAACAATGTACCATACACAATAAATTGCCGAAAAAATAGTGCAATAAAACTACGTGAAACACGTTTTTCTATTAGATTTGATAAGGATTTTGTTTTATTTGGTAATTGATTGGGCTTTTTTTGTACTATCGATTGATCCAATTTTTGTACTCTATTATTGATGTTCAATTTTAATCCACTCAACCACCGCATTACGATCTTTACCATTCACAATCGCATCGTTTAAGAACGACACTTGAATGATATGGATACCTGTCGTTAAAAACACTGACGTACTAACTGTTTCCCACGAATCATCACCCCGACCCAACGAAACTTGTCGTATCTGCTGCCCATTCACTCCGATTGCCATCTCAACTGGTGGCGGGTCATCATGCAAAACATGCATGCTTATCTGATAATCACCGGCTTGTTCCACCAATATTACTGCGAAGGCCTGCCCTGTCCACCACAGATAGCCAGTTGTGTTGCCGCCTATGCCGTAGTTAAGTGGCATTCCAAATATCCCATCAATCGAACGCATCCATCGCAGATCAGCGCCGTTCATTTTCAACGTATCACCAAGTGCATACATCATTAATGACTGATCACTGGCTTGCGCTTTCCTAAACCACATCATGGCAGTAGGGGAGCCTGTCAAGCGTTCTACCAGAA
Organism: uncultured Chloroflexales bacterium; assembly: GCA_937925925.1. GTDB lineage: Bacteria > Chloroflexota > Chloroflexia > Chloroflexales > Chloroflexaceae > CAKZQX01. The sequence goes on along the minus strand of CALANA010000043.1, from coordinate 2,932 downwards.
ATCGTCTCAATGGAAGTGCCGATTCTATGTCAGGATCATACTGTGCTGCAATGTTATACCAATCCATTGCAGCAGCATATTGCTGCCTATCAAGAGACATGTCACCTGATACAAGCATTTGCGCTACAGTTAAGCTTAATCCTTGCCATACCTCAATCGCCAGAGCGATCTCATTCACAGCTTTGTAGGCTGCTGCTAATTCCTGCTGGATCAACAAACTTGATGGTTGTAATTGATAAGCCCGCTCCAATGCAGCAACTGCCAACTCTGGCTGATTATTCAACTGATAGGCCTGGCCTAACATTCGATGCACATGGGGTTCCGATGGTGTCCAATCCCGCGCTTGCTCCAACAAGCCAAGCGCATACGTCACATCCTCCTGGGAACCTGTCCCACCCTGTGCTGCAACCAGCATACGTGTCCCGAGCGTAATATACAACGCACTCATGAGCGAAGGAAACACACCTACCAATGGGAGCATCAGTAGTATGGCAATACTGCTTCCTGGCGTGCGCAATAAAGATATCCATCGACGAAGAGAGGATGTCACAATAGAAACCACCACTATGACGTTGCTTAATGTGAACTCTATAACTGCACACCAACAATGATGTTCAAATACGCGAAACAACCGCAAGATATGAGGCTAAGCGCGGGTATATTACACCACATGTACTTTGTCAAATACATTTTGCTCTATTTCAACACATTTGCCGGTACAATGAAACATCTTTACTTATCTTTGTTCAGACGAGAAGGTTGCCCAGACATGACCAGGAGGTTCACTGCCAGACTGATGGCTGGCCTGGGATGAACGGCGTCGGCATTATAGCACATTGCCAGACTGATGACTGGCCTGGAATGAACGGCGTCGGCATTATAGCACATTCGCTAAATCAGGCAAGTTGTTTCGACCACAATGCGGGAAGGAACACCATCTGCATCCGTGACACATGTCGGTTTTGCCCCGCAGGTAGAGGTTCTGGTATGTGTCCCATCCTGCCCTTGATATGAGGGAGCTAATCATGCAACTGGTCAACCACCAGCACCACAACATCAAAAATATGCTACTATAGTGTGCAAACGTATAAATGTGGTATAGCATGATTCAAAGCACATAGTCGTGAATACTTGTTAGGCGGCTCGGTGTATCTGAAAGGTGAATACTATGACACTCACGATTGCACCTGAAACGGTTCCTCTGGTGAAAGACGCTAATGGTGTTATCTGTGTAGGAAAAACACGCGTGACCTTAGTGGAAATCGCACGCGTTCAAGATGTCGGTCTTTCAGGGGCGGATGATCCAACGATATTGGAGTGAGCTGCTCAAGAAGGGCGCGTACTGCTGACTCACGCTGTTACCACCATCACGCGATACGCTTACGCGCGTGTTCAGGCTGGCAAGCGTATGCCTGGCGTTTTTGAAGTCAGCCGTAAAGTTCCTATTGGGGTTGCCATAGAAGACATTCTGCTGATAGCCGAATGCAGTGTGGAAGAGGAATGGGAAGGTCAAGTGCGTTACTTGCCTCTGCGATAGATTCTTTTGCAAGGCAGAAGCCGCCCAACAAGCGCTTCCACCTGACGCCGCTTCGCGGCGCAGGTGAAGTGCAAGCCGTTTATAAGCCCGTCTTGAGATGGCTCCAGTGTTCTGCACCGTCCTAAGCCATGCCTAAGGGTTAAGTGGATTTGCATTATGTCCAGTGAAATCAGAGAGGAGCAGCGCCATATGCGCCTGATTGATCACTATCGCCAGACACTGTCGTGCATAGATGCACCCGTGTCTGTGACAGAGGGATTCTCGGTTGTCATTCCGGCCTATAATGAAGAGCAGGGTATCGAGCAAGTATTGCAGCAGTTGTGCGCTACCTTGAGTGACAGCCCGGTGCCATACGAAATCATTGTTGTTGACGATGGTTCGCGTGACAAGACAGCGGCGATCCTTGGCAGCTTTCGAGGCATTCGCCTGATTTCGCATCCGGTCAATAAAGGCTATGGGGCCGCGCTCAAAACCGGCATTCGCTTCGCTGAACATAATCTAATCTGTATTACTGATGCCGATGGCACCTATCCAAATGAGCGTATCCTTGAACTGATCGATCACATGCAGCGCCACCATACCGACATGATCGTTGGTGCCCGGATTGGCAAGCACGTACATATTCCCCTGGTGCGTCGCCCGGCCAAGTGGTTTGTTGCCCAGCTTGCCAATTTTGTGTGCGATCAGCATATTCCCGACCTGAATTCAGGCTTCCGTGTATTCCGGCGTCAATCCATACTGCCATTCTGGAACATGTTGCCCAATGGTTTCTCCTTTACGACCACGATCACGCTGTGTATGCTGACGAATGCGTATCTGGTCGAGTATGTGCCGATTGACTACCATCCACGCTCTGGTCGCTCTAAGATTCGACCGATTAGGGATACAATCAACTTTCTCAAGTTGATTATGCGCATGGCGCTCTTTTTCAATCCCCTGAAAATCTTTATCCCGCTGAGCCTGATCTTGCTGATTATTGCTGTCGCTGCTGGCCTATACACGCATCTCGTCATCGGTAAAATGGCCGACATGACCACCGCGATTATCGCTTTAACCGGTGTCCAATGTGCCATGCTGGGCCTGTTGGCAGAGATGATAACCCGGCGTGTACCGGGAGCAGGAATAGGATATCGTAACGATGAACACATACATACACCATGATCAAGAGTAACCAACCAACCACTACCTGGCACCAGCTTGAAACCAGGGTTATCCGTGCTGGTCTTTGCACACACTGTGGTACCTGTGTCGGATTGGCACCGGCTGTGCTGGACATGCGCACAACGCCGCAAGGCCCACTCCCGTTTGCGCGGACAGCCGATCCGATGGATCTGCCGTCAGCCGTATTTGATGCCTGTCCCGGCAAAGGGCTGGATTATCCGGCGTTGTGTAACA
>CALANA010000042.1 GCA_937925925.1 uncultured Chloroflexales bacterium | reverse complement strand
ATTCGTGTATCTTTTGCGTTCGTCAGCCACAGCCACACGGCAGGTAACTGTTCACCCTCAAGGGAACATGCCCGCGCTCCCAGGCGCACCGTGCGTGATGACGGGCGGGACGCCCGCGCTCCCAGGCGCACCATGAACGCTGACGACTGCGCTTACCCCAGATGTGAACAGGTACCACGGCAGTTGCTGCCTGCACCAACGTAACAGTATACCACGTACATCCCCATAAGCAACTGGTGGAGTACAACCACATATTGATGCGCGAGTGTCTTTTTGTAACGTTTGACAATATACCCGGCTCAGGATGCAATTTCAAGCCAGCCAACGTTCGGCCATACGGCCGCCTGCAGCAGCGCAAGCTCCACCCAAACCAGGACTCTCATTGTATGCATATCTGCAAGAAGTGTTCAAACTGCTTACATCGTTTGTAATCGTTCAGGGGAACGTTCGCCAGCGGGGGTTGCGGGGGCCTGCGGCCCCCGCGAAACCCTTAAAACCTCCTGGAGCGACACTGCTCCTCCAAACCAACCCACCTGAACGGTTACCATCGTTTTTTGCAAGACACTTGATCACGGCACCACCGCACGTTCGCGCAGGGTCATTTTCGACAGTGGAGTGGGGTTAGGTTGCTTTAGAAAGCGCAGTAAGAGGGTGTTAAAGAGTTCGGCTTCATCCAGAAATGGAAAATGGCGACTACTGGACATCAGCACGACTTCAACCGAGGGAATATGCGCAAATAGTTCAATCTGGTTGGGGGAAACAATATCATCGCGGCCACCGTGAACAACTAGCGTTGGCACAAGCAGGCGCGGTAGTTCCGGGCGCAAATCAGTACGTAACATCGAACTAACTGCCCGGCGCAGCGTGTTTGCACTGGATTTCACACTGTCATCCACCACCTCTTCGACCTCTTGATCGGGTGTCTCACCCAGAAAGAGCCGAAAGAGATAGCGCCGCAACCAGGGCAACCCGGCAAAGCCACCGGCCAGAAACGGTCGATCGGTCAACTTAAGCAGCCAGGACAACGAATCACCCACAATCGGTGCCCCAACGGTTGCCACACGCATAATGCGTTCAGGATGGTTAATGGCCGTTTTTAACGCCACCATGCCGCCCATTGAGTGCCCAACCAGCAGGACGCGATCAATACCCAGAGCATCAAGGAAGCGGATAACCTGATCTGAATAACTCTGAATACTCTCGTGCGTATGTTTACGTCGTGAGTCGCCAAACCCCCAGAAATCAAAGGAATAGGTGCGAAAATCGGCGGCTACCACTTCCATGGTTGGGAACCAGTAGCGCCAACTCCCCAGCCAGCCATGGAGAAAGATCACTGGTTGACCACGCCCAAACGTCTCGTAATGGACGACTTGATTTTCGATAACAACGATGCTCATAGTTGTCTCGTTTCAGACTAGGAATACTTGCGTCCTGGATGAAGGTAGCCATTGTACGCCAGGAAGGAGCGCACTGGTCAGAGGTGTAGAAACGGCAACTTTTCAGTCTCAGCGGGCTTGAAAAGGTGTCACCAGCTCAGTTTGCTGTGCGCTTACCCTACAGCGGACTTACGCATACTAAAAAACGTAATCTAGCACCTGTTTTGCATACAGACGATCAACATATACCATTATATGATAAAACTTACACGGTCGATTGAACAAACGTCTCTTTCGCCTGCGTTAGAGACGTACTTTTGTTGTTTTCCCCTACATTTTCGCCTTCGACGAAAATGTAGGGGAAAAACAGCGTTTCTTCCACGCTGCTGCAGACGAAAAAACGATTTTTTTGAGTGTCCGCGTAACTCATATTATATAACGAACCATTATAGCAATCCTACATGCGTTGTGAAGACCGGAGTCCAGGCTTGACGCTGAGAGCGCTCCGTCCAGCGTCAAGCCTGGATTACCGTTCACAATTGGAATAGGATTGCTATATCTATCAACATTCAATAGAACAGCGTACCGTTATCATCTCATGTTACTCCCATAAAACCCTGCTTAACTGGTTGTATGGGCACGCAAGGCTGACATATTGGTTTCACGCTCACCCAGTGAACGGCGCAACCGCCATTGCAGCGTAGCGATGTCATTAGAAATAGCATGCAGGTGTTTCATCTCCTGTTCTAATTCTGTCAGGAGGGTACTGGCATGCACTCCGACAGCCAGACTGGTGCGTTCAGTGGACAATGCACCCACACGTTCTTGCATGGTTGCCAGCAAACTCAAGAGATAGGCCCAGGACTCATTATCCTGCTCGGTGCGGGCGCGGGCAATGCCGGTGCGATTGTCAAACCATGTCTGTATTTGTGACTGTAGCAGACTAATGCGTTCCTCAATCTGCCGCAAAGCTTCCGATTCGCGCTCCATTGCTGGTTCGAGCGTCTCTTTGCGTGACGTAGTGACAATCTGCTCAAGCTGATCTTGTAAGTAGGAAATAGATGTACTCAACTGCGTCTGGCGAATCGTTACTGCTTCCTGTTCATTCAGCATATCCAGCAACATCTCACGCAATTGTGCTGATTCATTGGCGGTGCGTACCGTTTGCTGGTGCAACAGATGCGGTACAAACCAGAGCAACAGTGCCAGCAACGTCAGAACCGCGATACCCAGAGCTACAAATAATGGAATCATACCATGCCTCCTTATGACACACTATTGATTATGGCAGAAGGCACGTTATAGGTCAAAAGGCAAGGATGACAGGTCGATTACACTCCCTTGCTTTTATTGTAAGGGAGATAGGTGCGCTTCACAAGCCGTCCAATAGTCCTGTTGCATACTAAGCCAATGTGTTACAATCTTGTATTATACAAATTATGTCAGCTTGCAATCTTGTTAAAATCGGTTATACTACAAGCAGTCGTGCCCGGCATGCACGCGCTTATTGCAATTGCCATGCTGCAATACCAACTCACCTCCGTTTTGTTTGTAACGCCACGATGCGGTCGTGTCCTGCCAGATCATGATAGACCTCTATCTGCGCTTGCGGGAACACAGTGCGCGCCAGTGCCGACACTGCTGTCGCCTGCGTCGCGCCAATTTCTACCAGAACAATACCACCAGGGTTCAGCCACTGCGGAGCCTGTTTGAAGAGTCGTCGATACACAGCCAACCCATCGGTACCGCCATCAAGCGCCAGGTGTGGTTCATGCTGACGTACATCGTCATGAATGGCGCTCAGAATCGTGTAGGGCGGGTTACTTACAATCATATCAACAGGACAGGATAGTGGCATAAGTAAATCACCCTGCAACAGTTGTACTCGCTGGTTGAGTTGGTAACGCACAAGGTTGGATTGTGCCACCGCCAGAGCGGCAGGGCAAATGTCGAGTGCATAGATGCATACTTCCGGGAGCCGCTTTGCCAGCGCAATAGCAATTGCTCCACTGCCAGTACCAACATCGGCAATTGAACGGTCTCGCATATGTTGGTGATTGTGCGCCCATACCCTGTGGGCAATCTCTAACGCTCGCTCAACAAGTTGTTCGGTTTCCGGGCGTGGTATCAGCACCCGTTGATCGACCAGCAGATCGAATCCATAAAATGAACGATGCCCTACAATATAGGCAACTGGCTCCCGGTTCAGCCGTCGCTGAACAAATGCTTGAAACACCTGAATCTGCGAGAGATCAGGCATGTAGGTACGTTCAGCCAGGAGACGTGTTCGTGACCAGTTCAGCGTATGGGCCAGCAACAACTCGGCATCAAGGCGGGCTGTGGTAGACACCGGTTGCAAAGTACCGGTCGCGGTCGCCACTAACTGTTGAACGGTCAGGTGAGCTGTAGATCTATCTGAGAACATAAGTATACTACATTTACCATAGATCAGAACGATGCGGTTATCATGATTAACGTATCTATACCTAATCAGGACATGGTCACCGTACTTCAACGAGACTTCGTCTCAGCGGGACTTGTGGCCCCTGCTGAGGAGTAGGGGCGTTGGGTGCAATGTTTCTCCCCTCACAACCTCTTTCCAGGGCCAGCCTTATTGTAGTACCGGTGGTCAGCCACACTGAATATGCGGAGCATGGAATACCGTTTCGACATGAACCTTCCGCTAGAACAACCTGTCTTTTTGTGCCTGCGTCAGAATCGCAGGCTGATTCAGGAGAAAGCAATGCCAGGCCGAGCATCATTCTGGCCTGGCAAGCTACTCAAACCTATTACTCCAACGAGACTTCCCTGGAAAGGGATTACGAGGGGCGGAGAGGCGTGGCATACCACGCCTCTCCGCGCCCATCCTCGCAACCCTCGCTGCAGGGGGGCGGGCGCGGCTTCGTCGCGCCGCACCAGACAGGGAACATATACGGCCCCTCTACCCCTGCCGAGACGAAGTCTCGTTGGAGTACTTACTGCTCAATCCGTCATTCATCGTTGTTGTCAGTGCAGCGTGCAGTGAGTCGGTTATACGAGCGATCAGCGCAAATGTGGCCGGATAAGCGACTACCTCACGTTCAACCATACCTGGTGCCCAATGATACCGCGTAATCGTAGCACCACGATCCGCATTGGCCCACAGCGTCACCTCCCAGTAGAACACGTCTGCATCTTCGCGCTGAGGCGGAAATGAGCGTAACTGGGCGACCTGTGTACTCTCATCCAGTTCCCACACCGCCAGCGGCTCTTCGAGATAGCTCAGGTGGCGGACAATCTGAGCAGCATAGGTGCTTACACTGACTGTAGTCGGTGCAAAATCGGATCGCTGCTGACCAACTTCGAGCGTATACAGCGTGACACTATAGCGATCATAGTCGCATAATTCCAGGCGTGCCGAATGATCGGCATCATGCACCACAAACTGTACCGTTCCGTTCTTATGACGGAGTTGTTGCAGATGAACTGCCTCAACTCCGTCACGTGCCAGCAGGCGCAACTGCTCCGTGAGTTGTTTTCCAGGACTCATATTTCCTCCTAATCGATTCTCCGTTCACTAAAGTCGCGCCCATCAAATGACAGCAAGCGCTTCTTCTCATCAATAACGGTTTCGAGATGCACTGGCCGCGTCCAGATCTTATGCAGGTTACGCATGGTATCGCGGGCATAGTCCATTTTCAAGTCTACCCCTTCGTGGCGATGACGCAGATACATTTCGCCCCGATTGTTATAGTTGGCGTCCTCCACATAAATGAATGGCTGCCCAAAATTGGTGAGACGAAAGAGCAACTTCTCCTTAATCTCCTGGAATTCGCGGCTGGCAATTTCATAGAAATCGGTATCGCGATTATAACGAAACGTAAAGAGCTTTTGCTCCGCAATAAACTCAGGTGTCAGGAACTCATCAATAAAGGTGACATCATTGTAGAGTTGGCGGATCTCAAAGATCTTCTGGCGTCCCAGACCGAGTTGTTGATCCCATTGACGTTTGGCCGCAATATCATCGCAGTCTTCATAGTCCTTGCCAAATTTGCCTTTGTTCCAGCGATCTTCAATATCACGCAACAGCTCCAGGCCCAGTTTGTAGGGATTAAGACGACCACCACCAGTGGCAACCACGCCGCTATGCAGATCGGCAAAACTAATAATTTCGGAAGCCTGGAGCGCCCGCTGAGTCATAATGGTCGAGTGCCAATAGCTGGCCCAGCCTTCGTTCAGGATCTTGGTCATGCCCTGGGGCGCAAAATAGTAGGCCTCATTGCGCACAATTTCGAGAACCGTATGTTGCCAGCGTTCAAGTGGCGCATAGTTGAGCAGAAACAGCAGAATATCTTTCTGAGGATTTTCGGGAAATCGCTTTTGCTTCAGTTGTTCTTGCTCTAGCTTTTTGCGCTGCGCATCCATAAACTCTGGTGGATTGATATATTCTTGCATGTAACCACGCTCGACCTTGAGTCCCTCGACAACCGGAACTTCCTCATTACTCACAATTGGCTGTTCCGTCTGTGCTTCCGGGCGCTTGATATAGGGCGCGTGATAGTCGATCAAATTCTCTAACGAGAGGCAGGTATCAATAAAATCCTCAACCATATCATAGCCATAGCGATCAATCAGGCGCTGAATCCGTGCAGCATGATTAGCCATCTCGTCGAGCATCTTACGATTCGTATGCGCAAACCACATATTATTCTTAAAAAAATCAACATGGCCTGTGACATGGGCCATGACCATCTTCTGGGTAACCATCTCATTACCTTCCAGAAGATAGGAATAGGATGGATTGGTGTTGATCACCATTTCATAAATAGTGCTACCCAGCCAGACATGCCCCTTAATGAGTTGATCGTACTCCATACCAAAGCGCCAGTGTGGATAGCGTGTTGGAAAACCACCCAGGGCGGCCGTTTCATATAACGTGCGATAGTCCAGGACTTCATAGATAATAGGGAAGAAATCGAGGCCATAGGCTTTCGCATAGCCTTCAATCTCTTCACGGGCCGCCTGAAGATCTGGTGGAAGGTTTGTATTTCTCATAAAGCCATCATTCTTACCACCGGTACCTGGTGTCCAGACCGGAATATGTAACCGGAAGTTTTTTCCCCATAGGGCACTTATTTGCCTTTACCCAGAAAATCCTTAATGGTGTCATAGACATCATCACGTTCGGCAATTTCACTGATCACCAGACTGTCTTCATCGCCGAGATACTCTTCCAGGTCATGGGCAAACCGGCCTGATCCGTAGAGTGAGCGCACCTGGCCATAACAGAAGAGATTTACCTTGGGCAGCATCTCTTTGCGCAACAACTCGATACACTCGCGTGTATCACCGCCGCCCCAGTTATCGCCATCGCTAAAATGGAAGGGATAGATGTTCCACTCATTCGCGGGATAGCGTTCGTCAATCAGCCGATTGCACAATTTGTAGGCCGAGGATATTTTGGTGCCGCCGCCTTCACGAATATGATAGAAGGTTTCTTGATCGACTTCTTTGGCCGCAGCATCGTGAACAATATAACGAATATCGATCTCTTTGTATTGAGAACGCAACCAGGTTTCAATCCAGAACGCAGTGATTCGTACCAGTTCTTTCTGTTCGGTACCCATAGAACCGGACACGTCCATCATGTACATAATCACGGCGTTACTTTCAGGAAGCAACGTCTCTTTCCAGGAGCGATAGCGCATATCCTCGCGCACGGGAATAACAACAGGGTTGGCATTATCATAATCACCGGCGGCTATCTGGCGACGCAACGCTTCACGGTAGGTACGTTTGAAGTGACGCAGCGAGTCGGGGCCAGTCTTACGAATACCACTATAGCGATCTTTTTCGCTAATAATGTTCTTCTTGCCTTTGGGTTGAATATTGGGTAACTGCAATTCTTCGCCCAGAATCTGGGCCAGTTCTTCCAGGGAAACATCAACTTCGAGGACGTGGCTCCCTGGCTCGCTGCCAGCCTCGCCCTGGCCGGGTTGACCATCACCCTGCGCAATCGGGTCTCCAATGTTACCATCGCCCTGCCCAACACCGCCACTCTGTTTCGCGCCATAGCGAAACTGCGGAATGTCGATCTGCGGCAACGGAATACTCACATAACGTTTTCCCTGTCGTCCCACCATCTCGCCGTGAGACATATATTTGCGAAGATCCTTTTTAATCCGACCACGTACAATATGGCGGAAGCGATTAAGGTCTCGGTCAACACGTTGAATAGTCATATGTCAGTCACTCCAAATACCACTACGTTTTTATTGTCACAGAATAACCACAAGCAAAAGGGAAAACGCAGTAGCATATTCTGACACGAGGTTATACCAATTTGACTTAAACATTCTGCATACGCCGAAATCCCCACATGGGCGGGGGCCGCAGGCCCCCGCCCATGTGGGGATTTCGGCGTATGCAGAATGTTTAAGTCAAATTGGTATAACCTCGTGTCAGAATATGCTACTGCGTTTTCCCTTTTGCTTGTGGTTATTCTGTGACAATAAAAACGTAGTGGT
>CALANA010000041.1 GCA_937925925.1 uncultured Chloroflexales bacterium | reverse complement strand
GGCGCAGCATCAAGCCGACCTGGTTATTCTGGATATTACCGGTGTGACGGTGGTGGATACACAGGTGGCGCAGGCACTCATCCAGGCGGCGCAGGCAGTGAAACTGTTAGGAGCGCAGGTGATGCTGACCGGCATTCAGCCCCCGATTGCGCAGACACTGGTGCATCTGGGGATTGATCTCAGTGGCATTATCACCCACGGGACGCTCCAGGCGGGCATTGCCAGTGCGTTGGGCAACGCACAATTCGCTGCTCCGCGTCCAGCATAATCTGGGCAAAGGGAGCGGTTATCACAACGCCGCACATGATAGGAATACGGCGTGTCGCTCATGAGATTGTCGTGCAACAATTTGATAGGTAGACCATATTACGCTCCTCTTTCAATGTCCAGGCTTATACTATCGCCCATCCCACAGTACCGACAGGTATTATGGTATTATAGCCCTCACTACCATCAGTCAGTCATCGCCATACGTCTCATAATTGCTGCTATAAATGACAGGAGGTACGCGGTAGCTTGACGCCCATGTCCCTCTCGCCTGCGGCAGCGTGGAAGCGACTCCCTTTTAGCTCCAAATTCTCGGCTACAGCGAAAATTTGGAGCCAGAAGAGACAAAGTACCACGCTGCCGCAGGTGAAACGACGTTGTGTTCGAGCAATCGCGTAAGTCCTATAAATGACACAACGGTGATCAACGATCAGTGATCAGTGGTCGGATTATCCTGACCGCTGACCACTTTTTTGTGTGCCGCAAACAAACGCTGAACGTGAGAATCGATCATGAAATATGTTACGCTTGCACCATATCTGCGCAACGTTATTCCGTTGACACTACTGAGTACCCTGGCACTGTATGCGCTCTGGCCCTGGCTCCCGTTCACACGGGAAGCGATAGCCCCGCGCACAATCGTGTTTTATGGGTTCAGTATTTTAGGCAGTGTGATGGAACAGGCGATTTTTCCAGCATTCCAGGCCCAATGGTATGCGCAAACGGGCGAGCAGGTCGAGTTTATCAGTTCTTTTGCTGGTTCAGGCACAATTACCAACCAGATTGTCATGGGTGTACCGGCCGAACTGGCCTTGCTGTCGCTGGAACTGGACGCACTGCGCCTGAGCGAGGCTGGTGTTATCGACGCGGAAAGCTGGCATGATTTACCTGAACGCGGAGTGGTCAACCGCACACCTTTTGTCATTCTGGTGCGACCCGGTAATCCCAAAGCTATTCACGACTTTGCCGACCTGACGCGCCCAGGCATTGGCGTGGTGCATCCCGATCCTTTAACGTCTGGTGGTGCGAACTGGGCCATTGTTGCCGAGTATGGGGCCGGGGCGCGTGCTGATCCTGATCGACCTGAGGCCGGCTATGATCTGCTCCTGGGGATCTGGCGCAACGTTGTAGCACAGGCCGCTTCGGCTCGCTCGGCGCGTACACAGTTTGAAAATGGGTTCGGCGATGCGCTGATTACCTACGAACAGGAGGCACTCTATGATCAGGCACGTGGGCGATTGCAAGCCGAGATTATCTATCCACAACGCACGATCTTGAGCGAGCATACGCTGGTTGTCATCGAGCGCCATACTGCTCTGGCACAGCGTGAACTGATCGCTGCCTTTGTCCAGTTTCTATGGAGCGAACCGGCCCAGCGCCTGTTTGTCGAATATGGTTACCGCAGTGTCTATGAAGAGTTAAATCGCGCAAACCCGCAGTTTGGCGCGATTCACGATCCATTTATGATCGATGATTTTGGCGGCTGGCCGCAGGCAAAACGGGACATTGTTGAGGGCATTTGGAAAGACCGTGTGCTACAGGAGTTGGAGCAATGAGTAGTATGTCCAGGCCGAATCGATCAGCAGGTAATCGCCGTGGTTCAGCCGGCGCAGTTGCGCAACCATCGCCCTGGCTACCGGTCGGCATGCTGATCGTAGTGTTGCTGCCGCTGCTCCTGATGCCGCTGGCAGCGGTGTTTATCTTTGCCTTTCGCGGTGGTGTCGGGGCTTTCATTGCAGCACTACTCATTCCCGATGCACAGTTTGCGCTGCGGTTCAGCCTGCTGATCGCCTTTGCGACTGCCTTTCTCAACGGACTGATTGGCACCTTTGCCGCTTATGTGTTAAGTCGGTATCGCTTTCCGGGCGAACGCCCCCTGAACATCGTTGTCAACTTACCCGTCGCCATCCCGACCGTTGTTGTGGGCACGTCGCTCTTGCTGCTGTGGGGGCCGATCGGGTTGCTGGGGCGCTGGCTCGATCCGCTCGGCTTGCAACCAATGTTTACGCCGTTTGGGGTGTTGCTGGCGCATCTCTTTGTTACCTTTCCCTATATGCTCAGTACGATCAAGCCGCTCCTGGATGAACTGGAGACGACCTATGAAGAGGCAGCCTATACCATTGGTGCCAGCCGCTGGCAAACATTCTGGTATGTCACCCTGCCCGCACTACGCGGGGGCATTTTCACCGGTGCGCTGCTGACCTTTGCCCACTCGCTGGGTGAGTTTGGCGCGACGGTGCTGGTGTCGGGAAACTTACGCCTGCGCACTCAGACCGCACCACTTTACATTTTTGCCCAGTTTGAGGCCGGGAATATCGCCGCCGCCAATGCCGTTGCAGCGGTGCTGGCTGCACTATCGTTTGTCATTTTCTTTTTCCTGCTACGCTACACCGGGAATGGGCGTTAGCAAAAGAGTTGAAATCAATGCGCTATATGGGGGACTGATGTCGATTGTGCTGGATCAGTTGATCAGATGGTATGGCAACCAGGCGATTGTCGATCAGGTATCGCTCGAAGTGGCCGATGGCGAATTGTTTGTATTGCTGGGAGCCAGCGGCAGTGGCAAAAGCACGGTATTACGACTAATTGCGGGCCTGATTCAGCCTGATGCAGGGCGAATAGTGGTACATGGACGTGATGTCACCGCTGTACCGCCCCAGCAGCGCAACATGGGCTTTGTGTTCCAGAACTACTCAATTTTTCGGCATATGACCGTGGCCCAGAATATTGAATTCGGGCTAAAAATACGCAAAGTACTCGCCAGCGAACGAGCGCGGCGGCGCGATGAACTGCTGGATCTGGTGGGACTGGTCGGCCTGGGGAATCGCTATGCCCATCAACTCTCGGGTGGACAGCAACAGCGGGTGGCGCTGGCACGGGCACTGGCCTACGAACCAAAGGTGCTATTGCTAGACGAGCCGTTCGGTGCGCTGGATGTAAAGATCCGTGCCCAGTTGCGGCGCACGCTGAAGGAGATACAGCGCCGCTTGCAGATTACAGCCATTCTGGTGACGCACGATCAAGAGGAGGCTTTTGAACTGGCGGATCGCATCGGTGTGATTGAGCGCGGCAAGTTGCTGGAGGTTGGCGCACCAGAAACACTCTATGCCTATCCGCGCACCGCTTTTACCGCGACCTTCCTCGGCACAGCCACCGTGCTGGTGGGCCGTGTTGATGATGGGCACGCCTGCTTTGGATCGCTACAACTACCGCTGCCACTCGATAGTACTATCGACTATGAAGACGGCGATCGCGTGCAGATTCTGGTGCGCCCGGAACAGGTGGTGCTCAGTATCACCGAGCCAAAGACCCATGTACCGGTGATTGGGCGCGGCACGATTGTTGAGCAATCGTTTGCGGGCGATCGACGACGGTTGCGCCTGCGGTTGCCACATCTGCCAGGGGTACGGCAGATTGCGCCTGTAGCACCGTTTGGCGAAGAGGGGCTGCTGGTTGATACCGTGGTACCGACCGATGTGCCGCTGGCGGGGGAGGCGATCTGGGTCAGTCTGCGCGCCTGGCATATGCTCAAACCACCACCGCGCCGCCTGTTGCTATACGATCCTGCGGCCAATACCTCCGTAACACCCGTTCTCACCCGCTGGCTGGCGGAAAAACTCGACGCGACGGTGACAGTGCTGGGCATCGCGGCGACCAACGAAGGGATTGACCCGGTTGGGACTATGCTACAACGCTACCTGGACGCAGCCGATCTCCCGGCAGAGCTGCATCTACGCGTGGGCGATGCCGAACAGCATATTATCACCGAGCAGACCGAGTCGTTGTATGACCTGCTGGTGCTGGGCTGTGGGGAAAGTACTAGCACCGTGGCAACTGGTCAGGCACCTGATGTACGCATGATCGAACGCATTGCACGTGGTGCGATAACGCCCATCCTGCTGGTGAAAGGCTCACGCACACAACTCACACGCATACTGATCTGCACTGCCGCTGGTGAGCCGGGCAAAAACGATGTCCGCACAGGCGGGCGACTGGCGCGACGCTTTGGGGCGATGGTAACGATTCTCCATGTATCTCATCCGGTACGTGGGGTAAGCCTGCTGGCCAATGCCCATCTCGAACGGGCAGCGGCAACCCTCCGGGCACTCGATGTCACCAACACCATACAGATCTATCCATCCAGTACACCTGCCGAAGGCATTTTACATGTGGCTGGCACAGGTGATTACGATCTGATCGTGATTGGTAATCATGGCCCGATTACACCCGCGCTCTTTGGGGGGAGCGATGTAACACGACAGGTGATCACGCATGCGCCCTGCTCGGTGCTGATCGTCCCGGATGATGCGCTATAGGCGATGGGCGGTGACGTTAGCAGGTGTGTATTGGCGGTTCAGGGCGATGGTTGCGTCCAGTCTTCGCTATAGAGATTGGGTAACCGTACAAATTCGCGGACATTATTGGTGACCATGATTAGATTATACGCCAATGCCTGGGCTGCAAGCAGGGTATCAAGGGCACCGATTGGCGTCCCCTGACTCTCTAAATAGGCCCGTATCTTGCCATATACATGAGCTGAATCGTAGTCAAAATCAAGAAATATGAATGGGATAAGGAATTGCTCAAGTGCTCGTTCATTCATTCTTTGGTGGGTCTGAGCTTTTTTGTACACCTACCTGTAATTCGGCAATCGTTACTGTAGAAATAGCAACCGTTGCAACTGGTTGTTGCGTGAGACGTTGGATAGCAAGTGGTGATTTCTTACGAATAATAGTAATACAAATATTGGTGTCTATCAAGTATTGCATAATGCCATGCCTACTCAAAAAGTGTATCACGATGGTCAACGGGCGGTTGCATCCGTTCGTGCATAAAGTCATCCGAAAAGAGTGTGAGACTATCAAGGAGTGGTTCCCAGGAATCTTGTTCAGGGATTAGAACTATTGCTGTACCCATTTTTTTAATGTAGACTTTTGAGCCGCGAAAGCGATACTCTTTGGGCAACCGCACAGCTTGACTTTTCCCATTTTGGAAGATTTTTGCAGTATCCATGCTGACCTCCACACGGCGCTTGTTTAGATTATCAGTATATATCAAAAGTATACATCTTATATAGACGATTGGCAAGAGGTAGCGAAGGCGCAAAAGTGCCATCCAACGGTCAGTCTCAGTTGCATCGCAGCGCGGAGCAATTTCGATTGTAATCCAGATACACAAACAACTGGCGTCCCGGCTTGAGCCGGGTTTGGGTTACCGTAGCACACCATTGGCGGCTGCATAGCGGATGTACGCCATAGCCGAACTCTTTGTTCAATATTCATAAGCCGGGGGTGTGCCCCGCCGTGATATTATTCTGGCCTTCCGTGCGCCCAATCTGCCCCAGACAGCGGAGACGGTCGAGTAGGGCAGGCAAAACCCTATAGCTGCACCACTGGCAACAACGATCAGGGCGTTGCCTCCTCCATCTCGAGCGTGGCCTGGATCGCCTGCAACATAGGCAGCGCATCGGCTTCGCTCGCTGTCTTATAGCCGTAGAGGAAGCCGTAAACCTGGTAATCGCCCTGGCCACGTCCGGGTTGGCGGTAGAGGGCCACGCCCCTTGAGCCACGCTCAGTCGTAAAGCTAATGCCCGTAGCCCATGGCTCCGGCGGAGACGCAATAATATCCTCCTCGATCACGGGCCGACCATAGATGCGCTCCAGCGTATCGCGGGCGCGGTTGCGCAAGTTCTCACCCGTATTGCCAAACGCATCACCCTCGGCCACGAAACTATCCACCGCAGCGAACGTGCCACGGTCGGCGCTGATAAAGATGGTAAGATCGTTGCCCAACGACTCCTGGCCCAGGCGGTCACCCGGATAGCGGATGCGCCAGCGTCCATCCGGAGCGCTAAAAAGCAATTCCTGCACCCCACCCACATCCTCGGTCGGAGCGAGTGGTGCGCTCGCACTGCTGGTCGTCGGAGTTGGATCGGCGATGATCGGCGTTGTTTCCCGTGGTGTCGTCGGCATTGTTTCCGGTGGTGTGGTCGGCAGGTTGCCGGATGTCGGGGTGGCTGGCACGTTGCAGTTACTCAACCCGATGACCAGGATCAGGATAAGTACGGCCACTCTGGATAGGTGGGATGTAACGATACGCATCATCTGGCTCATTTCTATAAAAGAAGTCGGAATATCCTGAGTTAACGTAACCGTTCAGGGGGACTTTCGCCAGCGGGGGTTGCGGGGGGCCGCATGCCCCCGCAACCCCCGGGAACCTCCGGGCGGGGTCGTGCCCCGCCCAACCACCCCACCTGAACGGTTACGAGTTAACGGTATTTTTTTGTTTTCGCCCCAAATGTTCGCCTTCGGCGAACATTTGGGGCAAAAAAAAGTGTCTATTCCACGCTGCCGCAGGCGAAGAAGTTGACAGACACCGTGACCGCGTAACTCGTGTTAATTACGAACATACGCATCCAATAGTTCTCACTTTCACCTACGTGTATATCACCGATCAAGCACCTGCTCGGCAGCAAGCGCCCCCGATTCAGCGGCAGCCTCAAAGGTAGGATACAGCATGTAATCGCCGGCCAGCAGCAGGTTGCCACTGGTGATAGCATGCAAGCGTGCCAGACGTTTGTAGGTACCTGGCGTCATCACCGGGTAGCCATAGCGAAAGCGCTCGATGTCATAGCCGCTGATCTGGTGTCGCGCCTGCGGAAAAATGGTCTCCAGGTGCTGATACACTCGCTCCAGAAGTTCATCATCGCTCAGTTCGAGGATCGAGCAGTCGCTATAGCTCTGGGGAGCCACATACACACTGATGATATGTGCGTCATCCGCCACCCGATCGGTGTAATAGCGTTGCACCCAGGTGGCATCGTACACGTCGGTGAAGAAGTAACCGTCGGGTACCGCGAGATCAAAGGCCTGGTTGAAAATCGGTTCTGTGCTGAAGAGCGCGATGGTAACGTAACAAGCATAGGGCACCTGCTGCAAAATCTGTTGCTGTTCGGCGCTCAACACCTGTGCTGCAATCTGCAAGGCAACAGGTGCCGGAACAGCCAGCAGCAGCGTTGAGCAGGCCAGTGTATGCAGGGTGCCCGCCTGATCGTAATAGGTCACCAGGTACTGTTCATCAGCACGAACGATGTGGGTGACCGTAGACTGGAAGGCAATTCGATCACCCAGATGATTGGAGATAGCGCTGGTAATCTCTGTCAAGCCCGTGACGCACGAATAGGCAGCGGAGTAGTTGCCTTGTTGATCTGGTGTATTGTCCAGATCATCTATATCTTCAATTAGTTTCTGGTCTTCAAAATCAAACGCGATTTCGGTAATTGCACTCAGGGCCGATATTTCGTCTATAGTCGCCCCAAATAAACCTTTGAAAGTGACGTTATAAGCAGTGTAGAAAGTTTCGGAGATGGCAAGACGGTCAAACCATTCACGGACGGTGATGTCATCCAGGGCAGCAAGGTTGGACATCAGGTCAAGGCCAGGCAAATCCTCGTAGGCAGCATAGGCACGCTGCATCAACTGGACAAAACGATTGTATTCGGCCAGTCCACACTGCTCGATGTGAGACAGAGCGATACCATCGTCACCCCAGTAAAACTGACCCTGATGAAACCGTGCGTCCATGGGCACAGGTATTTCCTTGAGCGATACCTTGAGATCCGCAATGATCGCTGCGAGCGCCCCATCTGGTTGGCCGATATATTCCGTACCTTTGGCATAGGCATAACCGTGGTAATCCCCGGAGAGCGTACGGCCACCGGCATAGGGAGCGCTTTCGAGAACCACAATCGGCTGCTGGCGCAGATAATAAGCGGCTGTCAGGCCCGCAATCCCCGCACCAACAATGAGAACATCGTATTCCGCCTCGACAGGTACAGCGTCGCGTGTCCTGTCGGGCATCGCCGCTGGCAGCGTACATCCGCTGAGGAGCGCCGGGCCACTGCCAGCCACAGCGATGAGCTTCAGAAAATCCCGACGTGAGAGGTTGCGGTTCATGGCTTCTAAAGTTAGCGATACTGTGAGAAGCTGTTTGACTCCCCTACCCGCTGCTGCACGGCGGGTAGAAACAGCGCTTTTGGAGCGCTACGCCCTCCAAATCGCCTCTTTTCAAACAGGGCTTCTGAGACTATCCCCAGCAATAAATAATGTGAATTATAAGAATAACGTGAGGGCATGTCAAGGAAAGGTTCCAGTACCTGTTCACACGTGGAGGAAGACGCATACCTGGGAGCAGTGGAAGAACCGCTTTTTCCCCCGGCTGTTTGCCTTCGGCGAACAGCCGGGGGAAGCAAAAAAGGGAACGGTCTGCCCCATTCGGCTTCGCTCAGAGCTTGTCCCGTTCGACTGCGCTCAGGGCAAGCTCTGAGGGCAGTCGAATGGGGTAAACTCCGGCGCAAAAGACGTTGTGTGCGACCGACCGGGTAACTATCTCACATTACCCACAGCCTACTCATACGCCAGCACGTCGCGCACGGTGAGCCGGGAGGCATTCCACGCCGGCAAGAAACTGGCAACCGCTGATAACAGCACTACCGTCACCAGCCAGATCAGCGCCCCGCCCACCGAAAACGAGTAGCTGAGAGGGGACTGCCAGAAGGCCATACCCACCGCGTCACTCAACAGCTTGCTCAAAGGCATTGCCAGAACTGCTCCCAACAGCCAGCTCATGCAGCCTATCACGACACCCTCAACCAGCACGATCTGCTGGATTGAGCCGTTCGAAGCACCAATTGCCCGCATCACACCGATCTCGCGGGTACGCTCCAGCACGTTCATGCTCATGGTGCCCATCAATCCCAGGCCGCCCACAAACGCCAGCAGCACGGCCATAAACAGCAGCAGGATCACAATGATTTCAAAGGTGGCTTCGGCCTCGGCCCGTTCCTCGGCAATCTTGGCGACCGAGTTGATACGCAGGCTGGCACGCTCAAATTGCTGTTCTAACTGCTGGGCAACCTGCGATTGAAACTCCAGGTCGCTACGCTCGGTGACCACCCAGACGCTACTGGCACGCCCGGCATTGCGCGCCGCTCGCGCATAATCGGCATAATCCACATAGGAGATTGGCGCTAAAAATTGTGAAACACCCACGATATGCCATGTGGTATCACGGCCATCTATTTTCAGTACCATCGAGTCACCAACACTCAAATCAGGTTCAGTACTCAGGAAATTGGTACTCACCACAATCGCGTTTTCGTCATCAGGTTCCAACCAGCGCCCGGCTACTATCACTGGCCGCACCAGATCAGCATCAACCGGTGGTGCCATCAAAAACATGCTATCACTCTCGGTCTTGTCAGCCCGCACACGTCGAGTCAGGGTAAAACCAGCCCCCTTTGCTTTGACCACACCCGGCACACTCAGCGCCACATCCTCGATCTGCTCAATCCGATGTGGGCGACTCAACGTCACCTGGACATCGTATTGCCAGGTATCCATCAAGTCATCAAGCGTCGTGAGCAACGAGTCACGTACACTAAATACACCAATAAAAATCGCCCCCGCCAGCGTGAGCGTCGTCAGGGTTAGCACCAGGCGCCCCTTGCGTCGAAACGTATTACGCAACGAGAGCAGCAGCGGCCGCGACAAACCGAGCAGGGCCATCAGGTGACCGAGCAGAGCCGCCATCCGTCCGCCAGGGTGCGTTTTGTGCGATGCACGTTGGACGCCCAGGCCATAATCACTCATCGCCTCGCGCACCGTCACGCGTGTACCAGCAATAATGGGATACAGGGCGGCCAGCAATGGTACCACCAGACCAACTGTTACCTCCAGTATCATCACCGACCGGGGCACGTAGAAATCAGCCAGGTCGAAGTTAAACAGGCCCGCCATGAACCGGGTGAAGAATTGCGCCCCCAGCGCCCCCAACGGCACAGCGATCAGCAATGAGAGCAGGCCAAAGATCAACACCGTAACCAGATACAGGCACATAATCTGGTGTGAACGCGCACCAATCGCCTTCATGATGCCGATCTGCCGCACCTGCTGCGCCAGGAGCGCCGAGATGGTATTGATCACCAGGAATCCGCTCAACAACAGCGAGAAAAAGCCCAGCACGCCTAGCAGTAAAACGATGGTCTGAATGGCATCACTGAGGGGATGCTTGCCCGGCTCTAGCACAATCGTCATCAATACCGAACGCCCACTTTTTTCGATCTTATCACGCACCTCATTGGTCACGGCTTGCACATGTTCTTTATCATATTTATCGCCCTCAACCACAATATACATCTCGTTGTAGTCGCGTGGCTCCCCCAGCCATTCGAGCGTCTCAAACGTGACATAGGCATAGATCGTACCGTCGAGGAACGAAGGCAACTGCGAGAGGTCATGTACGAGGCCCGCGATGCGCACCTCGCGCCGCGATCCATTGGGCATCTTGAGCAACACGGTGTCACCGACCTGCGCATTAGTCAGGCCTAGCGCCGCTCGCTCAATGAGCATTTCGCGGTGGGGCGGCGGCCAGGCACCGCTCTCCGACCAGACTCTATTGATACGAATATGCTCATAATCAGGGATGGCAAAGATCTGCAGATCGCGCCACTCATCTGGCCCCACATTCAGCCGCACCGAGAGGCTTCGCCGTCCCTCGGCAGCCGCCACGTTGCGCATACGCTGCACCACCTGCACCAGATCATCATCGAAGCCTTCACCGCCACCCAGCATCAGGTATGATACCAGCAGGCGGGCGCTGGCTGGATTAGTGGCAGCATAGCTCCGCGCCAGATCACGATCCAGAATAATCCGCGCATTCGCAATCATGCCGACGGCAAAGACTCCGATGGCGATCGACAACACCACCAGGATCGTCCGGGTTTTATTACCCCACATATCACGCAATACTTTGCGCCAGCGTGGTCGAATGACCATGGTTCACCTCCACCAGATAGGGAACAGGCGGCAGCGGAACCGTAACAGAACCTGTCTGCTCTGCCCCGTCGCCTGCCACTGCCCTCACGTAGACACATCCCCTTTCAGGATTACCGCCTGATCGCTGTCCGGTTGCCTATCTTCAATGGTTATAGCCTGATCCGCAACAATCGCACCATCCGCAATCGTGATCGTGCGTTGCACACGACGGGCCAGGTCGCTATCGTGGGTAACCAGCAGGATCGTTTTGCCCCGATCCACCAGCGTCTCGAACAGATGGAATACTGCCTCGGCTGTTTGCGAGTCGAGATTGCCAGTTGGCTCGTCAGCCAGAATGAGCGGCGGATCGTTTGCCAGGGCACGGGCAATCGCCACCCGCTGTTGTTGCCCCCCTGACATGGCAGACGGTAGTTTGTAGGCATGCTCGGCGATATCCACCTGTTCCAGCAAATGCAGCGCCCGATCATGAAACTCGTGGGACGGATATGTATCGCAAAAATCCATGGGTAACATCACATTCTCGATCACCGTGAGCGAGGGCATAAGCTGAAAGGATTGGTAGACAATACCGATGTTGATACCGCGCCAGATAGCGGCACGCTCTTCACTGAGACGATGCACGGCGGTATCACCCACCAGAATCTCACCCGATGTTGGGCGGTCAACAGCGGTGATCATATTGATCAACGTCGATTTACCACTGCCAGATTTGCCAATAACGGCTATAAATTCACCGCGGTCGATCATCAGATCAATACCGTTGAGTGCCACGACATCTCCGGCGGCACTCGGGTAGACTTTGCGTACCTGGCGCAACTCAATGAAGTGAGTATTACCGTGACGATAGCCCGTACCCAACGGATCGGGGGCGAATTTTAGGCGTCTGAATAACTGTTGCAACATCATGATTACCCGGTATTTTCTAGCGGTTGCTAGCGAGAGCGACAGCCTTCCGGCACTTATACCGTTTCGACGTGACCATTCTGCATGTTCTTACCATTCGTACGCCCACGCGCCAGCGTCTCGGCGGGGGGGGCTGGGGCCTGCGGCCCCCGCCCCTGTGTGGATGTCTTTCGACATTCAAGGTTGGCATTTTGCCCTCACCTGCGGCCCCCGCCCCTGTGTGGATGTCGGTGTAGAGGCGTTGCATGCAACGCCTCTCCGTCCCGCGACAGCTCGTTCCAGGGGAAGTCTTATGGTCGTATGCGCAAGCGTACGACGAACCAAAGGATGCGGAATGGCTACGTCAAATTGGTATTATGCCTGCTGCCCCGTATTTTCCTGGTCTGTGGATCGCAAGTGACGCTCACGCTCCCAGCGTGCCAGCAACATTGGTACCTCGCGCTCCAAAAACGCATACAGATCCCGCATCTCCGCCAGTCGCTCGCGTTGTGGCTGTCCATGGTCGTCAGACAACACCGTCAATCCACGTTCAGCCAGTTGACGGAACGACGAAACCATAAACATGCGCCGGGTGAACAGTTCGTTCCACGAGTTGCTTTTGATACGCACATAATCACGACGCTGACCGGGTAAACTGATGCGTTCAATCAGACCAATCTGGATCAGCAGCCGGATCATCGTGCTGATCGAGCCTTTGCTGGCCTGCAACACTTTTGCCAGTTCACCCGGCGACTGGTGGGGTGGGTCGCAGATGAGCAACCAGCCCAGAATACGCCCGGCCATGCGGGGCAGACCCGCATGTTCAAAGAGCAGGCCCACCTCCTCTACAAAATGTTGCTGATCCTGTTGCCGTTGTGCTTCGGTCACCTGTACTGTTCCTCTGTATACTCAATTCAATTGCTGTTCTAGCAATTTGACGTAGCCCTTCCGCATCCGCTGGTCTGTCTTACGCTTGCTGCTACGACCACGCGACCTCCTCTGGAACTGTCGTACGGCGGAGCGACGTTGTATGCAACACCGCTCCGCAGAAACCCCCAGGAACATGGACGGGGGCCTGCGGCCCCCGCCCCCCCGCCCGTGGGAGGACGCATGGCACGACCATACGGAAGGGTCACGGCGAAACGGTATGACAACAAGCGTCCATCAGTTGTGAAGACCCGGATTCCAGGCTTGACGCTGGATCTCGCTCCGTCCAGGCTAAAGCCTGGACGCCAGGTTTACCATTGCAAGAGGCTTGCTATACCAACATGGTATGCCTGCACGACCAGCAGTACGTGGCTTCTACAGACTAAGACGCAGATCAGTGGGAAAAAGTTTCACAGGTTCAGTTTATACTGAACGTGCTATACGTAAAGACGGGCTGAGAAATCCTGTACCTGGGGCATCGCTGCCTGGGACTGACGAGAGCGCGTCAGCTCTTGCTTATGTTGACGAATGCGTCCATTGACAATAAATCGATCTTCATCGTCTGAATGATCGGGATCAAGAAAGGTGATTACGAGTGGATCATAAAAGACTGTGGCTGCTTCTTGAAAGGAAAGGTTGCAACATCCAACTGGTGCGACGCCTCCACATCAGTATCAACACCTGCCAGCTTCAACATCAGAGCATCGGCCCGCACCCTGTTCTCTATGCCCTGTCGCCTATACCACCGCCGTCTCTTGCGCTTCCTGAATACAACGTACTTCCGTTGCCAGTAACGCCGTCGCCGCATGCCTGTCTAGCGCTTTCGAGAACCACCAGCCCTGTCCATAGTCGCAGCCTAGCGCACGCAAGCGTTCCAGTTGATCGTTTGTTTCGATCCCTTCGGCAATCGTACTCATACCCAGCGAGTGCGCCAGCGCCAGTATGGCCTGGATAATCGGTACACTGGTACCCGGCAGATTAATACCATTCACAAAAGAACGATCAATTTTGAGTGTATTGATTGGTAAGAGGTGTAGATAACTCAGCGATGAATAGCCGGTACCAAAGTCATCAATCGAGAACTGCACCGCCAGCGCTCGCAAGCGCGCCAGCAGCAGCCTCGCCTCACCGTGCCGCATCAGCACGCTCTCGGTAATTTCTAATTTCAAATTGGACGCTTCCAGGCCCGTTTCATCCAGAATCTGCTCGATCTGTTCCACCAGATCCGGCTGTGCAAACTGCCGACACGAAATGTTCACACTGACAAACAGAGTGTCAAGCAATGGAAATTGGGTTTGCCATACGCACATCTGCCGACATGCCTCGGCCAGTATCCAGCGACCAATCGGTATAATTAACCCGGTATCTTCGGCTACTGTGATGAATTCTGATGGCGGAATAAACCCTCGTTGCGGATGATTCCAGCGCAACAGCGCCTCGAAACCGGCGATCCGCCCTGTTTCCAGAGCCACAATTGGCTGATAGTATATGGTTAATTCGTGCCGATCAATAGCGTGTCGCAGGTCGGCCTCTATCTGTAACAGGGTGATCGCATGTGTATGCATCGTCGCATCGAAAACGGCATACTGGGCCTTGCCTTTGGACTTGGCGTAATACAGAGCAGTAGCTGCATCACGTAGCACATCTTCAGGTTGATCATAGGCCGCTGTGCCCAGCACAATGCCGCAACTGACCGAAATAAAGACCTCATGCCCATTCAATGTAAACGGCTTTGTCAAAACCTCATGGATCTGTTCAACTATCTGAATAGCACTGCGTATATCATGATTATTCTCGATCAAAATAATAAACTCGTCACCACCAGGCCGTGCCAGCGTATCATCTGGTTGTAAACACTCACGGACACGGTGGGCAAAAGCGACCAGGAGCTGATCGCCCACCACATATCCCAGGCTATCATTCAACGTTTTGAAGCGATCTATATCGAGGCAGATGACCGCAAACTGATCATGTGTCTGGCGTTTCACACGAGCAATCGCGCATTGCAGCCGATCCAGGCACAGGGCACGGTTGGGCAAGCCAGTGAGCATATCGTGCAGCGCACCATAGCGAAGTTGCTCTTCGGCCTGCTTGCGATCCGTAATATCGGTTTGCGAGCCAGCCATGCGCGTTACCTGTTTCGCCCCATTCCAGACAGCCAGGCCGCGACACAACATCCAGCGATACTCGCCATCTTTGTGCTGCATACGATGCTCGTTTTCAAAGTGGGTAATTAATCCTTTGAAATGTGCATCAAGATGCAGTTGCACCCGATCTCTATCATCAGGATGGACACGGCCAAACCATTCCTGGGGATCGCTACCCACCTCATCTTCGCGGTAGCCGAGCATCGCTTTCCAGCGTGGGGAAAAATAGAACTGATTGGCCTTCAGATCCCAATCCCACAGGCCATCGTTGGCACCACGGGCAGCCAGGGCATAGCGTTCTTCGCTAATCCGCAGAGCTGCTGCCGACTGCCGGGCAGTCGTAATATCGCGGAACACCGCCACACCACCATGCGCCCCTGTTTGCTCATCCAGGAACGGACGGGTAGTCACGCTCATCCAGCAGCCAGGGGTAGTCGGAGATAAACGGACAAAGATTTCGGTGTTATCTGACACTTCGCCCCGCATCGCTTGCGCCAGCGGATGCGCATCAGGCGGACAGGGCGTGACAGTATCAGGCAAGTAAAAATAGGTTCCCAGGGTATACAGATCGAGCGACCCGCCATCGAACGTGTTCGCAAACAACCGCCGCGCCGCCGGGTTACAATGCAGCACAGTACCAGCGGCATCCACCACAATAACCCCATCACCAATACTATCGAGAATCGATTGCAGGACACTGGTTTGCTGCCGCAGTGCCGCCTCGGAACGCTCCAGGTCATTCGCACGCCGTTCAGCCGCTGCGCTCCGTTCGACCACACGTTGTTCAAGCGTGGTATTGAGTGCTTGCAGCATATCCTGCGCGTGCTGCCGCTCAATCTGCGCTTGCTCCACTGTCGCCAGCATCTGGTTAATAGCTATAGTCAGGTTGGCCGGCGTGTTCTGATTGGAGACGGTTTCCAGCACCGACAGAAAGCGATCAACACTGGCATCATGGGCAGTCGCACCCAGGCAGGCCAGGCGCGAGAGCAGAGAAATCTGTTCTTGTTCGTGCAGACGTTTTTTTTCCAGACAGGCGTTGACCCGCGCATTGAGCAAGACACCGTTAAAGGGTTTCACAATATAATCCTCGGCTCCCAGTTCAATACAGCGGACAATACTGTCCATATCCTGCACCGCCGAGATCACAATCACTGCCATCTGCCGCAACAGCGGATCGGCTTTCATCTGTTCCAGCATCTGAAAGCCATTCATCTGGGGCATCATCAAGTCCAGTAATACCAGATCAAAAGATTGCATGCGCAACTTTTCCAGTGCTATGACCCCATTCGCTGCAACATCAACGGTATAGCCATGTCGCTGTAGCCAGCGTGATAAGAGATCGCAGTTCTCTGCACTATCATCTACAACCAGTATAACTCCTGATTTATGGTGATCCATAGCGCCTCCACTGACATGTAGATCCAGAGACGATATTGAGCGCATATTTTTTCGATATATATGTTGCATCACGAGTGATACCGAAATCCAGATAAGTTTGTATATAGCAATCTTATTCCAATTGTGAACGGTAATCCAGGCTTGACGCTGGACGGAGCGCTCCCAGCGTCAAGCCTGGACTCCGGTCTTCACAACGCATGTAGGATTGCTATACTTTCTATATCGTACTAATCAATCCAGAGTAACCGTTCAGGTGGTACCTGCGCCGGCGGGGCACGGGGGCCTACGGCCCCCGCAAAACCAGGAGACTTCAGGAGGGGCAACGCCCCTTCTGAACACCCCACCTGAACGGTTACATCCAGAATCGATACTATGTAAGCACCCAATCCTGCTTTTAAAAATGAGCAATATCGTCGTATACATCGAGGAGCAGCGCTGGTAAAGGTACAACAGGCGGAGCATCGGCACGTAGGTAGGCATATCACCTGCTACGTACGAGACTCCGCCTTACGTGCGCTTATTGCACTTCAGCGATCATGCTCGCATCTGACTCTGCGTGCGTCTCGTTCACCCGCAACGGCAGCCGCACCACAAAAGTCGATCCTTCACCCACAACACTCTCCACACTGATCGTCCCACCCATCAACTGGCACAAATGCGCACTCAATGCCAGACCCAGTCCAGTACCCCCATACTTGCGCGTGGTCGAACTATCGCCCTGCGTGAAAGCCTGAAATAGCTGGCGCATCTGCACTGCAGGTATGCCAATGCCCGTGTCGCGTATGGTGAACAGAATCATTGCTGGTGGCTGATCAGGTGCGGCCTTCTGGAATGAGACAGGTTCAGTATTGAGCATTAACGGTGCCTTCGCACCCCTATCCCCCTCGTCCATGGGGCGAAGAAGACGTGTGGTAACATGGAAGGTAATCGTTCCATGTTCGGTAAACTTGGTCGCATTACTCAGCAGATTTAACAATATCTGGCGTACTTTGGTCGCATCCGCATACATAGCCGCCGGAACAGCTTCCATCTGCACGTCCAATCGATTCCCATTTTTAGCCGCCAGCGGCCGGATATGCATCACCACATCATCAATCAGTGTAGTCACATCAAAGGTTTCAAGGAAGAGATCCATTTTACCGGCCTCGATTTTCGACAGGTCGAGAATGTCGCTAATCAAGGCCAGCAGATGTTCGCCCGCACTTTGTATCTTCTTTAGATCGGGAAGCAGATCGGTATATCCTAATTCACGTACTTCTTCACACAAAAGTTCGCTATAGCCAATCACCGCATTGAGGGGAGTGCGTAATTCATGGCTCATATTCGCTAGCAAGGTACTTTTGGCCCGATTGGCTGACTCGGCTGCTTCCTTCGCCTGATATAAATCCTGTTCAAACTGTTTGAGTTCCGTTATATCGCGTAACACCACCAGGCGTCCAGTCATGCGCCCCTGGCGGTCACGTAAGGGTGAGATGCGCAAGTCAAAGTTGCGCTGTCGAATACCATCATCCAGCACAAAATCTTCTCGGGCTTCAAAGACATGCAGGTAACGTTCGAGCAGATCCGGGCGATGCGCCAGGATACGACCTACCGATTGCCCAATCAACAGGTGCGCCTGGCTTTCAAAGATCGCACAGGCGGAAGGATTAATGTCCACAATGCGGTTCTGCTCATCCAGCACAACCACGCCATCACTCATACTCTCAATGATCGCATCGCGGGCTACCGGCACAATATCCAACAGCCGAAAGCGAAATACTCCCCACGACAGGATCATGCCGGTCACCGTAAATGTGAGTGGAGTCAGATCCAGATCAGGCAGGGGATTCAAGCCGAAAATATAGAGTGCATTGCCCAACCATGGTGTCATAACAGCAAGTAACATCACCAGCGCCTGACCACGGTACAGGTGCGGCGAGCGCAGAAACGCCTGCGCCATCAGCAGCGTGCCCACCAGCAAAAAGAGATAGGCATAGGCCGTGTGCATCCAGAACGCAATGCCATAGGTTGCGCTCCAGGCTGGCATCGAGCCACTCATATCCAGGCTAATACTGCTCCAGAACAAATGATGGGTCGGATACGTCCAGGTCAAGATCCAGACGAGCAGCGGCTCAAGCGCTAGCAGTGCCAGATTACGGCGCGTCACCCACTGAGTACGACCCGTATATTGAATCGCAAAAACCAGCCAGGCCGGTGGCACCAGCGTAATACCGATGTATTCGATTCGTGCCCAGAAGATTTTGGTCGAGAGAGCGGGGCTCACCAGTTCCTGAGCGTAGGCCAGCGACCATCCGGCAATCGCCAGCATAAGCACAGCCAGTGCGACCGCCCCTGGTGCCGAACGATAACGCCAGGCAACCAACGCCAGTACAATCGATGTTATGGCTCCTATGACCAGCAGAAGAACATACTGCATGCCAAACCTTGCGATCTACGCTATCTGCACGTTTCGCCTGCAGGGGGTGTACCATGACGTACCGCTGCTGCGATGGGAATTGCCACATAGAATGTTGTGCCCTGGTTACGCATACTCGTAAACCAGATACGGCCACCCTGCAACTCCACCAGACGTCGGGTAATATGCAACCCTAATCCCGTACCCGATGGAGCATCAACGCCATACGTATTGGCACGAAAAAACTGCTGGAAGATACGTGGTTGATCTTCGACATCAATGCCCATACCATCATCTTCGACCATCAGGCACACCATCGGCTGCTCGCCTCCCTGCGGTGACGATAGCATGGTATATTCAGCGCGGATGACAATTGAGCCGCCTCGCGGGGTGTACTTATAGGCATTGCTCACCAGGTTGGTGACAATCTGGATCAGACGCATTCGATCCCCCCGTATCAACGGCAGATTATCAGGAATATGCACCATCAACGTCTGCGATCTGGCTTCAATCTGACTATAGACAGACTGTACCACTGCTTCTACAATCTCAGACAGCGCAACGGCGTTATAGTCGAGATAAAGATGCCCGGACTCAATCCGCGAAATATCCGTCAGATCGGACACTAGACTGGTCATCATCATGACGTTGGTGCGCATCGTCTGTAAAAATTTCACCTGGGTTTCGTTCAGGTCTCCGAATCTCTGGGATAATAGCATATCTGTATACCCCAGGATCGATGTCATCGGTGTTTTCAGTTCATGCGAAACAAAAGAAACAAATTCACTTTTAGCAGCATTGGCGGACTGCAAAGCGGCGTACAACTGAGCATTGGCCAGTGCAATTGCTGCATGATCGCACAGGCGGATCAGAAATGCAAGTATCTCTTCACTACAGTCTCGGAGTATCGCACTCTCCAGCAGCAATACACCAATCACCTGATGCTCACGGCGAATAGGTAGCACCAGTTGACACTGTCCAGTCGGCAATAAGCGGGGGGCATTATCCTGCTGATTCAACCGATGTAACTGAAGTTCGCCACTCTGCACCACGATCTTGATCGTTGGCAGATCCAATGGTATATATCCATTATGTGGTATGCTGGAAGCCGTAACATACCCGTGTGTGGCAACCACTTGCAGCGCATCAGGCGTTACCATGCCGATCAACCCCGCATCAGCCTTCGAGCGACGGATGGCCCATTCGAGCGTGATCTGCATAACGCGCTGCACATCAAGGCTGGCATTCAATTCACGATCAATCCGTTGAATAGTTTGCAACTCTTGCAGATAGATTTGCTGCTGATCGTACAGGCGCTTCTTGTCGAGACAGGCTTTGATACGGGCTTTGAGCAAAGCCGGGTTAAACGGCTTGGAAAGGTAATCTTCGGCACCGAGATGAATACATTTCACCACACTGTCAAGATCGTCTATCGCCGAAATCACAATCACCGGAATATGGCGGAGTGCTGCGTCTGCCTGTATGTATTCCAGAACTTCATAGCCGCTCATACCGGGCATCATAATATCAAGCAACATCAGATCCACAGCCTGGCTATGCAAGTAATCAAGCGCCATCTTTCCATGGTGCGCCACAACCGGGGTATATCCCTGGCGTTGTATGTGCCGAGTAAGCAAATCACAATTGTAGAGGCTGTCATCCACAATCAGGATGACATATGGTTCTGTTTGCATACTCTTATATCGCTTTCTGAGTACACCATGGTCTGTATGGCCTCATTTTCCCAGGTCAATTCAGACCGCTCTGTATCAATATTCACAACATCTACCGGCAGGCACACCTGGAAGGTTGATCCAACACCTGGTTCACTCTCAACGCCGATGCTACCGCCCATCAAGGTCGCTAAACGTTGGCAGAGCGCCAGGCCCAATCCAGTGCCACCATATTTGCGCGTTGTGGAGGCATCGCCCTGCACAAATTCCTGAAACAACTTCTGTAATTGCTCACTGGTCATACCAATGCCTGTATCGGTTACTTCAAGGAACAAAACTGCCGTCTTCTGCACCGCATCCAATGGGGCCGATCCGTCGGTGACGGCTACATGGCTGCCGCCCTCCATAACTTGCATACTGATACGGAGCGTCACCGTTCCGTCC
Source organism: uncultured Chloroflexales bacterium (assembly GCA_937925925.1). Taxonomy (GTDB): domain Bacteria; phylum Chloroflexota; class Chloroflexia; order Chloroflexales; family Chloroflexaceae; genus CAKZQX01. The sequence continues at coordinate 2,623 of CALANA010000041.1, read as the reverse complement.
TGAGTAAATTTCGCTGCATTACTCAACAGGTTGAACAGAATCTGACGTACTTTGGTCAGGTCACTGCGAATAATCGGTACCTGGTCATCAAGATAGACCAGCAACTGATTGGCATTCTTTGTGATTAACGGTTGCGCCATCGTCACGACTTCATCGACCAGATCAACCGGATCAAAGGTTTCAAGATACACTTCCATTTTTCCCGATTCGATCTTTGAAAGATCCAGAACATCACTGATAAGGGCCAGCAAATACATACCCGCCCGATGAATACGTTCTATATCAGACAGCAAGTCAGTATATCCCAGATCTTGCACATCACTCTTGAGTAACTCGCTATATCCCAGGATTGTAGTGAGAGGCGTGCGCAACTCGTGGGTCATATTTGCCAGAAACTGACTCTTGGAACGACTAGCATCTTCGGCGGCTTCTTTGGCCCAGTACAATGCCTCTTCTGCTTGCCGACGGACGGTGATGTCACGTACAACCACCTGTACAGCCTGCTGGTCTTGATCGCAAAAGGGCGTAACACTCATTTCTACGTCAATCTTGGAACCATCCAGGCGCAGAAAGCGCTCAATGGGTAGCAGAGACTCGCTTTCCGGGGTAGCACCTCGTTCCAGACGTTCGCGGAGCGCCTCCTGGCTTTCAGGCGGTACAAAATCTAGAAAGGATTTCCCCAAAATTTGATCCGCACTGGTTGCTCCGAGCAACGCCAGACCTGCCGGGTTGATAAACACAATCGCTCCATCACGATAGATCGCAATTGCATCAGGCGCGTGTTCCACCAGATGACGATAGCGTTCTTCGCTCTGGAGCGCCTGCTGTTGTGCATGCGCTAAGGCCGAGAGCATGGTGTTGATCGACAGACCCAACGAAGCGATTTCATCATTACCACTAATCGCAACGCGGGCGGTAGGCGTAGCTAACTGGCGAATAGTATCAACGGCACTATGTAAGCGGAGTAACCGCGACAGCACTGCTCGTTCCATAAAAAACACTGTACTGATCCCAAATACCACACTGACCAGCAAGAGCGACAGAAGCATGTAACGGATGGTTTCCTGGCCCTGGTGGTAAATAGATCGATCAACATTGACCTGCAACAGGAGTGATGGTTGTCCATAGATATCCTGAAGTACGCTATAACCTGCAATGACATTCGCATTCAATGGTTGCACATACATCGGACTGTCCATTGATGTGCGGAAAGACACCTGTTCAACGCCAATCGGGAGCAGATCAGGATCATAGGCAATCACCGTCAATGACAATCGGGTGATCTGCGCCAGTTGTTCAATCTGGCTTGGATTGAGTAAGCGCCCCATCACGAGCAAACCGCGTGACCGATCGTCTTTGGTGCTGGGAAAAATAGGTTGCACCGCAATCAGGAGCGGATCGTCTGGTAAGCGCAGGATTCCTTTCAAAGCACGTGGCTCACTGTCTGGAAACAGCGTCTGGTCGCTCAGGCTCTGCAAAAATGCTTGCAGATCGGTGGGCAGCGGGAGATCCACTTGAGCATCAATATCAAAAAAGCGTATAAAGCGTGGCTCACCAGCAGTGTCCAGGAGTGCGACCAGATTCAAGCGGTTGTGGCTAAGAGTCTCATCAACATAATTGCTGGTGAGATAAGCTTCATTGTAGTCGTCCATAAAGGCATAGGTGTCATCCCAGACAGCATAATCTCGGGTCACTTGTTCCAGCACGTCCATTTCGTTTGCCAGCGCATTGAGTGCGCGTTCAACATGCTCCTGTGTCTTCTGTTCCTCTAGCTCGGCAAAGCTGGTAAGCAAAATAGCTTGCGCGGTAGCGTACAGCAAGGTGATCAGAATGATCGTCACAATACCGATCGATAGCAATGTTTTCTTTCGTAACGACATAGGCGTGCTTCCTCTCAAACATAGTCTACACGGCTCGCTTGTAAACGTCTGGAACTCCTGGATGCATCTGCGTTGCAGCCAACCATGCGCACTGAATATTGTAAGTTTCTGACCGTGTGTCCTCACTCACAGGACAGTTGACGATCATGTTGAAGCCATCCGCGTTTTATCTACTCATAGCTAAACCGCACCGTAATCGTTCAGGTGGGGTGGTTGGACGGGGCACGACCCCGCCCGGAGGTTCCCGGGGTTGCGCGGGGGCCTGCGGCCCCCGCAACCCCCGCTGGCGAAAGTCCCCCTGAACGGTTACAACCGCACCAACCACCGCAAAGATACGCTTTCCTGAAGATGAGCGTACGATCAGTTGTGTATGTGATACCAATTTGACTTCGATCTTCCGCATACGTTGATCCGTCTGACGCTTGCACATACGACAACGAGACGTTCCCTGGAACAAGATTGCGCAGGGCGTAGGAGCGTTGCATGCAACGCTCCTACGCCGAAATCTTTTTTCTGGTGCGGCGCGGCTTCGCCGCGCCCCACCAGAACGGGGATTTCAGCGTAGGAGCGTTGCATGCAACGCTCCTACGCCCCGCGACATCTCTTTCCAGAGGACGTCTCGTTGTCATATGAGAAAGTGTAAGACAGATCAACAGACGCGGAAGGTCGAAGTCACATTGGTATACCATAACGACTGAAGTCGTTACTACCTTTGTTACGTCGAAATCAGGCATCTGGAACCA
>CALANA010000040.1 GCA_937925925.1 uncultured Chloroflexales bacterium | reverse complement strand
GGTGAAGCGTTCAAGCGTTCGAGCGGTGAAGCGTTCAAGCGTTCGAGCGGTGAAGCGTTCAAGCGTTCGAGCGGTGAAGCGTTCAAGCGTTCGAGCGGTGAAGCGTTCAAGCGTTCGAGCAGTGAAGCGTTCAAGCGTTCGAGCGGTGAAGCGTTCAAGCGTTCGAGCGGTGAAGCGTTCAAGCGTTCGAGCGGTGAAGCGTTCAAGCGTTCAGGCGCTCGAACGCTCAGGCGCTTGATCGAGGGCTACATACGCCGCTTGAGTAAAATAATACCGGCGATGATCAACAGAATGGGAAACATGAGATTCATCGTGATCCCCATTTGCTCCAACAAAATCAATCCGCCTACACCCACCAGGATGATACCCAGTGTCCGCCAGTTTCTACGGCGCGGCGTTGCTGGTGTATAGGCCGACGACATAGACGGCGTTGACCGGATCTGCTCCGGTGCATCAGGTGGGATTTCGCGTAGATTTATCGTCTCACCCATCATCGGCGGCGGCTCCAACGGCTGACCGGTCAGCGGGTCAAATTGATAGACCCCAGGTGGTGGCGGTGACTGACTAAAGCCACCGGAACCGCCAGGCCGTTGTTGTTGGACGGCTCTGGCCGGCGCTGCTGCTCTCGTCCGAGAGGGATATGACTCGTCAATCGAGGGTGCTGCTTGCTGGGAACGCTGCGGCCCATGCGGTGGAATGTGTTGATAGCTTCCCGGCAGGCTAGTCGTATCTCTGGGCACAATCAACCAGAGCAAGAGATAGATTGGGATTCCAGCCCCATTGACAAAGGTGGCTAACACAAAAATTAAACGCACAATAACCGGATCAACATTAAAATAGGCGCTTAATCCGCCGCAAACTCCGGCAATAAATTTATCTGTGCGACTGCGTGTCAAACGTGATTGCATGCCCTGCTCCTGATTTCTCACTCTCCTATATCACTGCTGACTATAGGACGGTTTGTGTCACCCAATTGTTGCGTTAACCAGAGTAAGCTCTTGACTTGTGACGCTCGTTGACACACCCTTCCACTATACTCAAAGAGTAACAAATGTAAGGATCGCCCGGCCCGTGAACGGGCGGGCGACGCGGGAACGAAGCCCGCCTGCGCGGGCTGACGCACCAGCCGCACCGGCGGTGGGTGCGCCGCCGTCGCCCGACACTGCAGCGTCCGGGACGCGACCGCGTAAATCCTCTTATTGACATGAGGTACGCGGTGGCTTGAAGCCCATGCGCTTTTCGCCTGCGGCCGCTTAGAAAAGACTCTCTCCTACCAATTTCCGCCTACGGCGAAAATTTGGAGAGAAAAGAGCGTTTCTTCCACGCTGCCGCAGGCTGCCGCAGGCGGAAAAGACGTTGTGTTTGAGCAACTGCGTAACTCGTGTTATTCACAGGACATACGCATCTGGAGCAAGGAAAAATTATGTCAAGTTATTCATCGATTACGCCGAACACGTGGAAATGGGCCTGGATGTTTGTCTGGATCAGGCAGCAATTGTTGCTGGTACCAGAAGCCATTCTGCTCCTGGCGCTGATCTGCTTGCATCTGACCCTGGACGGCTCAGTGTTTACCACCTTGGTTGGCCTGGCGATTGTGGCCTGGTTTGGGTGTCGTACTGCCCTGATACTGAGTGCCCGACGAGCCTTGCAGCATGCCCGCTATGATCGCGCCGAACAACTGGTGCAACTGGCCCTGTGGCTCTATCCCTACTCCGCCGATGCCCTGGCTTTGCGCGGTGCAATTTTGATGGCCCAGGGTCGCATGGCCGAGGCGGAACCTGCATTGTGTCAGGCGATTGCGTTCTATCCCGGTCAGGCCACCTTGCATGTCGCCCGCAGTGGCGTTTTGCTGGAAATGGATCGGGGTGCCGAAGCCTATTGCGAAGCGACGCGGGCGATACTGCTCGATCCTGGCTGTGCGGCAGCCTATTTGCACCTGGCGCATGCCGCGCAACAGATGGGCGAAGCGGATGAGGTGATCGAAACCCACCTGCGCATGGGACTACGTGCCACGCCGACCCCCATCGATGAGGCAGCGCTACGCTGCACGCTGGCGGCGTTCCTGGTTGATCAACGCCGCCTGGCCGAAGCCCAGCTAGCACTGGTTGGCATTGAGGCACTGCTGACACATTGTACTGCACCGCAACAGGCAGGATTACACTACTATCTGGGTGAGCTACGCCGGACGGTGGGCGACACCGAAGCGGCTCATCACCACTTTCGCCTCAGTGAAGCGCTCGATCCACATGGGCGATATGCCGCCGCCGCATGGCGGGCAGCACGCTGGTCGTAATGGCTGCTCTTGATTAGCGGGGCTTGCTTATAGGTAAGGATACGATATAGCAAGCCTATTGCAGTTATAACCGTGGCGTCCAGGCTAATGGCGTTTGCGTCATGCATCCGGTATGTCCCGCTCCAGCCCGCGCAGGCGGGCTTCGCATCCCGTAGCCCGCGGGTTCAGCCGCCGGGCGGGGAGGGGCAGAGCGGAATATCTATGCAACAACCATCAGCCGGATCTCCGGCGCAGATCCTGCGCCGGAGAGCGCCCCGGCCCGGCTCAAGCCGGGACTCCGCCCCGTCCAGGCTAATGGCGTTTGCGTCATGCATCCGGTATGCCCCGCTCCAGCCCGCGCAGGCGGGCTTCGCATCCCGTAGCCCGCGGGTTCAGCCGCCGGGCGGGGAGGCGCAGAGCGGAATATCTATGCAACAACCATCAGCCTGGACGGTTGCATCGGCGGTCTTGCTCAAGATGACCATCGTGTGGGAGCCGTGGCGTCCAGGCTTCAGCCTGGACGGTTGCAAGCCTATTGCAGTTATAACCGTGGCGTCCAGGCTTCAGCCTGGAAGGAGCGCTCCCAGCGTCAAGCCTGGACTCCGGTCTTCACAACTCATGTCATGTAGGATTGCTATAGTGAACATTGTTGTACTACCGGTCAAGGCAGCTATCTGCGAATAGAGCCACGAATACACAAAGCGCATATTACCGGTTAGCCGCGTACATCTTGAAAGGTAACTGTTCCCTTTTCTCCTGGGAGCGAGTCCCCTGGACGGCCCGCGTCGCCTGCTCAAGCCACCTGTTCCCTTTTCTCCTGAGAGCGAGGGCAACTTGCCCTCGTCTCCGTGATGGAGGGTGTCCTGCCCTCGCTCCCAGGTGTGCATAGCACACCCGACGCATCCGAACGTGCATAGGGTCATGGGCAACTCGCTCCCAGGTGTGCATAGCACACCCCAGGTCTGAACAGTGATACCAATGTGCCTTCGACCTTCCGCATCCGTTGGTTCGTCTCCCGCTCGCGCATACGACAACGAGACTTTCCCTGGACAGAAATGTCGAGGGTGCCGAGGGACGTTGCATACAACGCCCCTCCTCGGCGACGCAGGCTTCGTTGCAGGACGAATGGCAAGCACATGCGGAAGGGTCACGTCGAAATGGTAGTACACAGGAACACAGTTACAAGCCCAACTTGACAGGAGACCATCCATACGATATAGTAAATATACAAATATTGCAATATTTAAAGAATGTCGATTCATCGTTGACTAGAGAAGCGCTGCGGATCAGGAGGTACCTATGCATCAGCCCCTTCATCGGTTCAAAGCCGATTTTTTTAAGGCACTGGCTCACCCGGCGCGTCTGGTCATTCTGGAACATCTGCGGAGTGGCGAAAAAAGTGTCACGGATCTTCAGACCCTGTTAGCCATGGATCAATCCAGTGTGTCACAACAACTGGCAGTGTTACGCAACCGCCAGATTGTTGATATGCGCAAAGAGGGCACCACCGCCTACTATAGCGTTCGTGATCCGTTGCTCTTTGAGTTGCTCGATGTGGCACGAGCTATCTTTAATCAGCACCTGATCGGTACTCAGGAGTTGTTGCAGCAACTGACCGAAGAGAACGAAACCCGGTGAGGACGCCGCCCTATGTTTCCAGGGGCAGCTTGCGTTCCCAACCCGTGCGCTTCGCTCGTAGGCTCAAGGAAGGCTCGTTTCCACCTATGGAAAGCGGGCTTTTTGCATGCTATCACGACAACGAGACTTCGTCACGGCAGGGGTGCGGGGGCCTACGGCCCCCGCACCAGTAAGGGGATTTCGGGGGAGGGACGTTGTATGCAACGATCCTCCCCCTCGACATCGCTTTCCAGAGGAAGGCTCGTTGGCGTACTATCACCGATAAAGATACAAGCATTGGAGAAGGAGAGTATGTATGCGATGGGGACGGTTGCGGCTGCTAACAATCTGGCAGCAAGAGTTTACCGGTTATAATCCGACGATCTTTCAACGCGATCTGCTCGCAGGTATTACCGTTGGCGCAGTAGCACTTCCCCTGGCGCTGGCTTTTGGTGTAGCCAGTGGAGCGGATGCTGCTGCCGGGCTGGTTACAGCAATCCTGGCCGGGATTGTGATCGCTGGTCTGGGTGGTGGTGCCTACCAGATCAGTGGCCCGACCGGAGCAATGTCGGCAGTCCTGATTGTACTGGCACAACGCTATGGACTACAGGGCATCTGGGTTGCCGCGCTCCTGGCTGGCCTGTTTATGGTCTTGCTGGGCCTGTTTCGCCTTGGGCGCTATGTGGCCTTTATTCCCTCGCCAGTCATCACCGGCTTCACCAGTGGTATTGCCCTGATTATTGCCATCGGCCAGATTGACAATGTGCTGGGAGTGCAAACCCCACCGGCAGAAAACGCCCTGGAAAAGGTGTTGTATTATGTGCTGCATCCACCTTATCCCGACTGGCATACCCTGCTGGTGGCGGCGGTGGTGGTGGCAACGATGTTGATCTTGCCACGTCTGACCAGCGCCATTCCCGGCTCGCTGGTTGGTCTGGTACTCGCATCGCTGTTAACGGCGGGGATGCAGTGGAGCATTCCGGTTATCGGCGATATTCCCCGCACCATCGTGCTGGATCAACACCTGACCTGGTCTGGTATACCCTGGAATGAATTGACCAACCTGTTATCGGCGGCCGTGGCTATTGCGGCGCTGGGGGCTATCGAGAGCCTGTTGTGTGGAGCGGTGGGTGCCAATATGAGCGGGTTGCCATTTGATACGAATCAGGAACTGATCGGTCAGGGCATTGGCAATATGTTGATCCCGTGTTTTGGAGGTGTGCCCGCCACGGCAGCCATTGCGCGCAGCAGTGTGGCAATCAAGAGTGGTGGTGTCACTCGGATGACCAGTTTTGTGCATGCCGGCGTGTTGCTATTGAGTGTTTTTGCCCTGACGCCCCTGATTAGCCAGGTACCACTGGCGGCCCTGGGCGGTGTACTGATGGTTACAGCCTGGCGCATGAATGAGTGGGAAGCCATCCACTTTTTCAGCCGCAAAGGGGTGCGGCACGCGCTGGTGGGTGTGCTGATAACGATGCTGGCAACTGTTGCACTAGATCTGACCCAGGCCATTTTGATCGGTATTGCTATTTCGGCATTGATCTATCTGCGACAATCGTCTGAGAGTATCTCGATCACCAGTGCGCCTGTGGATACCGAACGCATGCCTATCCCAGGACGTGATCGGCTCGTGGTGCATGACTCAACCCATATTTACTATCTCGCTGGCCCTTTGTTTTTTGGTAGTGTGCATACTGTGCTTGAAGCATTCCAGATGGCACGCGACTATCGCACGCTGGTCATCAGTATGCGCGGAGTTCCGCTCGTTGATGCGATGGGTGTGCAGGCGCTCAGCCAGATCATCGAGGAGCAACAGCATCGTGGCGGTGAGGTTTGTCTCAGTGGCTTACAACCGGGTGTCGAAAGAGTGCTGGTTCAGGCGGGCGTGATCGAGTTGCTCGGCGCACACAACGTCTTCTGGAGCGTCGATCAGGCCATTATGACTCTTGACCAACGCTATCGGAGCCGGCAGGAACAGGCCGTGCCACCAGCACCGGCCCTGTTTCCGCCGCATCTAACCGTGGCAGACGTGATGATCCGCGACAGCTACACCGTCCATGTGCGAACACCCGTCAGCGCCATTGTCACCTTGCTGCTGGATCAGGCATTGCGCTGGTTGCCCGTCATTGACGATCAACGGCGGGTTGTGGGCGTGATTAGCGAGGGCGATCTGCTCCGCCGTGAGGTAATCAGCCTGACTATGGAGTTGAAACAGTTATTGCCGCTCCCAGAGCGGGCTGCCGCTGTCCTGGCACTTGAGAAACGCAATCTGTGCGCTGCAGATCTGCTCACGCCAGCGATTACGCTCCCCAGTCACGCATCGCTCGAAACGGCAGCACAGCAGATGGTACAACATTCGTTGAAAAGACTGCCCGTGGTGGACGAGCAGGGCCGTCTAGTGGGCATCCTGGCTCGCAGCGACCTGCTAGGCACCATAGCCGCGATTGAACCGCAACCTGTGGAAGTAGCGATGGCCACGACCAACGGCACGTCGCGGCAGGTCAGCGATATTCTCCAGCACGATATTGCACGGGTGGAACCAGCCACGCCAGTTGTTGAGGTGTTGGAAGCGGTACTCAAATCTCCGCAACGGCGGGCGGTCGTCCTGGATGATCAGCGGGTGGTCGGACTAATCACGGACGGCGATGTCCTCAAGCGTGCCGCCCGTCATGTTCACCCGGGTGTCATTCGGCGCATGGTAAACTGGCTCAAGGGCGATGCGCTGCCAGCAGAAATAGCGGTCGCACTGCAAGGCCAGGTGGCCGCAGATATTATGACCAGCCGGGTGCGTACCGTACAGACCACAACCTCGCTTGTTGCGGCGACGCAGCACCTGATTGATGAAGATGTGGTTGGCTTGCCGGCGGTCGATGCCAAGCAGCGGTTTCAGGGGTGGATTGATCGTAGCGCACTATTGCACGCACTGGTGCAGCAGCAGCACGTGACCGTGTAGACCCAGGGCTGGAAGCACCAACCGTTGCTGGTGCTTCCAGCAAGGTGGTATTTCTGGTTTACGAATGATGCAATCTGTGGTATCCTCTTACCAATACCACTTCATAGTACATATGTACGCTATGCAGCTATCTTTTCTTGAAGACGAGAATACCAGCAGTTCAGCATCCACCTGGTGGGCGGAGTTGCTGCGGGTGCTTAAGGTTGATCCTGGTACAGCCTGGCCGGATCGCTTTGGTACAGCGCTGCGGCAGTGGTACGCACAGCAAGCGTTTCCACCTGTCCGCACGCTGAGTCTGTTTTCTGGTGGCGGTGGGTTAGATATCGCTTTTCATGATGCTGGCTTTGATGTGGTTGAGATGGTGGAAATTGATCCGCGTTATATCGAAACTCTGCGCAAGAATTTTGCCGCGAAATCTACGGTAAACTGTACTGACATCCATGACTTCGTTCCTGATGATAGTTTACAGGTTGACTTTATTATCGGCGGTCCGCCTTGTCAAACATTTTCCGCTGCTGGCCGTAGAGCCGCTGGAGTTGCCGGGACAGATGATCCACGCGGGACACTTTTCCAGGAATACATCAGACTATTGTCTCGTCTACAACCCGAAGGATTTTTGTTTGAAAATGTTTATGGCATTACTGGGGCACAAAATGGCAAGGCATGGCAGACAATACAAGCTGCTTTCAAAGCAGCCGGGTATAATATTTTTTTTCGCGTCTTAGATGCAGCAGACTATGGTGTACCACAACATCGTGAACGATTGTTTATCGTTGGCTTGAAAACAGGTGAATTTTTGTTTCCTTATCCAACACATGGCCCCGACTCACCAGTTCAGCAAGCGTATTACTCTGCTGGTGAAGCAGTAAAAGGTGCCGACATAACGCATGCGCCTCAAGGTATTGGCGGAAGATATGGACATCTACTCAATGACATTCCACCTGGACTAAACTATAGTTTTTATACAAAGGAGATGGGTCATCCAAATCCAGTATTCAGTTGGCGATCAAAATTCTCCGATTTTTTGTACAAAGCTGATCCTGAACGTCCTGTCCGTACCATAAAAGCCCAGGGCGGACAATATACCGGGCCATTTAGTTGGGATAATCAACCATTTACTCTATCAGAGCTTAAGCGGTTACAAACCTTTCCTGACTCCTACGAGATTATAGGCGGTAGACAAGTGTGTATTGAGCAAATCGGAAACTCTGTTCCGCCTCAATTGGGGAGAATGTTAGCTTTGAGTATCCTGGATCAAGTAATTGGTGTTCAACTACCCTTTCAAATGCGATATCTTCCACATAACAAAATTTCAGGTTTTCGACAACGAAAACGTGCCCTTACCGAGATATATGCTATTAAAGCAAAGAAGGCAATAGATACATTAGTGCATAGGAATTCTTTTGCACACACAACTACACCGATGAATACATCACCACAAGTTAGTACTCGATTTCTAGGAAAGAATTTTTCGTGGACAAATTCCAGAATGCCAGCAAGCAGCGAATTCGGTGTAACATTTGGTAGCGACGACAGTGTATGGTCTATTGCGGTAAACCAACCCTCTTATATTTCAACGCAGCCAAAAGGCATAGCCTGCTGTATGGAACTGTTATTGATGCCCTTAATCTCTTAAAAGCAGCAGAAGTTGACGAACCTTGCTATCAGTGGTTGCACGAACTGTATGAACTCCTTGCACAACCGCTTTAATCACGAGATTTACCAATGCCCTATGCCTGCCCCGTTCCGTCCGAATACACCAGACAGTTCTCGCAGACACCTCTCATAAGTCCCCCTCCAGGCCGCATAGGCATGTGATCCGTTCAAAGACTATATCTACAAGCCTCGTACACCCACAGCCAGGCCTGTCGTAACCCAGGTTAAGACATGGTTCAAAGTCCATACTATCGGTTTTTTCTGTACCAGTATTACAACAACGCCTTACCATCACGAATCTGCCGCAGAGGGTACAGATAACCAGAGCAAACCATTTTGCTACGACAGATAGTTGCTCTGGTACGATTGCTCTTGAAACTTTATTTCCTGTTGTGCGTAGATCAAGTTATGAACAAGAACTCTTGCTTCTTAAGGAGGAGTGATGGATTCATCCTTAGAACTGACCCAACAGGGCGTCGCTGCTTTGAAAGCTGGTGATAAAACCCGTGCCTACAGCCTGCTAGCTCAAGCCCTCCAACACAACCCACAGAATGATCAAGCCTGGCTCTGGTTATCAGGAGCTGTCACCACCGATGCTGAACGGCGCTACTGTCTGGAACGTGTCACAGAGATCAACCCGCAACATACCATAGCCCGACGGGGGTTAAACAACCTGCCAGCAGTGCCGTCCGTCAATCCATTGCCATCCGCATCAGTCAGCGCAACCAGACCATCAGCATCTGCAGTCCCCACTACACCGCCAGCACCAACCAGACCAACCAGACCATCAGCATCTGCAGTCCCTGCTACACTGGCAGTAGCTGATCCAGCGGTTAGCGCTGATGCAGTAGCTGATCCACTGGGTGCCCCTGCCATGGAGCCGAAATCCAGGCAGGTTCTGCCACATCCATTAACTCCCATACGAGTATCCGAAGATACCCTCTCAAACCAACCGGCTATCACACCAGGCAAAACCACGCCGCATAACACCAGAGCGACAGTTACTCCGAAAGCAAATACGGATGTACATTCTGATCAACCACGTACACTGCTGGATATTTTGCGGGAGTCGGCTGCCTCCGAACCAGATAGTGCAGATGTGACACCTAAATCAACCACACTGGCCGAGCGTAAGCTGAGATTACCCAGATCCAGAAAGCGTAAAAAGGCGGTGCAGTCGAATCAAGAAGACTACATTTACTATCCTGGTCAGCGCACTGGTAAGTATCGTGTCGTAGAACGGGTAGGCATGGGGCCACAACATGAACTATACCTGGTACGTGAGAGTGATCCCAAATGGTTGTTCTGGATGCTTGTATCTGATCTGCCGCTAGATCCCTCGGTTATGAAGGCCGCTCAGAAGCCATTTACGAACCAGGGATGGCAGCACCTGGTGGCACCCGTGGCTGCTACACCGGTATCTTTTCTCTTGCGTATCCTGCCAGGTGTACGCTTTCCATGTATTGGCAAACGCTGGGTGTCTCTTGCCCGACAACTGGGCTATAACCATAGCATCGGCGATGTCTACCAGCGTCGGCGCGTATTTTCGCTGGATACCATTCAATTTGCTGGTGAAGGCCATGTTGCACCGGTTTCGTATGAGAAGCCGGTTGACCCGGCAATGAGCTTTACGGCCCCCGAAGTGTCTGAAGGACGACTCTCGCCTGCCAGTGATGTCTATGTACTGGGGGCATCTTTGCTGGCTCTACTGGGCGAACAATCGCCGTCTGTGGTTTTTGATTATCAAGATCCAGTTGTGGGGCCAGCGCTGAAGCAGCGTCCACGCCTCTATGATCTGCTGAGGCGAGCCACTGACCTACGACCAGAACGTCGTCATAAGAATGGGAATGAATTTGCCGACGCTCTGGCAAAGCTTTTAGCCGAAGAACCCCGTGAAGTAACGGTCGGAGCATGGCGACCATCGATCCGACAGGCAGCGATCTTGCTCACCGTATCGCTGATGATGACACTGATTATGCTGGTTGCCTGGCACAACGCACGTGAGCCTGAATCATCTCAAGTCTCCCTGACGACTGATGCTGATATACTGCTTGCAGACATAGTCACTAATCCGTCTGCGCTACAAATTACCAGTCTCAATCTTGAATTTACACCTCCTGCACAGGTTGCAATGCACATCACGATCGAATATGAAGGAGAACCTGTTGACCCGGATACAGTGCTAACTTTTGAGGTATGGCACAATACCAGGCCCATCACCGGTTTGCAGCAGCACCAGCCAGAGCCGGCACACTATCAACTGACTTTTTCCAGAGAAAAGCCAGCGGGCATCTATGAGGTACAGGTACGATCCAAGGGGAGCCAGGCCACCCGCAGAGTCTTTTTTGACCCTACACTGACAATGGCCGAACTAGAGGAACTCGGTATCGGTGGTATTCAGGCTGATACCAGCCAGTATCCGCAGATCGATATTTACTTTGGTGTCATTGATGAAAATGGTGAAGCAGCTCGCCTAGAGGGTGATTTCGATATTCAAGTCTTTCAGGATGGCGCACCGGTTGAGCAGTTCGTGATGAATCCGGTTGATCCCACTACTGAACCACTCGCAGTCGCGTTGGCCATTGATGTCAGTGGCAGTATGTATGGTGAGCCGCTCGCCGCCGCCCGCGAAGCCGCCGCCGAGTTTGTCCGGCAGCTTGAACCCAATGATACCGTTTGTCTCTACATCTTTGCTACCCTCGTCCAGCAAGTAGGGCGCTGTACCATTGACAAGTCAACGGTGATTGAGGCAATCTCCAATCTAGAGACCATTGATGATACCGCATTGCACGATGCACTTATTCGGGTTGCATCCGATCTGAACCAACGACCGGGGCGCAAAGCCGTGGTACTATTAAGCGATGGTGCTGATACACGGAGCAATGCAACGTTTGATACCGCCTTGACCATCGTTCGTGAGAGTAATATTCCTGTGTACAGCGTAGGACTGCTCAGTGGGCAATTTGATGGCGCGCCGCTAGAACGTATCGCTCAGGAATCTAACGGTATTTATAAATTAACACCCCGCCCGGAAGAGATGCAAGAACTCTACAACCAGATCCGACTTCAGCTTGAAAATCAATATGTCGTAACCTTTCGTTCAATCTTTGCTGATCGGCGCGAAGGTACAGTCACGATCCGCATCCAGCGTAATGAGTGGCTACTGGAGATCAGTCGGCCATTCGTTGTAAGTTAGGCCACGAGGTGTAAGTATAACAACACCCTGTTCAAGGATAGAATCTATGTCGGCGCTGATCGCCTGGAAGTATAGACCGGACTCTGGGGTTCGCCGGAGTTTACCCCGTTCGACTACGCTCAGAGCTTGCCCTGAGCGCAGTCGAACGGGGCAGGCTCTGAGCGGAGCCGAAGGGGGCAGAGCGGTACTTTTTCTGTTTTTTGGTTCCCCCTTTTCGCCTTTGGCGAAAAGGGGGAACCACACGCGAGTCCCGTCCCCGCGGCCGCGGACGAACCGCGGCGGCGGATGCCCCACTGCGTCCGTCCGGACATACGGAAGGGGAAGACGAACCAAAAGATGCGGAAGGGCGAAGGCACATTGATATTACGCAATCAAACCGTCTGCATCACGTGCAGCAGTGGGGTACTTTTTCCCTATTATATCGCCTCATTTTCCCTTACAACGAAAATGAGGCGACATCTATACATTGCCTGGTGCTACCGTAGACCGAAAAGATCGTGCATCCTGGTCAAGCGCATCCTGATTCGCAGGATGTCCCGTACAATTAGCTTTGCGTTGGATCAACCGGCTGTCCATCAGCAAGCTGGCGTAGCGCTGGCTCCAGCTCCACCAGCGTCAACCCACCTTCATACTTCGCCTGGATAATGCCCTCTGCATCGACCAGAAATGTCCATGGCTCGGTGCGTAAATGCCATTCACGCATTGCCGGCACCATGCGCTGCTTCTGAAATGACTCGCTGAATGGGTAAGGATAGACTTCCACGTGAATGAAGTTCAGTTCGTCCTGTAGCTGATCTTTGAGTTGCTTGATTACCTGTAGATTCGGCGCACACACGGCTGTCTGGCAAAAGCCAGGTGTTGAAAAAGTGACCACGAAGGGCTTCCGAGCCGCGATGGCCTCGGCAATCGTCAACTGGTACAGATCGGGGTCAGGTACACTATCAGAGGTAAGCTGTGTCAGGTCGGGCCGATCGCGGGCGGTCAGGTTGCGTGTGGCCGGCGCTGGACTACCGACCGAGGGAATAGGTGACTCAGCCAGCACATCAACGCGGATGCGGCTTGTTTGCGGTGGGCCATCAGTCTGGGGAATTTCGATTTCCACACTCCATGCGCCAGCTTGATCCAGTTGTGGATATGCAACGTAGATCCCAACCGGCAAACCCTGCCCGCGATACACCGCATCGCTCTCACTCCGCACCGTCGTCTTGTCGTCACCATCAAGATAATAGAACCGTAAATGTAATTTGAGATCGGGATCATTAACAGGCGTGCCATTCTTGATAATACCCAGCGGCAGCCGATTCTGACCGACTTCTAGTTCTGATACGGCCAGCACCGGGACAAATGTATTCTCTGCTGCATCCGGCGAGGAATACAAACCAGCCGTGGGTGATGACTGCCCACATGCCACCAGCAGCATAGCACATACCATCATGATCATACGGGCCAAAACATACTGGCTCATAATTAGCGGGGACGATCGTTGCATACCTCTCCCTCTCCCTCTCTCTGCCCTCTATTACTACAACGAGACTTCCCCTGGACAGAGATGTCGAGAGACGAAGCTCCTCGGAAATCTCCTGCCTGGTGCGGTGCAGCGAAGCCGCGCCACACCAGACAGGGAGCATGGGCGGGGGCCACAGGCCCCCGCACCCCGCCGAGATGAAGTCTCGTTGTAGTACTATCTGCACATACATACGCTCGAATCTGTTGTTGAGCGTACTATTCAGCTACTTCAGTAACGAACACCGCCGCATGCTCCTGACCTGCAACCCGGGCGACCACCCTGACCGTCCATGGCCCTGCCATAGTATAGACCGTCTGCGCCCGGTACGTACCATTACCAACCGGCTCGGCCATCGGGCGATTGATGGCGCACAACGCCTGGCAGCGCAGATCAAGATAGACATCATCGCTTTCCAACGCCCGGCCTTGCTGATCTCGAAGGGTCACGATGAACGTTTGTAGCTGACGCACCTGCGGGTTTTGCTCTGTTTCCAGCCCAATCTTAATCCCGCCTGCTTCCTGGATCTGCCGTAGTGCCGTTGAGCCGCAAGCAGTGAGCAGGCTCAACCCCAATAACCCGACGCAGACCAGAACACGATAATTCACACACATGGGGCGACTCCAGATACACTAAAACTCTTAGACGTGCGGCCAGATACATCGCAATCCTAATACTCCAACGAGACTTCCCATGGAACGTAGAGGCGTTGTATGCAACACCTCTACGCCGAAATCTCCTGTCTGGTACGGAGGCATGCGGCCCCGCCGCCCCGCCGAGACGAAGTCTCGTTGTAATAATAGTGTAGCATAGGATAAGGGGTACCCGTTCAGGGGAACGTTCGCCAGCGGGGGTTGCGGGGGTCGCAGGCCCCCGCGAAACCCCGGGAACCTCCTGGAGCGGCACAGCTCCTCCAAACCAACCCACCTGAACGGTTACGGATCAGAGATTGGAGAATGTAGGACGAGTTTTATAAGTGGATGGTAACAAGGTTACCAGAAACCCGGTAGCGATCAAGCAGCCTCACTATCGAGATGGCTGGAGGAATCAGGTGAGACCGTACATGCACGATCTCGCCTGATTCCTACCAACGATCAATCCAGCAGTGTGTAGGGGTCAGATTCGAGTCTACACATACTTCCCCAAAATGTGCCGCTGTTGGGGATCGTAGCAATAGGCTTCGATCATGGTGATAAACGCTTCGGCTCTACCGCCGAGGAACACTTCGGGTATTACCACGTCATAGCCAGTACGGGTGCGGGTACGCCGCAGATGATCGATCTTCGGCAGTCCATCATCGATCTGACGCAGTGGTTGGAGGGCAGCATACAGTGTCTGCAATGATAAAGCCAGTGGCCCGGATGCCGAAGGCAACCGCTGTTCGTAACTCTGGATATAGGCTGCTGGATTATGCAGACGGATTCCTACTTGATGGCGGCTGCCCAGTGCCAGCAAGCTATCACGGCGGTGACACAACCCCACTTCCGCAACATTATCCCAGGCAACAAACGCCGACGAGTGACCAAGATTAAGCACCAAGCCTTTGCGATCCAGCACAATTCCGGCGCGCTGATCCAGGCCCAACTGCCAGAAAGCAATACCTACTGCTAAAAACACAGCCCCGGACACGAGAATAGCAGCGAACAGGAACGGGGTTGAATGCCTTGTATCAAGCAGGATAATCTGCATAAGCCACCAGCTACCAACTATCCAGCATAGGAGGGCGATCAGGCGCAGCCGTGGATGATTAGGGGTTATACGCATGAGATTCTCCTAAAATACTATCGATGATCGTAATTTTGTTCGGTTGTAAGACTTATGTAGTTGACTTCCATCCTACCGCGTTGACAACGCTGATGCAATAGAGCAAAAGTCCTGCTGTATACTGTACTTCGGTACGAGTTGTACCCCTGACTATTGGATTATGGTTAAAATGAGGCGCTTATGCTTGTTTCACAGCTTATCGGACGCACGTTACGTGCGGCACCAGGTGAGGCTACCCACCCGGCCCACCAACTCGTGCTACGTGCTGGTCTGGCGCGACCGTTGTCAACAGGTGAATATGTCTTGCTCCCGCTGGGCATGCGCGTGTTACGCCGGATCGAGGCTTTGATCCACAACGAGTTGACCCACATCGGTGCCCAGGAACTACGCTTGCCGCTCTTCCGGGTACCCCCCGCACCGACTGCCGATGCGCTCCCCACTGCCGCACCACGTCCCCTGTCAACCATTGACGCCCTGACGGATCTGCTACACCGTGAAATATCCTCATACCGCCAGCTTCCGGCCATCGTCTATCACATCCAGACTGGCTATCACGACCAGGTTCGGCCACGGGGTGGATTAGTCTATATGCGCGAAACGACTATCATGCAGGCTTTTGCCTGCGCTACGGATGCCGAGAGTCATACTCATGTTCAGGCGCAACTGGTCGAGGCTATCGCAAGAATCCTGACGCGCTGCGGCTTGCAATACATTAGTGTCGATGCTGCACGCTGCACAACCAGCGCAGCGGCGGCGACGACAACGATCCAGGTGCCGGCATGGATGGCACTTACCCCGGCCGGTGATACCCCGCTGGTACTTTGTCCAACCGGGGATTACGCCGCCAGACTGGATCAGGCAACACGCGCTACCTTATCATCGGTTGCACCGATTGATCCATGCCAGGTTCCACCGATGGAGCCAGTTGCCACCCCTGATTGCGCTACCATTGCCGATCTAGCACGATACCTGAATATACCAGAGACAGCTACAGCGAAGGCTGTCTTCTTTGACTCGCCGGAGCGAGGATTACTGCTGGTGGTTATTCGTGGCGATCTGGAAGTGAATGAAGCTCGCGTATGTGCAGTAGCCGGGCTATCGGCGTTGGCTCCGGCTGGTGCTGCTCAGATTGCGGCGACGGGTGCAGTGGCAGGCTATGCCTCACCGCTCGGTCTGCGTGATGTCACGGTCATTGCCGACACGTCGGTGGTCTATGCCGGGCCATTGGTGGCGGGCGCGAATCGCACGGGCCACCATGTGCGCAATGTGCTGTATGGGCGCGACTGGCAGGCGACGCTAGTGGCGGATATTGCGCTGGTGCGCGTGGGCGATCCGTGCCCACGTTGCCACACGCCCTTACGGTATGCTCAGGCCCTTGAGTTGGGAGCAAGCAATCCAGTGATGCAATGGCCGGATCCGGTACCAACCTATCTGGATGCCCAGGGGATCGCACGGCCAATCCGGGCCAGTTATGCTCATCTTTACCTCGAACGTCTATTGCAGGTGTGTGTGGAACAACACCACGATGAGGCCGGAATCATCTGGCCGCTCGCGGTTGCGCCTGCCGATGTCTATCTCATCAGCCTGGGCAAGACCGAGACGGTGCGCACGGACGGTATGCTGCTCTACACCGAATTACAAGCCGCCGGATTACGGGTATACTATGACAATCGTGATGAGTCGGCGGGCGTCAAGTTTGCCGATGCGGATCTGCTCGGGTTCCCCATACGTGTACTGGTGAGTGAACGATTGTTGGCCACAGGAATGGTGGAGTTGAAACCACGAACGAACACGGTCAGGCAGGTGGAACGCAGTGGTGTGCTTGAGAGCGTGCGTCAATGTCTGGCGATGGAGGCTGATACAGTCACATAAGCAGGGTTTGCACGGTTGCTGAAACAAAACGTCTTTCACCTGTGGCGGTCATACCGCCATTTGCACTGGCGCGGGTTGCGTACTATCATAGATCTGCGGTGACAACTGGCTAGCTTCACAAGCTGATTCAGGCGCAATAGAGTGATCTCACGTCGACAGGTAAATTAGGAACAGAACGTTAGGCAAGCCCGAGGAGAAAAATAATGACACATAACAACCGGAGTAAAATTGTTACACAAGGCGTTCAGCGCTCACCCAATCGCGCCATGTTGCGAGCGGTCGGGTTTAGTGACGAAGATTTTAGCAAACCAATCGTCGGTGTTGCTAATGGCTATAGCACGATTACGCCGTGTAATGTTGGCCTCAATGACCTGGCCCTGCGGGCCGAGCAGGCGATCCGTGCAGCGCACGCGATGCCCCAGTTGTTTGGCACCATTACCATCAGTGATGGCATCTCGATGGGCACCGAGGGCATGAAATATTCGCTGGTGTCCCGCGAGGTGATTGCCGATGCAATCGAGACCGTCTGTAATGGGCAGAGCATGGACGGCGTTCTGGCAGTGGGTGGGTGTGACAAGAATATGCCAGGGGCCTTGATTGCCATGGCGCGGATGAACATCCCTGCCATTTTTGTCTATGGCGGTACGATCAAGCCCGGTCATTATGAGGGTCGAGACTTGACGATTGTAAGTGCATTTGAGGCGGTCGGTCAGTATAGTGCAGGTAAAATTGCCGAAACCGAACTGCTGGAGGTTGAGCGGCGGGCATGTCCGGGTGCAGGATCATGCGGCGGCATGTATACTGCAAATACGATGTCATCGGCAATTGAGGCGCTGGGGATGAGCTTGATGTATTCTTCAACGATGGCCGCCGAAGATCCGGAGAAGGCCGATAGCGCTGCCCGTTCCGGCGCGATCCTGGTCGATGCGATCCGTCAGCAGCGATTGCCGCGCCAGATTATGACCCGCAAGGCCTTTGAAAATGCGATTACGGTGGTGATGGCACTCGGTGGTTCAACCAATGCCGTCCTTCATCTGCTGGCGATTGCGCATGCGGCCCAGGTGCCGCTGACAATTGATGATTTTGAGACGATTCGCCAGCGCACGCCAGTGCTGTGTGACCTGAAGCCTTCTGGTCAGTATGTGGCTACCGATCTGCATCAAGTAGGTGGCGTGCCCCAGGTGATGAAGATGCTCCTGGTTCACGACCTACTCCATGGTGATGCGCTGACGATTACCGGGCAGACGATTGCCGAAGTGCTGGCTGATGTCCCAGATGACCCACATCCGGATCAGGATGTCATTCGGCCATGGAACAACCCGCTCTATCCACAAGGCCATCTGGCAATTCTGCGTGGTAATCTGTCACCAGAGGGATGTGTTGCCAAAATTACGGGCATTACGTCAACCAGGATCACCGGCCCGGCACGCGTCTTTGAATCGGAAGAAAAATGTCTGGAGGCAATTCTGGCCGGGCACATCCAGCCCGGCGATGTGATTGTGATCCGCTATGAGGGGCCGAAGGGTGGGCCAGGTATGCGCGAAATGCTGGCCCCAACCTCAGCGATTATTGGGGCCGGGTTAGGTGACTCGGTGGGATTGATCACCGACGGGCGTTTTTCCGGTGGAACATATGGTCTGGTGGTGGGGCATGTGGCACCCGAGGCGGCGGTCGGTGGCCCGCTGGCGCTGGTGCAGGAGGGCGACTCGATTACGATCGATGCCCAGGCCCGCCTGCTGCAGCTAAATATATCCGAAGCAGAACTGGAACTACGACGTGCAGCCTGGCAACCGCCCGCGCCACGCTACACGCGGGGCGTGCTGGCCAAATATGCGCGGCTCGTCTCCAGCAGCAGCCTCGGTGCTGTAACCGACCTGCACCTGAGCGATTGAGGGATCGCCGCATATCAGCCTGAATACAGAACGCACCGGGCGTTCCCACTCTCGATCAAGAGGGGTACCGACACGGAGAGTCAGTACCCCTACCTGATTCTGGCTATTGGTTAGCACCTGTGAACGCAGAAGAGACATCCGATCAAGACGTTCTATGCAGCGTTTCTACCTCCAATCACGTATGTCACACGATTCGTTCCCATATGGCTTGATCCGGTGCGGGATGTTCAACCACTGGTGCCTCTTCCGCTGGTGCCTCTTCCGCTTCGACCATCTGCACGATGTCGATCAGTTGTGCCTCCAGTTGTTCATCGGCTACACTGGATGGCCGACGTTCAATCCAGCGCCGCAAAAAACGATCGGTAAACGTTGGGGTCTTCGGATCAAAATGCCGAACAATTTGTGCCCGATATGGCTCGCTGACACGCCCTAAATAGGCAATCAGACCTTCATTAGCAATCGTCTGCAACGCATCGCGATAATATTCAAAGAGGTGCGTATTTCCAATCTGAATGCCGGTACGCACAGCACCGAGTGCAACGATAGCCGAGATTTCGAGCAGTGAACGCTGCTCGTGCTGGGCAGCCCGTTGCAACTCACTGAAAATCGACGCTAACTGACCAGGGTCTGGCAAGCGGTTGACATTTTGTTGCAAACTCTCCCACGCAATACGCATATCTTTCATATTCAGTGGCAAAACCACAATCGTTTCTGCCAGAGTACCCGATGTCCCTTCCAATGCATTCAGCAATTCCTCGAATGAGGAAATATTGGCATCCTCTGGCAAGACGTTCGCCCGCTGCAAATCTTTGATCAGCGCTGACAGGTAGGCTTTCGTGCCACCGAGGAGATCGGAGGCAGCGGCCAGTAACCAGACTGGTGACCAACCCATCGCCAGAAAGCCAGAAAGTTCCACCACGTTGCCAGCCGATTTGCGCACAAACAACTCACCGACAGGCATTTTTTCATGGGGATAGATGCCCTTCACATCACCCACCATTTCGATCATAATGCGTAACAACTGCGCCACCGTGACCTGGTATAGCCGGGTGCGCCGAACACGCAACGGTAGCAACACATCAGTGGTCTCACGCGCTACTCCTCCCACTAGCACGGCACTGGCGCGCAATGTTCGCTCTAACAATGATGCCAGATACAAAGCTGTTTCCTTCATGCCCTATTCAGACGGGGTGACTCACCCGTCTGCCTCCCTTCTTGCCTGGTATAAGCCGTATTTAACAAGAATTGTCCTCTGTAATAGACGTTCGCGCTCAGACTTTTGTTGCTGCCAAACAGGGTTTTGAACACAATGTTTTGCTCGTTGTTACCAATCGGTTCGTTTCGTTGTGACATATGATACCGTTTCGACGTGAACATTCTCCATGTTCTTGCCATTCGTACGCCAACAAGACTGTATCGCGGCGGGGATGCGGGGGCCTGCGGCCCCCGCCGAAATATCTTTCCAGGGGACGTCTCGTTGTCATATGAGAAAGCGCAAGACGGATCAACGGATGCGGAAGGTCGAAGTCAAATTAGTATGATATACTATAGTCCCTGTTTTGTATGCATTGCCACTAAAAGAAGAAGTTGATTACTGTAGCAGAAACTGGAGTACATCTATGACTGGCGATCCTGACCACTCCAACTCCCAGGATGTTGAAATGGCCTTACTACGACAGCGTGTCGCGGCTCTGGAACAACAGGTTGAGTCGTTGAGCAACCAGAATCATCTGCTGACCGATCTGCTCTTCCATGCCCCTGTTGGTATTTTCGTTAAAGATTGTCAGGGGCGCTACATACAAGTCTCACAGAGTATTTCCCGTGTGTTGAACCTGGATATGGAGCAGATCATTGGCAAAACTGCTGCCGATCTGTTTCCAGCCGACATCGCTGCCCAGTCCTGGGAAACCGAGCAAGCAATCCTGGCAACTGGCAAGTCGTTGGAGACCGAACTGGTGTTGTCCTTGACCGGCATCGAATGCACACTGCTGCTGATAAAATTCCCGCTCTATAGCGCTGAAGGCAACATCTATGCCATCGGCGGTATTGCCACCGATATTACCGAGCGCAAGCGTATTGAAGAGCAACTCCAACGGACATTGCAAGACAATCAGGTACTCCTCCGCGAAGTTTACCATCGCGTCAAAAATAATCTACAGATTGTCTCCAGTTTACTCGATCTCCAGTCCGCAAAGCTGCAAGACCCTGCTATGCTCGATATATTCCATGATGCGCGGGGCCGCTTGCGCTCAATGGCCCTGATCCATGAAGCCCTGTCCAGAACCAACGATCCGGTACAGGTAGATATGATGACCTATCTCAACAATCTGCTCGTTTATCTCCGGGAGTCGTATATCACGCGCTCGAATGTAAGTCTGCACCTGGACAGCGAAGCCATGAGCGTTGCCTCTGATATAGCCATACCCTGTGGTCTGATCATCAACGAACTGGTGACGAACGCGCTCAAGCATGCCTTTCCGTCTGACCAGAGTGGCACGATCACCGTTACGCTCCATGCCAGCGAGGACAACCAGGCTATCCTACAAGTACGCGATAACGGTGTCGGGTTGGCCGACAGTGTCGATTTTGAACATCCGCCAAGTACCGGACTCCAGTTAGTACATGTTCTCGCCCGCCAACTGCGAGCAACCATAGTATTGGAGCGGCAGGGTGGAACATGTATTACGCTTACGTTTCCTACCAGTCTAGATTGACATATCGAAGGGATATTGCTACAATCTCTAAAACCTCATCTTTTAACTCCAGAACACAACCGTGAGCGAAACGACCACTGTATAGTGGGAGATCTCGCTTCATAACGGGCACGCACGACAGGCATGGCCCGGAAGAGTACCTGAAACACGGTGCCTGTTTGTTTCAAGAGGGAGCGTTGCGGTAGTGACCAACCGATAATGGTTCGGTATGTTTTGTCCTACCGCTGATAGATAATGGTTAAGGAGTGAAGTATGAAACGACAGATACTCACGCTCTGGGTAGGTCTACTCGTGCTAGTACTGGTCGCGTGTGGCCCGCAACCGACTGCACCGGATCAAGAGACAACAGAGCCAGTTGCAGAAACACCAGTAGATACCACGGAGCCTTCCGTGATCGATGAAGAACCGCTACCAACAGTAGCACCGACTGAAACAGCAGTTCCAGCCGGTGGTACTACGGCTCAGGCTGGCGATCTGCTGCAGCGAATACTCAATCGCGGCAATCTGATCTGCGGCGTGAACGGTGGGTTGCCAGGGTTCAGCAATCTCGAACCGGATGGTACCTTTAGTGGTTTCGATGCCGACTTTTGCCGTGCTGTCGCTGCCGCCGTTTTTGGCGATCCGGAACAGGTTGAATTTCGCCCACTCAGCACGCAGGAGCGCTTCACAGCGCTACAAACCGGTGAGGTAGACGTGCTGTTCCGTAACACGACCTGGACTCTGAGCCGCGATACGTCGGCGATGGACTTTGGCCCTACGACCTTCTATGACGGGCAGGGCATTATGGTGCGAGCCGATCTGGGGGCAACGACTCTGCAAGATCTGGAAGGAGCCGACATCTGTGTGCAGAGTGGTACCACCACCGAATTGAACCTGACCGACAACTTCCGGGCACAGGGCATCAGCTTCAACCCGGTTGTGTTTGAGGAGATTGATCCAACCTATAACGCCTATAGCGAGGGCCGTTGCGATGCTGTAACCAGTGACATCTCACAACTAATCTCGCGGCGTACAACGTTTGAGGATCCCACTGCACACGAGATTCTCGATGTGGTTCTTTCCAAAGAACCGCTGGCACCAGCTATTGCCCAGGGTGATAGCCAGTGGCGCGATGTAGTTAGCTGGGTCGTCTACACGACTATTCAGGCCGAGGAATTTGGGATCAACTCGACGAACATTGAAGACTTTTTTGATACCGAAAACCCCGATATTCGGCGCTTCCTGGGCATTGACGGCGAGTTGGGGGCCGGTCTAGGTCTGTCAAACGACTTCACCGTGACAGTTATCCAGCGTGTTGGCAACTATGCCGAGATCTTCGATCGGAATCTGGGGCCAGACACTCCCTTTAATCTTGATCGTGGGCAGAATGCCACATGGCTGAACGGTGGTCTTTTGTATTCACCACCTTTCCGCTAGAACGCCAGCTTATCTGCTGAGTACCACAGCGCGTTAGACGATTCTGGCAGGGGCAGACTGTTGTGTAGACGATAACATACAGACGGTATGGCCCCTGCATTCTCATATACACAACCGGTTGCACTCAATGACAGGAGTGACGCGGTCATTTCAACCAGACGTCTTTTTCATAGGATCTGATATGCAGTGCAGACTACTCTAGAATGGCGAGATCATGAGTGAACAAGCCATCTCTCCGCTGCCCACCCGGCCCCCCTTCTGGCGCGATGTCCGCATTCTAGCTATTCTCGGCCAGGTGGCCTTTGTGCTGATCATTGCGGTGGTGGCAGGCATGCTTTATGCCAATGTCACCAGCGGTATGCAGCGTCTGGGAATTGTCGGCGGATTTGACTTTATGAACCAGACGGCTGGATTTGATATTGGCGTACGACCCATCCCGTATAGCCCATCAGATACCTACTGGCGCGCCTTTCGAGTAGGCGTGATCAATACGTTGCTCGTTTCGATCCTGGGAATCGTGCTGGCAACGCTCCTGGGCTTACTGATCGGTATTGCGCAGTTGTCTAGCAACTGGCTGGTAGCCCGGTTGGCTCAGAGCTATGTGGTGATTTTTCGCCATGTACCCGTGCTGGTACAACTCTTTTTCTGGTATCAGGCTGTGTTCCTTCGCTTACCACGTATTCAAAACGCGATAGAGTTGCCTGGCCCGATTTATCTGAGTAATAAAGGTCTCATTATGGTAGGCCTCACCGCCACGCCATCAACAAGCTGGTGGTTCGGGTTCATTTTCATTGGTGTTCTTGGGGCCGTAATGATCTGGTACTGGCTTAAGCGTCGCCAGGAACGTACCGGGCAGCAAGCACCGCGCTTTCTCATCAGTTTGCTCGTTGTTGCTACCACTACGATCATCGGCTGGTTGGTACTCGCCACGCCTCCGCTGGAATTGAGCATTCCCGAGCGGCGCGGCTTGAACTATCGTGGTGGCTTTGAACTGACGCCGGAATATGCCGCACTACTGGTTGGCCTGGTGATCTATACTGCTGCCTTCATTGCCGAAATTGTGCGTGCTGGTATTCAAGGCGTCGCGAAAGGCCAGAAAGAGGCGGCACGTGCCCTGGGCTTAAGTGCTAGCCAGAGTTTGCGCCTGGTCATTCTGCCCCAGGCATTGCGCATTATTATTCCACCCACCACCAGCCAGTATCTTAATCTAGCAAAAAATTCTAGTCTAGCAATTGCAATTGGCTATCCTGATCTGTTTAGCGTCTCACGAACGATCATGAATCAGACCGCTCAAACCGTGCCTATGATTGGCCTGATTATGTTCAGCTATCTGATCATTAGTCTGATCACATCGCTATTTATGAATCTCTACAATCGTAGCGTGCGCCTGGTTGAAAGGTGAGATATGGCTTCTGTCTCCGAAATTATAACCCGTCCCCGGGAACGAGTGCATGCCGTAAAATGGATCAAAAATAACCTGTTTAGTAGCTGGTTTAATACACTACTGACGGTTTTAAGTTCGGCTTTGATGTATACGATCTTGAGCCAGTTGTTCATCTGGATCTTTACCATAGCGAACTGGCGGGTTATAGCCGTGAACCTGCGTCTGTTTATGGTCGGTACCTATCCCCTGGAGCAGATCTGGCGGCTCTGGCTCTGTGTGGCTATCGGTACCACATTGCTCGGTCTGAGCTGGGGCATCTGGCCGCACGTGGTCAGCCGAGTGGCAATGGTCTATGGAACAGCCCTGCTGTTGCTAGCCCTGGCACCCTTTGGAGTGACGACACGCATCTGGCTGGCCGGGTGCGGTGCGCTCGTTTTTGTGGGCATGCTCGTCGGGCGACGCATACCTGATGCAGGGAGATGGGTTGCTCTGACCTGGTTGGTTTTCTTACCCCTCATGCTGATCCTGATGCGTGGCTTCGGTACGTTCTTACCGGTCGTGCAAACACGACAGTGGGGCGGACTACAACTGACGCTGGTGCTGGCTATCACCGGTATTGCCCTTTCTTTTCCGCTCGGTGTCCTGCTGGCGATTGGTCGGCGTAGTCCCCTACCTGCAATCAGCCTCTGCTGTACCCTGTATATTGAGTTGATCCGTGCTGTGCCGTTGATTACGGTGCTGTTTATGTTTCAGATCATGCTGCCGCTCTTCATTCCCGGCGGTGAGTCCTTCGACCGAATTGTACGGGCAATAGTCGCTTTTACGCTCTTTACGGCAGCCTATATCGCCGAGAATGTGCGCGGTGGCCTTCAGGCGATTCCGCGTGGGCAGTTTGAGGCCGCACGAGCGCTCGGTCTGAACCCGTTTTTGACCATGAGCTTTATTATTTTGCCCCAGGCATTACGCATCGTTATTCCAGCTAATGTAGGTCAATTTATCAGTCTGTTCAAAGATACCTCGCTCGTGGTGATTGCCGCTTTGCTTGATCTGCTCGGCATCGGGCGTAGCGTGCTGGCACAATCAGAGTTCCTCGGATTACAAACCGAGGTGTTGTTGTTTGTGGCGGCTGTTTATTGGATTTTTACGTTTTCCATGTCGCATGTCAGTAAGCGGCTTGAACAGACGATTGGCGGCGGAAATCGCTAAACGATAATGGGGAAGGTGACACCTATGATTGGGCGCAAGGATTTGAGCAAAGCTGACGATATTATTATCTGTCGGGGGGTACACAAGTGGTTTGATGATTTTCATGTCTTAAAAGATGTTAACACAACAGTAAAAAGAAGTGAAGTAGTCGTCGTCTTTGGGCCTTCTGGTTCTGGTAAATCCACGTTTATTCGCTGCATTAACCGCCTGGAAGAACACCAGCAAGGACAAATTATTGTCGATGGTATTGAGCTAACAAATGATATTCGTAACATTGAGGCTATTCGTAGCGAAGTCGGTATGGTGTTTCAGCAGTTTAATCTGTTCCCACATATTACGGTGCTGGACAATGTGACCCTGGCCCCAATCTGGGTACGTAAGTGGCCGAAGGCGAAAGCACGTGAGGTAGCCATGGAACTGCTGAATCGGGTGGGCATTGCCAATCAGTCTCACAAATATCCAGGGCAACTCTCCGGTGGGCAGCAACAGCGCGTCGCTATTGCGCGAGCGCTGGCAATGCAGCCTAAGATTATGCTCTTTGATGAGCCAACGTCCGCGCTGGATCCGGAGATGATAAAGGAAGTACTGGATGTGATGATCGAACTGGCCGAGAGTGGGATGACGATGCTGGTGGTGACACACGAAATGGGCTTTGCCCGTGAAGTTGCTGACCGTATGCTCTTCTTTGACCATGGGCAGATCGTGGAGGATGGCCGCCCGGAGCAAATCTTTGAAGACCCGCGTGAGGATCGCACCAAGCTGTTTCTCTCACAGATTTTGTAGGGTGACAGGGACAGGTCCTAACGTAGGAGCGGAAGGGTTACGTTGAAACGGTATGACACCGTGTTTCTTGAAACTGTGCTACCACAGATAAAACTCGTCTGTATAGCATGCTCGTTGTGTGCAGAGAACGTCCACCGTATAGTCATGCATATGGACAGGTGCGGCTGTCCTGGCGCTATGGGGTGCTGCACCTCTGGCAAATGGACGGCGAGGAATTGTTGAAGTTAGAACGACCAGCGCTGCTGGCGCTAATTGGACAGACACGTATTCAGCAACCAGAACAGACGATCCCGCAGGCAGTGGCCCGCCTGATGCATGAAACGAGCGGTGAACAGCGCGAGCGGTTGCTGGCAGAATTGCTACTGTTATGTTCGGATGAGGAGATAGCCACCATGGCCGAGCAGATTATTACCCGGGACTATGGCTTATTGGAAACCCCATCATGCGCAAACTGCGTGCTGAGGGGCGTGCTGAGGGGCGCGAAGAGGGGCAACTGGAACTACTGCTGCGCCTGCTGACCCGGCGCTGCGGCCCGCTCTCAGACGATATGAGCGCTCGCATACAGCAACTTGACGCGGCACGCCTGCTAGAACTGGCGAATGCCCTGCTGGACTTTACCAGCGCCGATGACCTGGAACAGTGGCTCAGAACCCATACACCACCGGAAGGGCACGCATAGCCAGCAACGCCGCATCACTCACAGGTGTACAGCCCGGTTGGTCTGAATAATGACGCCAGTTGTATTCATTACGGGCTGCAAACTGGGGGTCAGCAATAACTGTTCACATTTGAGAGACGCGCTGTCGTCCGCATTCCCTTTTCTCCTGGGAGCGCGGGTGTACCGCCCTCCGTCGCGTATGCGCGGGCAAGCTGCCCGTACTCCCAGGCGTGCATATTGCCCGGAGTGTCAACAGGTACGGTCAGCCGTTGCATCAGCCGCTTTGTCACCCTGGCAGTGAGTTGTTCCAGGAGGGGAGTTGTTCCACGAGGGTAGCAAACTCAGGGGAGGGCGCAGGCGGATCGGTACTAAGCATACCTGGTGTTGCCCGCAACGCCTCAAGTTCAGTGCGTGCAGCCTGCACCACCAGCTTCAGGCTACTTCAAAGGCTCGTACGGCCTCTAACTCGGCGCGTGCCAATAACAACTCGCCCGCATTGGGTGCCACCGGCAGACTGGTAGGTGGCAGATTGGCCTGAATACCCCGGCTGGGGCGAGTAAGCATAAAGGCAGCGCGGAGCATTGCTTCATACTCCGGGGTCATCACACGCTTACGCCGCTCCATCACCTTGCGTGCTACCTCAATCATATTGTCAATACGATATTCGCGGAAGATCTCACCACCCCAGGTAAAGGCCGGGACTGTTTTGGGCGCAACATGTACGCCAAAGATACTACTGCCGGTACCAATAACCGTTCCACCGTTCAGATGCAACCCGATGCTCAACTTGACATGATCAGCCAGGAAACAACCGAGTTTGAGAACCCCACTGTTCAGTTGCCCCAAATCCTCAATTACCACACGCACGCTGCCATAGGTATTTTTGAGATCACTGTTGGTCGTCATCGCGCCCACATTGACCCATTCGCCCAACCAGCTATGCCCCAGAAACCCCTCGTGATGTTTGTTGGTAAAGCCCTGAATGATGCTGGCTTCAACTTCACCACCAATACGACACATTGGCCCCAGACTGGTCTCCCCTCGAATACGGGCGCTGGCAATAAGTGTATGGCAGCCAATATAGGCCGGGCCTTGAATAAAACTGAACGGCTCGATATGGGCATACTCATCAATAAAGATCGGCCCATCGCGGGCATCAAGCACCAGCGGCCCATCGAGTTGCGCACTGGCAGCGACATAGATTCGCTCGATACCCCGTGCGACAATCTGTGGATCGTTGGCCTGATAGCGCGGCAAACGCCAGGTCAACAACGGCATGTCGCGCAGCAGTTGCTCTCCGGATTGGGTAATCAGATCCCACGGATAACGCAGCAGTGGCACATCCAACTCGATCACCCGTGCAAACCGGCGCAGTTCATCGAGTGCGCTGGCAGTATCCTGCTTTTGTACATAGTACATAACCGCGCTTGCCAGAGCTGGCGACAGATATGCACCCAACAGATCGCCCTCAGCCGACTGATACACCGTATTGAGGGGTTCACGCTGGAGCGCGGCCAACCAGCCTACGTCCAGCACGCGACCATTGACAAACGTGAGCGGCTTACCGGTACCAAGCAGTATGCCTGGTGCGCTATGTGAGCCATAGACAGGCATCAAATGCGCACGGCAGAGACCATACAGCGCAGGAGCAGCTTCGGCTTGATGAGGCAGCCATGTCGCCAGCGACAATGCAATCCGTTCAGCAGTGGTAAAACCACCACACCGCATTTCAAAGAGGGGTCGAATATGGATCAGTGGCGCAAAATGACGCCAGTATTCATCTTCAAAGACGATCAGTGGCATAGCAATGTGATACCCCCAGGGGTCAACTTCAAACCTGACGGAGTAACTTCAGAATAGTAGCCGTCAGTTTTTGTGGATCATGCCGTAAAACGCGCACCGCCCGACTCTCGCCGGGACTCCCAAGCGAGGCCGTATATTGCACCACCGAACTGGCTAAATCAGCCTCAATCACCACACTTCCCTCAACAATCACGTGACGTTGGGCCGCATCTTGCCCGGTCAGGATCGTGGTCTCCTCGTAGGCATCAGGATCGAGGTACACCGGAGCTTGATTGGCAGCAGCATATAATTGCGCCACCTCGGTATCAATCCGCTGCACATTGACCAGCACATAATCGGGAACAAACCCGCCATAGCGTTTGATCTGTCGGATATGATCACTGACACTAAACCCCGTCGTTAACCCTGGCTCAGTCATCAGATTACAAATATAAATCTTGATCGCAGTACTCTGCTGAATGGCTTCGCGCAACTCATCGATCAGCAAATTAGGCAAGATACTCTCAAATAAACTCCCTGGCCCGAGCAGAATCGCATCGGCATCACGCAGAGTTTCCCGTGCCAGTCGCGTGAGCGGTAACTTCTTGGTGTTGGACGCTGGCGCAGACGCCAGACGCTGATCAGTCGCACTCTGCTGATAGCCATTAGACGGTTGTGTCGCTGCATCTTTATCCATACCATCCGGAATCAACATTAAATGTGCCACATGCTGGCGAGCTAGATTGGGGTCATGATCGACCCGCATCACGTTGATCACCGTACCATTATCCAACTCCGCCTGCACCCGTGCCGCCACCGGAGTGGGGACAACATAGTACACATTCTGAAAATTGAATAACCCTGAAGCACGATAGTAATACTCAACTGCATCCTGCACGGGAGTAATACAGGTCAGGCGCTCAACGTGTTCACCCAGACTAGACAAAATAAGCATTCCAGCCCCACCCGACAGCACGGCAATACGCGGGCGGCCCTGCGAGCGATGGTAGCCCAACACCAACTCGCCATCCGCAGAGCGTTGATCATGGAGTGGAATAATGACCATTGTGCTGAGTTGCCACATACCAGCCGCCAGTACCGCCAGGCCCAGCAGCACAAACAGAAGACCACGTTGTAGATGCGGCAAAAACTGCAAGGTCACCGTCTCAAAGACTTCTGGCAGAGGAATGCTCCGATAAAACCAGATGGATAGATAGGTTGCTCCCAGCGATAAAAAAAGAATACCAACAAATGTGAGCGCCAATGGACGTGCCAGATACAGCAGCGATGACATACGTCGGCTTAGAGAAATACGCATACACGTGAAACGTTTCGTTTTATGTTACAGGAGTTACGCAATCGCTCGAACAAGATGTCTTTTTCGCCTGCGGCAAAGAGGTACTCTTCCTGTTTTTGGCTTCAAATTTTCGCCTACGGCGAAAGCTTCGAGCGAAAAAAGCGTTGATTCTACACTGCCGTAGGCGAAAAGGGGAACTGACCATAGCACCGCGTACCTCCGGTTATATCACTGATTCGTCTTGAGACGCCCCCGTAGTTCACTCAGAAGCGCATGCAAATTCCCACCATTACGAGCAACCAGTTCAGCCATCAACAGGCCAGCAAACAATGCATCGGGGTAAGGCACATACTGCCCCAACACCAGTTCACCCTCACCCGTACAGCCAATTAAGAGCGCATCTCTGTTTTGCATTAAGACCTCTGCAATACGTCGTGCGGGATCTGCGGTCAGTTCGACTTTCAGCCCCAACGCTGTTTCCCATGCTCCCAGGCCGACCAGCGATCCGGCCAACCGTGAACCTTCAACAGGCACAGACGCAATCACAGCACCCGACTGTCGATATTGACGAACCAGATAGCCCGCCAGCAGCAACACTATTTCGAGATGCTCCAATTGCTCGCCATTTTTGTCTACCACGCCCAGGGCGGATCCATCGGCCGAAAACGCTAACCCCAGATGCGAGTCGCTTTCACGCACCAGCTTACGCAGCCGCGTCAAATTTGACTCAACCGGCAATGGTGTTAGCTTGCTAAACAGCGGATCTGTCTCGCGGTTAATTTCAATCGCCCGTGTTTGCCCACCTTCACCGATGATCGCTGGAAAATACCCCGCCGTGGTACCATTCATGGGATCAGCAAAAATAGTCATCGTTGAACGACGAATAAGATTGACATCGATTTGCTTACGTAGCAGATCGATGTATGGCGCACGCAAATCCTGAGCAATCTCAGGCTTCAGCGCCTGATTATTTCCGGCCGTATCAGGAAACAAAGGAAGAGACAGCGGTGGAGATGCATCCTCACTCGGTTGTAGCGGAAGGTCGTCATCAAACGTCCCTAATAGAACAAGCCCGTTGTACCAGTACGGACGATTACCCGCAGACACAAGCAACGCACAGTCAAACATATGCTGATTCAACGCACTCTGCACCGCCGGCATGGGTACTGGGCCAGATACCAGACTAGCCTCTATACCCTGGTGGGTCAGGATGTGATATATATCACGTGCAAACAGACCAGACATAAACCGCGTATCATAGGCAATCAAACAACTCCAATCACGCTGCTGCAACAATAATCCTACCTGATAGCAGCGGCGGCGTACTTGATCGAGGGTGAAATCCACCGTATACACACCCTCCCAATATTTCGTACCAAACCGAAGGCGTTCACTCATACCAGCCCTTGCAATGGTTCCAAGCATTCTCACCGACAACTGCCGGTTCGCCGGTTCGGGCTACTCAATCCCGCAGGAGGTTACATCATGGGCGTTGTAGCCAATCTATGCCTGAGGTACGGCAGTCCAGCACCATCTGTGGTCAGAGCAACCACACAGGATAATCTAGGCCTCATACGCCGTACGAAAATCCTCCACCGCTGCCAGCAGTGTATCCCGAATAATATGGAGCCGCTCGTCCGTGGTGGCCTCGAACCGTGTTGTGAGTGATGGTTCAGTATTTGAGGCACGTACCAATCCCCAGCCATGCCCAAAATCGACGCGTACCCCATCCACATCAATAACGGGATACTGAGACGCAAAACGGTTGCGTACATAATCAATCACCTGGAACTTGGTCTCCTCAGCAAACGGAATACGACCCTCTGCCAGTGCCGGCAACATAGGATACGGTGCCAGGGCCTCGGTCAGATCTGGCGTCGCTATCTCACCATTCGCGCTCAGTTGGCACAGAGCATACAAGAGATGAGCCGCGGCAAACGTGCCATCATCATAGTAGTGACCGGGATAGGTGGCGAAGGTATGCCCACTTAATTCCCCACCAAGCACGGCATTCGTTTCACGCATTTTGGCTGAGATGTTCGAATAGCCCGTTTTCCACATCACGGGTGTTCCGCCCGCAGCACGAATGGCATCTTCCAGAACGGTACTGCATTTCACATCAAACACCACTGGCCCCGCCCGTTGAGCGAGCAAATAGCGTGCCAGCACAATCAGGTAGCGATCCGCCCAGACGATATTCCCCTGCGCATCCACCACGCCCAGCCGATCTCCATCACCATCCAGCGCCACCCCCAGCATCGCGCCGGTTTTTTGCACCATAGCGGATAGATCGGCCAGGTTCTCGGCTTTCAGAGGATCAGGATGATGGTGAGGAAAGCGCCCATCTGGTTCAATATACAACGGTATCACTTCGGCACCGATGGCTTCCAGGGTGCGTAACGCCAGTGGCCCGGCGACCCCATTTCCACCATCAAGCACAATGCGCAGTCGCCCCGCCTGCTGGGGCAAGTGAATGAGGCGGCTGACGCTCTGGACATAGGCTGCACTTACATCAGCTTCATCAAGGCGACCCTGCCCCGTAACAAATTCCTGCGAACTGGCAAGCCGTCCAATCTCCTGGATAGCAGCACTGGTTAGCGGCTCACCACCGTAAGTCGGATGCGAGCGCCGTAATTTAATGCCGTTGTATTCAGGTGGATTATGGCTGGCCGAAATAATTGCCCCACCATCAGCCCGTACATGCTCAAGCGCAAAATACATTAATGGTGTTGGCGTCTCACCAATATTGATCACATCAATACCAGTGCTACGCAGTGCTGCAATGAAAATAGCCTGAAAATGCGGTGAACTGAGCCGCGCATCACGCCCTACCACCAGTGTCTGCGCTCCAAGCTCACGAAAGTATGTCCCTACGGCCTGGCCCAACGTCTTCAGCGTCGCGTCGGTCAAATCAACATCCACCAACCCGCGAATGTCATAAGCGCGAAAGATGGCAGGGTTGACACGATCAGCCATTATGTCCTCCCTCGCAACTGTAACGTGATCGTAATGTGTAATGTATCTGCTCCGAGCAGAAACTGCTGCTCGGTGGACGTGCGCTACACTACGATCCCGCAGTGTGGGTATAGTACAACATCAGACACAATGATGCAAGGAAATGCGGCAGAATACTCGTTGATCTGACGCACATCTCGACGTGCGCCAGGCTGGTATATTAGATGTCGGAGATGGTTCATGCGGTACCCAACTAAACAACTGCCCATCCTGACAGCAGACAGGAGCCATGTGTCATCACTGTGTGTACAGACATGCATCACGACACTGATTGGTCTATGGAATGCGCCAAAAAGGTACTTTACAAAAGTTAGGAGATTGCGTATAATGGCGAATGCCAACGTTACCACATATAGGTCTGGGCAGTGTTGCCTGCCCCCAATGACCTTGACTGAGAGGTGTTCTCTCAGTTCTTTCATTTAACAGGACGTACGCGGTGGTATGGTCAGCTCGCCTTTGTGCCTGCGG
Source organism: uncultured Chloroflexales bacterium (assembly GCA_937925925.1). Taxonomy (GTDB): domain Bacteria; phylum Chloroflexota; class Chloroflexia; order Chloroflexales; family Chloroflexaceae; genus CAKZQX01. The sequence goes on along the minus strand of CALANA010000040.1, from coordinate 25,132 downwards.
TAGAGCGGTACGTTGTTTCATTTTTCCCTGCACATGTTCGCCTGAAGCGAAGATGTGCAGGGAAAAAAGAGTCGCTTCCCCGCGGCCCCATTCGGCTGCGCTCAGGGTAAACTCCGGCGCAAAAGCTTGTCCTGAGCGTAGTCGAAGGAACGTGGTGTTCATGCGATCGCGTACGTCCTATCATTTAAGAGTACCCTACGGAGCAGGGTCGTTTGACCCTACCAATCTGTCAGCTCCCAGGGAGTTATTCTGTTATTCCAAAAGGCAGTTGAACTATGAGTGAAAAGCCAGTTTATCTCACGCGCGAAGGCAGAGCCAGGCTCGAAGCAGAACTTGCAGATCTGGAGATTGATGGACGCAAGCAGGTCGCTGAGCGCATCAAAGCTGCGAAAGAACTGGGGGATATTTCTGAGAGTGGTGAGTATGAAGACGCGAAGAACTCCCAGGCACTCCTTGAAGGACGCATTCGTGATATTAAAAATACCCTCTCACGCGCCCAGATTATCGAAGATGACCAGAATGGCAGCAAAAACGAGGTACGTGTTGGTTCTTCGGTGACGGTGCGGATTGAGGATGACGACGAGGAAGAAACCTGGACGATTGTGGGTAGCGCTGAAGCCAGCCCGCGTGAAGGGAAGGTTTCAAACGAGTCGCCAATTGGTGCCGCCCTGCTTGGGAAAAAACCCCGTCAGAAAGTCACCGTTCAAACCCCCTCGGGCATCATGAAGTTGACGATCCTCAAAATCAATTGAGTATGATATACAACCTGTAGTTTATAGGGGCAGACACCTTTGTCTGCCCTGCATGTATATGCCTACCCTTACTCTTGCTGCTCACGTAACGCCCAGAGTCGCCCGGTTCCCACCTGCTCCATGCGCTGTGCCACACGATCACTGGTGAGCAATAGTTCACGGATAGTTGCATCTGGCAAGGCCAGTAACACCATCGGCGTCAGGGCTACCACACTGGCAACCGGTGGTACGCCGCTCAGCAGCTCGAGTTCGCCAAAAAACTCTCCAGTACCCAGGCGCGCTACCATCCTGGCTGATCGTTGCCTGGTTTCAGCTTCTGCTGGCGCTGATCGCCATTTGATCACCGCAGCTGTGCCCTGTTTAATCAGGTAGAATGTTTCCGAACGGACGTTTTCACGGACAATAATGGTACGTGTTGCAACCTCCCGGCGTTGCGCGACGCGAGCCAGTTGCCGTAGGGTCTGCCGGGGCACTTCGGCAAAGAGTGGTACCCGCTCCAGCAACTGCAACACGTTGAACATCTCAATCCCCTCGACTGTACCAGCAGAACGTGTCTGTACAAAACGCTGCCAATCACTCCAGGGCAAGCACAGCACTGTGCTATCAACTGTTGCGCGGTAACATCGTTGCGTACTCACGTGCTGGTGTGCTGCCTGGCTGGTCGGGTCTTCAGGTGGCGCGATCAGTTCAATGGCCCCAAACACCTCGCCGCGATGCAATTCATCCACAATCGTTGCATCTTGCCAGGCTGCAATTTCGCCCGCTTCAACAATCCAGATCCCCTGTGCAGTCGCGTTCGCATCGGCAATCGTGGCACCTGCACGCACCTGCATCGGTTGCAACGCATTCAACAGTATTGACAGATCAGCATCATCGGCAGTGAGAAACAGTTCAACCTGACGCAGCAACTGCAGGCGGGCATCACGTTCGCAGCCAAAAGCAAGCGACAGATCACGGGCCCAGGGCGTATTGGGAAAACAACGGCGGTCGGTTGCCTCACGTTCAGCCCAGGGTAAAGCATCGTAGGCCGCCTGGATAGCGCGACGGGCAAACCATCTGCCCGCAATCTCTTCAATGGTGGCAACCGTATAGCGCAATACCTCGGCATATCTTGCTCCCTGTCGATCCAGCGGACTGGTAGCCAGCGAGACTCCGATCCGCGCCTGATCGCGGTCAAGGGTTACATCCCAATTGGCCGTTGCCGCCAGAATATCCAGTCGATCATCCAGTGCCTGCGCTCGTCGTGCGCCATAGACTGCACGCAGCAACTGATAACACCCGGCATATGTCAGTTGAAACCCACGTTGCAAGCGCTGTGCTTCATCCAATGCTGGTTGCGACGGCCAACTCAACGATTGAGGCGCAAATGTGCGTAGGGTGACATAGTGGGTACACCATGCAACCATCCACAATCCCGCCGTGAGAATATCCAGCCCGATTACCAGTGCAGTGGCCGACCGGTCAGGTGTCAACCGTAGCGCATACGTGCCGGTCTGAACGCCAATTGCCAACCAGAGCGGTAGCCAACTCCAGATCAGCCGCGAATCACGCAGACCGGACAAATGTGGCAACAGCAACGCCAGCGCAAGGGCACCACAATAAACAGGGGCGGCTATGGCTACTATGACCACAAAGGGTGCCATCGGCCAGGTCATTTCCGCCAGATAGATCGCCGTCCCACCGCACCCGAAGGCCACAAACAAAAGAAAGGCAATCATCCCCAACTCGCGTTGCGAAGCCTGATGTAAATCCACATCGAGCAGCACCGCAAAACCTGCCAGCATGAGCAGCAGAAACGCCAATCCCTCTATGGCGATCCAGAACAACGTCCAGTCGGCATCACTGACCATGCGCCCTACAAGCGCCAGTAAGGTCAACAGACCTGCTCCCAGCATCGCCTGCAACACACGCCACACATCCGCCCCGCGATAATCAGGCCATACAGTCAGCAGCGCCAGCAGTGCAACCACCCACAACAGCGGTGCCAGCACGCCAGACGCTGCAGCCACACCCGACAGCGATCCAGGATACAGCGGCAACAAAGCCAGCACGCCCACCAGCAGCAGCAACACAGCGACGACATACGAGGGACGACGAGCATAACCACGGTGGGCAATCCAGGCTGCACAGCCGCGTAGCACCCCCCACAGCGCCAACCCACTCCCAATCACAACCGGGGCGACAACGCCCCCCATGATCAACAATGCCATCAGTTGCCCACCCCATCCACTCGCCCAGAGTTGCGGTATCAGGTGAACCAGTTGGCGTTGCCAGAACAGAAACGCCAGAATGATGGCACAGATTGTGTATAACAACGTTAGTAGACCATAAAAACCCAGCATACGCTCTTCAGGGCTAAAAGGCGCACGTGTACGTAGCTTCTCCCAGAACGAGCCACTCACAAAGTCGAGCGCCCGCCGCCGCAGATTGGGCTGACGGAGCGCGTCTACCAGTAAATAATAGCCATCCAGCTCAAGCAGGGGATTCAGGTTAAAGAGCGTTGCAACATAGCAGGCAACCGCCAGCTTATATGCCGCCCCACTTAACGGTGCGGTCGGGAGAAATGTCACATACAGAGCGGCAGCCCCGCCTACCAGGAGATCCGACAAAGGCCCGGCCACCGAGACCACCATCCGTGCCCGACGCCCGGCCAGCCAGATATCGCTTGTATCCACGAAAGCAACTGGCATACCATAGTACAGCATCAGGCCAGCGCGCCAGATCTGTCGCCCATAATGCTTAACAGCCAGGGCATGCGCCAGTTCGTGCAGGATAAAAGACACAAGCAACGCCGCCCACAGTGCTAGCAAGCTCATTGGGATCGCATCGACCGCCAGTACCGGATATACAGGAAGATCGAGTCGGGAAGTACGAATGAATGCGATCAGCCCACCAATGCTAACTATCAACGTCAACAGCAGGACGAGAGGCGTAAAAAAAATCCATCCCACACGCTTATAGAGGACACGCACAAAACCATCAATGGTATTGAACGCCAGCGTGTGGTTACTCAGAGCCACTAGCAGGCGGCGGCCCCACCCGACTGTCGTGCGCCGTTCTAGTGCATTCTGGAGCTGGGTATAAACGGCAACATAGGGATCGACCAGAAACCCCTGCTGCTTGAGGTTTTGCACCAGATCGGCAACAGGTAACAGTTGTCGAAACTGCACAAATCCGAGCGTTGCCAGTTGGCCCATTGTCCGTGAACCATCCATAGCCTGCCAGAGTGCCCGTTCAGCCGGAGTAAGCCGGATATAGGTACCAGCAGGACTGCGTAGCACCGTGTAGGTTTGATCGCCTTCACGAATATGCTCCTCGACAATACCAGGAATAGCCTGAGGGCAGTAGTAGGTCGGATCAACGCGCTGACACAGTACAGCCCAGATACCACCCGGCAAAGAAGTATCCACCGGCGGCGGTGCTGCTGCAACTACTATACGACCAGCCGATGGGCACACTGCGTCCATCTGGGATACAGCACGGGTGTCATCGGTCGCCAGTGTAGCCCAGATACCAGCATGTGGCCGGGCCACAGGTTGTTCACTTACCATCACATCTTTACCTGAAACCATATCTGTTACGCACGTTCAACCTTGACTGATACCAAGTTGACTTAACCATTCCGCATACGCCGAAATGCTCACATGGGTGGGAGCCTGCGGCCCCCCCGCCACGACGAAGTCGCGTTCGAGGACGCATGACAAGAACATGCGGAAGGGTCACGTCGAAACGGTATGAGATGAGTGACGGAGCAGGTAATCACATCGAGTACCAATCCTGTTGCTGGTAGCGATCCGGAACGTCGACATAAACAAACAGACACTCCGCGCTGACACCGGTAACGCAGCACCAGCAACCTGCGCTGAACGTCAACCACGTAAATCCTGTTACTGAGGTGATTATACTGAAGCCGTATCAGCTAGATACAAGACACCACTCATACAACTCTCATCAATAAACGTGAACTAGAGCGCTGTCTGGTACGTCTTATCATATGGAAAGAACCGATTGTGCGCAACTCTTCGTTCAACAATCAATGCGTTAGGGGTTCAAGGGGCGGCCACATCAGCTCACCCTGGTTTTGAGAATGACCTCGTGTCATCAGCTACCACACGGCCGCGCTTGAACGATGATACCTGATCGGAATCAAGCAGGTTGATATGACTACGAGCAACCGCAGAGAGGAAGTACAGCAAATGGGAACGTGTCCAGCAACACCAATTGTAAACTTGCGTATCTGGCGTGATGAGCGTTATGGTAAAGTCTGGCGTGTCGCCTATGATGATGGTAGCGGCGAAACGATCGTAAGTTTTCCCGATACCGCCGCCCTGGGCGATTTTCTAGCCGAGCAACTGGGCCTTAACCTGGTCGATGCTTTGGGTGAACAACCCATCGCATAGGACATCCGTGCCCGATCAAACCCAGGCCTACCCGTACCAGTATTACAGGGTAGCATAAAAGCTCCACATAGAGCGTGATCAGTCCCAGAATATGGCTGACCGAGGCAGCACTCCATTGTTGGAGATGAGCAGCGACGCTCATAGCATTATTGTCAGACGGGCTAGCAGGATTCAGATGACTCTGTGGTCTTTTACCTTATGTAACGCCTCTATAGCCGTTGCATGGTTCCCCTACCACGTGCTATAATCCCAATTGCTGCGCTGCTATCTCGAAACTAAGTTCGTGCGCAAGGTACCATGATCTGTTACTTTCTATGGACGAGGCAACTCGCATCCTGCGGCTATGGGATACTCTAAAGGGAATTACCGTCAGACAAGCATAAATATATGACACATGCACCTTCTAGCGATACCTCGACCGTGCTACTTCTGGGCCGTTATCGTATTCTCGAACGCCTGGGAGAGGCACGCCTGGCTACGGTTTACCGTGCTGTTGATGAACGGTTGCGGCGCAGGGTGCTGGTATATATCTTGCGGAAAGATCTGGTGGGAAACGAGCAAATCCAGCAGCGCTTCAGTGTTGAAGCAAATGCGATTGCCCAGGCGTCAAACCGCACGCTGTTAGAGGTTTTCGATAGTGGGGTAATCAATGATCGACCCTATATGATTACCGAGGAAGTGGTCGGTCAACCGCTACGGGCCATGCTGCCCCTCTCGGTGGAACATGCACTCACCTACACCTATCAGATCGCGCTTGCTATCAGTGCGTGCAAGGCGCGTAACCTGCCCCATCCTCCGGTTAGCAGTAATAATCTGGTGTCTATCGAGGACGAACGAGTCAAATTGCTTGATGGCTGGTTCATTCCCCCTGATACCGGGCCGCTGGATCTGGCGTATTATCGTGCCCCGGAACGTGCTGCAGGACAGCCGCCTGGCCCATCCAGTGATGTCTATGCGCTGGGTATGCTGCTCTATGAACTTCTCAGTGGACAGCGTTTAGCCAGTGGGAGTGATCCATGGGCGGTATCTCAATCACATCTCACCTTGCACGTTCCACCACTGACAGAGGTGCGCCCGTCGCTCCACCTGCCAGCCCTGGATCAACTACTGGCACACGCGCTCGAACGTGATCCGGCCCGGCGCTGCCCGGATGTTGAAACATTCGCACAGGCGCTGAACACGATCATCCGTGAGCTAGCAACAGAGACTCAGCGTCTGCCGAGCGTGCCGCCGGTGCCCGTTGCTGCACAACCAGCCACGGATCAGGCCAGAGCCGCACCGGCATCGCCCGTGTTCAAGCCAGCAGTACCACTACCGGCCTCTGAGTTGCCTGCTCCTATCGCTCCTGCTGAGAACAGATTGCCCTTGCACCCGCTTAGTCACACCGAACTGCGACGCAAATTTGCCCAGCAGAGCGCATTGGGCTGGATCGTTTTGCTGCTGCTACTGGTTATTGTTGCTGGTACCAGCTACTTCGGCGCTAGCTATCTGATGGATCGCTTCTTTGCCATTGAACTTCCGCGCCCAACACTGCCCGATCTGGGCATCCAATTACCGGGCTGGTTACCGGGTGTTGACCGCAGCGAGGTGCGCATTGTGACCGCCGCTGATTTAAATGTGCGTAACCAGCCTGGTCTCAACACCGAGGTGATCGCAACATTGCCCAGTGGCACCCGGGTGCGCGTACTCGAAGGGCCGGTGATCGCAGATAATATACCCTGGTTGCACGTGCGCACCAACTATGCGGGACGAAGCATTGAAGGCTGGGCATCGGAGAACTTTCTCCGCCCACCGGAATAATGCACATGTTGATCAGTCTGATGTTGATGCTGGCGAACAGCTTGTTTCTGAGCCAGAGAGACTTTGAGAGATCTTATGATTCCTGCCATTCCGAGCGAAGTTGTTACTCATATGCGTTCAGCCGAGCGCGTCGTCGCTTTAACGGGAGCTGGTGTCTCGGCGGAGAGTGGCATACCGACGTTCCGTCAGGCGCAAACTGGCCTGTGGGCACAGTATGATCCCATCGAACTGGCGACCCCACAGGCCTTTTTGCGCACCCCACGTCTGGTGTGGGATTGGTATACCTATCGACGCCAGATCATTGCCGCCGCCGAGCCTAACCCGGCGCACTATGCGCTGGTTGATCTTGAACAACATTACCCAACCTTTACGCTGGTGACCCAAAATATTGATGGCCTGCACTGGCGGGCTGGCAGTCGCGATATGCTGGAGTTACATGGGAATATTGAACGCACGCGCTGTTTTGAATGTGGCACCTATGCGCAAGGGTGGGATGAAGAAGGCGAACTACCGCCGCGCTGTGGGCACTGCGGTGGCCTGTTGCGCCCGGATGTCGTCTGGTTTGGTGAAGGGTTGCCCGAACGTGAATTGCATCTGGCATACACGGTTACGCAACAAGTCCAGATCTTTTTGTCGATCGGTACCTCGGCGGTTGTACAACCAGCAGCTTCACTCCCATTGATTGCGAAACGTGCTGGAGCCTATGTGATTGAAATCAACCCCGAAGAAACATCGCTCTCCGTTGTAGCTGACTGCTGGCTGCAGGGACAGGCAGGGGTTATTCTGCCTGAACTGGTACGGCAGGTTTTCAATCTATCTGAGAATCAGGAGGAGTAGCTTTGAACCAGCAGCAGACCTTGCTCCGTATTCACAGTGATCGCGTCCACCTTCGACCCTGGCAACAGCCTGATATCCACGCTCAAGAAGCATGGCCACGCTATGCAGACCCTTTCAGTGCTTTCTGGAACACGCCCCGCTCGACCTTTGACAGTGAACACCGGTTCTCCTACAGCACCGGGGTATCTATCTGTCGCGTATGGGCAGTTGAAGATCGGTATCAGCGGCTTATTGGTCGCATTTCATTGCGTGAGGTAGAACCGATCATCGGGCAGGCACGGCTGGGTATTGCGCTCGGTGCGCCCTATGTAGGGCAGGGGTTGGGGACGGAGGCATTGAGTCTGTTCCTGAATCACTATTTTGGGGCAATGCAGTTCCAGATTATGCGCCTTGATGTCGCTGGTTTTAACCGGCGTGCCGTTCATTGCTATGAACATCTAGGATTTCATTATATTGGGAATGACTGGCGGCACATTGGCAGTGATCCGGCTCTGCGTTTGCTGGATAACCCGGCCTATGCCGAGTTACGACCCTTCTTTCGCTGTGATCGGCGGGGTGCCTGGGTACAGTTTTTTGAGATGGAGCTATCCAGGGAACGCTGGGTGGGACAATCATTGCACTGAAATCAGGGCCGGCATGCTGGTGCGACTGGAACATAGAAGCACCAGCATGGTCATCGGATCACAAGCCGGCTGCGGCCCGTAACTGCTCGGCTTTGTCTGTACGTTCCCACGGGGCATCAATATCGTTGCGCCCAAAATGACCGTAGGCTGCGGTGGATTGGTAGATGGGGCGGCGCAGATCGAGATCACGAATAATGGCTCCCGGACGCAAGTCGAAGAATTCACTGATCAAGCGTTGGATCGTCTCGTCGCTCACCTTGCCCGTACCAAAGGTCTCAACACTGATGGACAAAGGATGCGCCACGCCAATGGCATAACTCAACTGTACCTCAAAGCGATCCGCCAGACCCGCCGCCACCACATTCTTTGCCACATAGCGTGCCGCGTATGCCGCGCTGCGATCCACTTTCGTCGGATCTTTGCCGCTAAACGCCCCCCCACCATGACGGGCTACGCCACCATACGTATCCACAATAATCTTGCGACCGGTTAGTCCCGCATCACCCATTGGCCCGCCCGTCACAAAACGTCCAGTCGGGTTCACAAAGAACGTCGTTCGATTATCAATCAAGTCAGCCGGAATGACCTCGCGAATAATATGCTGAATGACGTCTTCACGGATGCGTTCTGTGCTGACATCCGGCGCATGCTGTGTGCTGACCAGTACGGTATCCACGCGCACAGGTTTGCCGTAGGCATACTCAACGGTTACCTGACTCTTGCCATCAGGCCGCAAATACGGTAGCGTTTCCTGCTTACGGAGCAGCGTCAGCCGGTATGCCAGGCGGTGTGCCAGACTAATCGTCAACGGCATATACTCCGGTGTCTCATTGCAGGCAAACCCGATCATCATCCCTTGATCACCAGCGCCGACAGCATCAACTTCGGCATCGGTCATCGGTGCATTGCGGATTTCCAACGCCCGATCAACACCCTGAGCAATATCTGGCGATTGCTCTTTCAGGCTAACCATCACGCCACACGTGCGAGCATCAAAGCCATAGCACGCATCAACATACCCGATATTCTTGATGGTCTCACGGACAACATCCTGGATTTCCACATAGGCCTGGGTCGTCACTTCACCCATCACCAGTACCAGACCGGTGGTAGTGGCCGTCTCACAAGCCACTCGCGATCGTGGATCCTGGGCCAGGATCGCATCCAAAATAGCATCGCTCACCTGATCACACAGCTTATCGGGATGGCCTTCAGTCACCGACTCGCTGGTAAAAAAAAGACGCGGTGATTGCATAAATGAGGTTGACACACTAGACTCCTACTTCTACTACTTCTGAGAGACACTCACTGCCTACTACAAGTCACTGAGGGCAGCGACAAAAGCCGCACCATAGAGCGTTATGATTGCCAATCCGCCCAGCATAATCACAACCCCAATGGCGGTAGCGATCCAACCGTAGGTACGGGCGCGATCAGGATTTGCCGCTTTGCGGGCTTGCATCAGGGCCACAATACCAACAATCAATGGTGCCAGACAGGTAAAGCCTGGGACACACGACAGCACGATCGTGAGGCTGACCACCAGAGCAATCAATGCCCAACGATCAGCATTATTGACCGATTCGCTGCTGGCTGGCGTACCAGATGAATAGTCAGGTGTCCACGCTGGTTGTCTGTTCGGATCATCATAAACGGACATGGTGCCTCCCGATACGCTGTAACAAACATGCCAATACATTCAGTTGTACATCCATCAGAAGCTGTCTGAAAAGGGGAGTGTGAGGGGCTTTGCCCCTCACGATCTTCCTTGCCCACCGCGCAGCGGCAGGTAGAAACAGGGTTTTTGGAGGGCTGTGCCCTCCAAACCGCCCCTTTTCAAACAGGCTCTCAGGTACCTTCTTGCCAGGAATTGAGATAATGTTCCTGTTCAGGTGTCAGGACATCAATCGTAATGCCCATAGCGTGCAGTTTGAGCAAGGCAATCTCACGATCCAGTTTTTTCGGCAGAGCATGAACACCATTGGCAAGCTTGCCATGATGTTGAACCAGAAACTCACTGGCCAGTGCCTGGTTCGCAAAACTCATATCCATCACGGCACTTGGATGTCCCTCGGCAGCAGCCAGGTTCACCAGGCGGCCCTCACCCAGCAGGTTGATTTTGCGCCCATCTTTGAGGCAATACTGATCAATAAAGGTGCGCGGCTGACGTTTTTCAACCGCAAGTGCCTCCAATGCTGGAATATTAATCTCGACATTAAAGTGCCCGCTGTTAGCAACGATACACCCATCCTTCATCACCTGAAAATCCTCGACATCAATCACATTCTTGTCGCCAGTGGCAGTGACCACAAAATCGGCCACAGCGGCCGCCTGCTCCATGGGCATCACACGATAGCCATCCATCGCCGCTTCCAACGCCCGTACCGGATCAACCTCGGTGACAATCACATTCGCGCCCATCCCGCGCGCACGTTCGGCAATCCCGCGCGAACAGAAGCCATAGCCCCCCACCACAAAGGTCTTCCCCGCCAGCAGCACATTGGTCGCCCGAATAATTCCATCGATGGTACTCTGCCCAGTGCCATAGCGATTATCAAACAGATGCTTCGTATCACTATCATTAACCGCAATCACCGGAAAAGTCAACATACCATCGGCCGCCATCGCTTTCAGCCGTATCACGCCAGTGGTTGTCTCCTCGGTGCTGCCATACATGCTGGCAATCAAGTCCGGCCGCTGCTTTAAGACGCCGGAAACAAGATCGGCACCGTCATCCATTGTAATCTGCGGATTATGGTCAAGCGCTGCGGTCAAATGCTGATAATAGACGTCGTTGCTCTCGCCTTTAATCGCAAACACCGGAATCTCATCATAAGCCACCAGCGCCGCTGCCAGATCGTCCTGGGTACTGAGTGGATTTGAAGCACACAATACCACATCTGCCCCCCCGGCTACCAGTGTACGCATCAAATTGCCTGTCTCAGTGGTAACATGCAAACATGCACTGAGGCGCACCCCTTCCAGCGGTCGTTCTCGGCTGAACCGCTCACGCAGCAGGCGCAACACCGGCATTTCTTGCTCGGCCCACTCCATCCGCTTGCGTCCTTGATCGGCTAAATTGATGTCTTTAATATCATAGGGCCTGTTCATGGGGATTTTTTCTCCTTATATGACATTATACGGCCATGTCCTCAACCAGCGCGTGTGCGCCGAAGGTAGCAGCATAGCGTGCAGTAAACTCCGGCAGCGTAAACGTGTGTTCCTGACATCCCTGCTTCTCAATGGCATAGACTGCAATCATGGCCGCGATGCGCCCCGTTACTTCCAACGGGAAGTTGTGCGCCAACCCAAAAGCCAGACCAGCCAGATATGCATCCCCGGCACCGGTCGGGTCGCGGACTTCATTCGGAGTGGCCGGTGGGATATCAATACCCTGCCCGTTTGTAGCGCTGGTATAGATTGTCGAGCCATGCTCCCCACGGGTGATCACTGTGACAGGGGTACTGGCAATCAGTTCGGCCTCACTGATCTGGAGCTTTTTCGCCATCATGGCAAACTCATAATCATTCCCGACTAACACACGGGCGCTGGTCAGTCCCAACCAGATATGATCGGCCTCCAGGCGTGGAGTTTGCTTGCCTGGATCAAAGATGTACGGGACACCTAGACGCTGACAATCCAGGACATAGCGTTCCATGGCTGCTGGATCGGTCGGTGAGATCAGAACCAGATCATTCGGCCCGATTCCCAGATCAACCAGCGAAACCTGGTGGGCATAGGCCATCGCCCCGGCATGAAAGGCGACGATCTGGTTGTTCGCCCGGTCGGTATTAATAAAACAGGACGAGGTGAACTCATGCTCAATCTCAATCAGGCCGCGGGTATCAACGCCCTGGTACGTAAGCCAGGCTCGATAGTCAGCAAAATCGTGCCCCACGGTGGCCGCAATCAATGGACGCTCGCCCAGCAGCGTCAGATTATAGGCAATATTACCAGCCACTCCGCCGCGCAATTTCCGCATTGATTCCACGAGAAAGCTAACCGAAAGTATATGCGTCTTTTCTGGGAGTAAGTGATCCTTAAAATAACCCGGAAAATCCATAATATAGTCGTAGGCAAGTGAGCCGGTTACTACAATACGCACATTTTTCCTCCTTCGTGCCGGGTCTATAGATATGCGAGATTCCATGTTTCAAACAGCTCATCTATCGTATCATAAAGCGATCAGCCAGAAGTGTGTAAGAACGTGATACACCCAAAAAATTATGCATTCAGATCGTATTTTTTTCGCAAGTGCGCCGATATGCCTGCACAGAGTAGCAGCGCTTTTTCTGCATCGGAAACAGACATATGCGCCAGGCTGGTGGTGGTACTGATCAGCATCGCCTGGAGCATCTGTTCACGCGTAATGCCGACGGCTACCAGCCGATCAAGGATATGCTCGATCCGCTCGGTCAGTGTCTCGATGGTTGCACACCGCAGTTCACCCGCACTGGTGGGAACAATACCCCAGGTGAGAAATCCAGGACGCTGCAGGAAGGTAGCCAGCACCTCCGCACTATCAAGCAATACCTGACTATACTGGTAGGCATTAAAATGTACCCACTCCACCGATGTTTGCAGTACCGTAGACCAATCGACCGGGCCATTAGTGAGAACGCCCCGACATCCACTGATACTTGATAGCACCAGTTCCAGAAGCGCCGCAGCATCTTTCCACTCAATAGGACAGAAAGGCGATGCACATGCATCCAGGAATGGCTCATCCAGACAAACGATAACATCAACGTCCGTTCCCAGATCGATCAGTTGGGATACTTGCCAGGCAGCTCGTAGGGTAAGATGTTGCGCCAATCCCTCAACCAGCATGGCATCATATGCCAGTGGGCGCTGCTGATCATCCGTCAATTGCAAACTAAGACTGATTGGCCCGGTGACGATTAGTTTGATCGCCTGACCCGTAAAGACACCCCTGAGCCGGCGTAGTTCGGTCAACAGTGGCAGCGCATCAGTGGTCAATGCTGCAAATGCTACATGATTCTGCAAATAGGCCAGCGCCAACTGGTCAAGTTTCGGAAGCGCCTCTGTCCGATTAATATAGGCCCGCTTACTGTGTTGATCCAGTACCAGGCCCGGAAACCCTAATACACTCTGGATGTATGCGTATTCACGGAACCCACGTCGGGGTAATGCTGCACAGGTGACCACGGCGGGTGTGGTATCAAGCAACAGGCGCAACGCCTGGGCCGCGTTAGTGTGTGGCAGTTCTCCATACGCGACAGGCAAACATGCTGGTTTGAAAGAAAGCGGCGTCACGGCTTGCGTCGTACATTCTCACGTAACCCGATAGCAAATGGTGGTGTAATCACTCCCTGCTCAGTAATAATCGCACTAATCAAGGTGTGTGGCGTAACATCAAAAGCCGGGTGAGCGGCCGCAACCCCGACCGGTGCCACCAACTGGCCGGCAAAATGCGTCACTTCACTTGCCGCACGTTCTTCAATCGGGATTTCGTCGCCTGTTGCCAGCGTCAGATCAATCGTTGAAGACGGTGCCGCCACATAGAAGGGTATCTGATGCGCGTGCGCCAGGACAGCCAGTGTATAGGTGCCAATCTTGTTTGCCACGTCACCATTAGCAACAATCCGATCAGCCCCGACAATCACACAATCAATCTCTCCTCGTTGCATCAAATAGCCCGCCATATTATCAGTAATCAACGTCTGAGCAATACCAGCCTGCTGCAGTTCCCAGGCGGTGAGACGTGCGCCCTGCAAAAAAGGCCGCGTCTCGTCTACATACACATGCAGTGGACGCCCCTGGCTGTGAGCAGTGCGGATCGGAGCTAGCGCGGTACCATATCCCGCCGTTGCCAGGCCACCTGCGTTGCAGTGTGTCAGCACATGACCGCGCTCCGGGATCAAACTAGCCCCGTGGTCGCCAATTGCATGGCACATTGCCAGATCCTCGGCGAGGATCGCATGGGCTTCGGTTAGCAAACATGCTGCGAGCTGCACTGTTCGTGGTGGTTCGGTTGTCACACCTGACGGGCGCTCAACATACTGGTGCGCACACCGCAGCATGCGCTCAGTGGCCCACGCTAGATTAACCGCTGTTGGGCGCTGGGCATCTAGATAGGCTTTGGCCTGCACCAGTTCATCAAGCAGTATCGATACGGTCGAAGCCTGACTATGATGCGCAACCAGGGCCATCCCATAGGCTGCGGTACACCCAATTGCTGGCGCACCGCGTACCTGCATCGTCTTGATCGCCTGCGCTACGTCGTTCAGTGTCTGGCAGGAGACGACCTGTCGCTGGTGGGGCAACACCCGCTGATCAATGAGACAGACAGCACCATTATCCCACCAGACTGTCTGTAGTTCCTGCTCTTGTAAAGACATACACTACTCACAAATCACAAAAAAAGCCTGCTCGCAGTACGAGAGGCATTACCTGTCTGTTTCCCCTCTCATCTGCCAGGTGTTTTATCCTCATAAACCCACCTGCAGGAGTTAGCACCATTCCTGCGAAACACAGCATGATACTGCATTTCACAAGCGGTTGCCGGGCGTCACCGGGCCAGTCCCTCAGCCGCTCTTGATGAGGTCGCTTTATTACATATATTCGATTATGAACCGAATGAACGTGTACTGTTCATAGAGCAGTTCGATTATAGCATGGGTAGCGAGCCAACGCAACTGGATCACTGGCACACTGGCGCTGTGCCTGCAACACTCTCGGCGCTACGGGCGTATTATAGGCGAACAATACAGAACGCTGGTGCAAGGAGCATCACCGTATCACATATTTTGAAGGAGTGAACGATGAAACTGCATGATAAACGATCACGATACCTTGGAATTGCCTTGATCGTCCTGGGCCTGTTTGCTGTCCTCCGGCTGTGGTGGTTCTTACCGACCGCACTTCTGGCAATAGCCGGAGGGTATGTCTATCGGCAGCGACGCCAGATGGGTCGTATTCCTGAAGCAGTCCAGAGTGGTCTCTGGTTAGTCGGATTGGCCGTGTTGTTTCTGGTCGACTTTCTCTTTCCGGGCATCTTGATACTGGCTGGTGCCAGCTTGCTGGTACGTGGTCACGAAGCTGAACTGGATCAGC
Source organism: uncultured Chloroflexales bacterium (assembly GCA_937925925.1). Lineage (GTDB taxonomy): Bacteria > Chloroflexota > Chloroflexia > Chloroflexales > Chloroflexaceae > CAKZQX01. The sequence goes on along the minus strand of CALANA010000040.1, from coordinate 9,643 downwards.
GCATACAGCATTTTGTGCAGCGCTTCCAGAACCGCCCCGCTACCAACCAGAACATGCCGGTACCACATAGCCCAGAGGCCATGAATGGTATCCACGAAGAGAATGATGAGTCAAACAAGACCATTCGGTTATAGGTGATAGGGAACAACTGAAACGTGTAGATTTTTGGGCAGGGGCCGTGCTTTGTGCTGGCCCCTGTTGCGTCTCTGGATGGGCAGGTTTTTTGTGTCTCATCACCCCGGATCATCAGGGATGTGTAACCGTAATCTGTTCGGTACGCCCCAGAGCGGCATCATCATCCGTAACGGACAAGGTAGCGCGTGGCGGTGGTGTACTGAAGGTACCAACGGCGACTACCCGCACCAGGTAGGTATGCGTATATACTCCCGGATCCAGGTGTTGTCCCTCCAGTATCACCGCCCGATTGGCTGACTGATCAGTACGCACCGTCCAGTTCGGCTGTTCCAGATTATCAGTATCCAGGAAAACAAAGGGTGACGGGAGCGGCGATTCGATCTGTACCCGACTGGCAGGCTGCAAAACAAGCAGTGTCAGACGCACCTGTAGCAACTGACCAGACCGCAGTTTGGCTCCATTCAACACATCGCCACTCACAGGATCAAGGTACTGCTGTGTCACAACCAGTGTATCAGTACGCTGCATGTTCATTGGCGTCTGTTCGTGCAGACGATAGGCCACCAGCATGGGGGTGGTGCTAGACTGTGCAGACGACGGCTCAATCTGCAGATCGTTGTGGATCTGCAATTGATGACCGGTGAGCAGGAAGTTGAGGGTCGTGCTTATCGGTACGTTCCCTCGCAGCAGAGGATGTCCATTAAATCGCACCTGGTAGGCGCGGGACGACGGTGCCGACCGGGAAGTTGTGCGAGTTGGTGGTGAATGATCGGCCAGCAGCGCACCTGCTGCACGGGCACTATCGAGAGCCGTCAGCCAGCCATCAACATCCCAGGCCAGACGCAACGTGCGCAGCGCTGGCGCGAGTTGGGCGCTCGTCGGTTGCAGACGTTGGATCGCTTGCACGGCCAGCGCTGTAGTGCTAACGATGCTCTGACCAACCTCGACACCAGTTTCTGGCTCCCAATAAAGCCGTACACTTGATGCGTGTTCAGTACCACTCGGTGTTGTCTCACGTTGTGCCAGGGCCAGCAGCCGTGTTAGCGCCACACTGGCCTCATCGGGGGGCAATGCCAGGGCCAGGTAGGCCAGACTATCTGCACGCAGATCGGCATCAAGCAACGCCCGCATATCCGCCAGGCGTCCAGCGTCAGCCAGCGTCAGCACATACTGAAGATAGGCTCGGAAATCAGGATCAGCATTCGTACGATAAGCCTGGCGAAGCAAGCGTACAACCCGCGGGTCTGGCTCAAAATCACGCTTGAGTACCGCGCTCGCCGCCGCCTGTGCCTCCAACACATACGCCGTTATCACCGCCGAAGTATCGCGCTCAGGTTCCAGACCCCAGCCACCATCATCGTCCTGCACAGCATTGAGCCATTCCAGGCTGGTATGTATATGATCGTGCCAGATCGGTATCTCCGCAGTATCTGCACTACGCGCCAGCGCGATACACAAGAACAACAGACTGGTTTCCTGTTCCACCGTACGGTGCGGCCGTGCTGCCAGGTCAAGCGCACTCTGCACTACTGCGTGTCGCACACTCGGCGCGACTGCCAGTTCAAGCGCGGCCCAGGGACAAAAAGCCGCTGGCGTCTGGCAATCGATTAGCTTCTGATCAGTATGGTCTGGCCCGGTTGCATCCGCACGCTGACGCAGAGCCAGGGTGATGGTCTCGGTAACAGGTCGGCTTACTTCCCACGTAGCACGACGTGAGGTGACCGTCCCACTGGGGCCAAGAGGGATCGTGGTACGGACGAGATAGGTGGCACGGGTATGTTCCTGTTCAATGGCAGTAGCATGAAAGCGGAGCGTCGGCTCCACCGCCAGTACGTCGTCGTCACTCAAGGCCACAATCGGCCAGACAAAAGATTGCTGACGACCGGGCGGTAGTGTTTGCACCTGCGTGGCCAAGGTATTGCGATCAAGCATCACCCCAACTGGTGAGAGTGTTACCTGTACTTCCTGCGTTAGCGGCAGCGTATTGCGCACCATCAGCGCCACTTCAGTTGTATCACCCGCACGCAATCCCGGTGGCACCTGTGCCTGGAGTTCTAATGGCGTTCGTGCTGTAACCCGAGTGTGAGCCTGACCAAAAGCATCTACACCACTGACAGCATAGACATCAACCTGCCACTCAACCGATTCCGCAGGGAGTGGCACGCGCAAAACCAGGGTACCATCGTGAGCTGTACGCAATGTCGTATCCCAGTAGGCAAGCCGCGCTGGTTCAGAATATCCATGCAGAACCGTAGATGACGATCTGACATCTGATCGACTCAGGCCATACCAGACGCGACTATCACGAACGAGTGGGCCAGAAGCGGTGATAAAGCCCGCTGGTTGATATGCCGTGAATTGAGTTGGTAATTGCGCTTCGCGTTCTAGAGCAGCACTGCTGCTCCAGCCCTGTTCTGAAACAGCCAGCAAAAGCTGACTAGCAACCCCCCGCCCTTGATCGTCTCTGGTGGTAATCGTCAACGTCATCGTCGCGCCGGGCACATAGGTTGTTTGATCGGTGGTTACGGTGGTGGTTAATACCGGTAATCCACTGACAATATTCAACCGAGCGTAGCCAGATCTGATCCGTGTTGCACTCTGGCTACTCCTGGCCTGGCCAGATGGATCAGGTTGTGAGACAAGCACACTGACATACACGTTGGGAACCATCTCTGGCGTAACCGGAATCTCAAGCAGTTCCCCGGCGCGTAGCGTGGTTACTTCCGCGCTCAACCTATCACTCTGTTCGAGTGTTACCAGCGCCAGAGCAGCGCTTGTTGGCAATGTCACCAGCAAGCGTGCTACATCCCCTGGTTGGTAGCTATCACGGTCAGGAAACAGCGTCAAGCCACCGGGTTGCTCCGCCCAGTTTGTATATCCAGGCGTCGTCACCCATAGCGTCGCTGCGCTTCTCGTTGTCCCTGTTTGCGCAACAATGCGATATTCTCCGCCATCGGGAATAATGAACTCCACTTGTCCACGCCCCTGTTCATCGGCAGCAACCTGCTGTGTAGCGATCAGTACATCTGCTGGCGCGGCATTACCTCCCGGTCGATCAGACCGGGAACGTCGATAGAGTTCTATCACGGTTCTGACACCAGCGACAGGTGTGCCATCAGGGGCGATGCTTAACGTCTGCACTACCGCACGTTCTCGATTACCCACAATGCGGCTAGGAAGGCGCAATGCGGTCTGGTTGCCAGCAGGACGTACCGTATGCAACGTGGAAACCTCGGTACGTAACCCACCGGGTTCTTCGATCCGGGCAGTTATTTCATAGCGCAACGTCTCGGTCAGTGACGCTGGATCGATCAGTGCCAGCGCCAGTTGCCCTGCCGAATTGGTCTGGCCGTGCCCCTCCTGGATCAGGGGCGTCGTCGCGGTATCAGGATCTCCGAGATGAAAGCCTTCCGGCAAGGGTGTATCCAGTGTTGGCTCAACCGGAAGGGCCTGCGCTTTCCAGGTAACATCGGCGTTAGCAAGCGGTACACCGGCACTTAGCACGCGCAGTGACAACGTTCCGACCGCTGCGGTCGCCGGTTTGTCCACTCGATCGGGAACAAAAGAGACGTGCAGTGGTGTAGAGCCAGGATGGACCCATACGGGCGTCTGCACACTCTGATCGCCCACTGTTGCGCGTACGACATATGCACCAGGCGTAACCGACGCATCCAGGCGCAAAGTACTACTGATGATACCACTTGCAGGCAGCAACACCTGGGTACGAGTCAGGACAGTGCTGCTGCCTGCGTCCTGCAGGGCGACATCGAGACGTGTGCCAGACGATGTTAGCGCCAACGTTCCATTGGGTAACACCCGACGAACAAAGCCGCCCACCAGGAGTGTTTCGCCGGGTGCATAGCTCTGGCGATCAGTCACCAGCAGTGTCTGATAGCGTGCATCGCCAACGGCACGGGTGATATTCACGTCAACTGGCAATTGCCAGGCGCTACTCACGATGGCTGGCTCAACACCACCCGCCAGCGCCAGATACGGTAGATCGTGTCTGCCACGGGGATGTGTAATCTGCCACATCCCATCGGCATCACTTACACCCTCAGCAACCACGGCATCGCCCTTAAACAACGTCAGCGGAATATTTGCCAGCGGTAAGCCTGTAGTGGCACTCGTAGCCCACACCAACACGTGGGTGGTACTCTGCTTGAGTATCAGGTCAACATCGGAAACGAGGAGTACAACATCAGTGCGTGGCCCTTCGGGAGTATGAATATGCAGATAGTAGGCACCGGGTGCGAGCGGCTGTCCATCGTCGATCACAATAGACACCGTACTCGTTACGGAGCGATCAGGAGCATCATTCAGAGCTACCCGCCAGGCTCGCAGGCGTCGTTGATTGTAGCGTTCTGGTGTAAAATCACGCCAGTCACTGGCGCTAAAATTGATCGTCCGCACGAGTGTCGTTTCATCTAGACGATACAATGCCAGATCGAGCGCAGATATATTGGTGCGGGTAAAGGTCAAATTGACGGGACGGGCAGTAGGGACACTCAGGATCGAGTCGATCACCTCCGGCAATTCCAGTACTGGTTCGATGGGTGCAGTCATGAACCGCAGGCGACTTTCCGTCCCCAACACAATACCGTTGCGATCAACAATATCAGAGGGAATGATCAGCATGTATGACGTAGAAGGCTGGAAATCAGCCGTAATATTCACCTGCATCTCACTGACCCTGACCTGCATATTTTCTACCGGTGGATCAAACGTCAGGCCACGACGCAGAGCATCGCTATCCATCGGTGTACTAAAAACCAGGCGCACCGATTGACCACGCGGTAACATTTGATTCTCGGCCGGAAACTGGCTCATCAGTGCGGGGCGGGGCGCAGCCGTAAAACTCCAGGTCTGCTCTGCTGGCTGCGTTTCAGGACGGGGCAGACTCGGCGCATCGCTCTCAGCACTGGTTGCATTTGAAGTCGGTATTACCGGTGGCTGCAAGACCAGTTTGAACGTCACGGAGTATGTCTGGCCGGGCGACCAGTCCATAGTGGGCGTAAAGGTTATCACCTGTGTGCTATCCGGCAACAGCGTGGTCGTGATTGCACCAGTCATAGTCGGAGTAATCACCAGACGTTCGCGTAAAGTTTCGGCATCAAGCGGCTGTCCCAGCGTTAGCGTCAGCGGTTGGCGAGGTGCTACCCAGCGTTCACCATCCTCCGGTGTCACCGTTAGCAGGGTCGGCCCGATGGTTGTCCAGTTCCAGGTATAGGGTTGATCCATCTTGATTCCCCGTACATCTGGCAGGTTGGCAATGGTCGCCTGATAGCGCGTATCGGCCTGCAGCGGTGATGACGGGCGCAACACCAGTGTATCATCCCGTATCCAGCGTGCAACCCCGGTAATGGGCGGCTCAATCTGCAGGTTAGGGATCTCGACCGGTACATCCAGAGCATCGGGTGATACCATCGGCTGACTGAAAATGAGCGCCACTTCGTTGTCAGGCACCACATCAGTTGTATTGGGCAACGCTGAAACGACTGTCGGTGAGCGTGCGGTACGAAACGCCACCTGTATCGGAGTAGCGAGCGGTTGCCACCAGCGGCTGGCTGCGCTGGCCTCCAGGCGAACCGTATAGGTAACTCCGGTTAACAGACTAGCCGAGGGTACAAACTGTAGCTCCTGATTGTCTAGACTCCAGACCAGATCACCCTCAGTCGCTGGTTGAATATGCAAAGCCCGTTCCACCGTATGGCGATTCATGGGCTGATTGAAAGTCAACTTCAAGGTGCTGGTAGGGATCACATCCACCTCACCGGCGGCGGGTACCACAGAAACAGCAGGTGCTTCCAGCCAGGGAGCCAGGGATATCACTAGACGCACCGCCAGCGCCAGAGCAGAGACCAGCACCACGGCACCGAGAATAATCGTCCAGATATAACTAAGGGAGCGCAGAATGCGCACACTGCCTCTCCAGTACATGGCTGATGCTTATGGCAGATGAATACATTTGCTGCATGGCCCATTGGAGCTAGAGCCATGCACACACGGCTCACCAATCTGCGTGCAGGATCATCAATAACAATGAATACCTCCACAGTATAGCATAGTATGTGGTTTCTTTGATAGCAGTCCTACATCAGTGATGCCGATGCAGATTCCTGGCTTCCGTCAGGTAATACCAATTTAACCTGAACATTCCTCATCCTGTGGTCAGTCTGTCGCTTGCTCCTACGCCAACGAGACGTCCCCTGGAACGAGCTGTGCGGGACGGAGGGGCGTTGTATGTAATGCCCCTCACGCACCCCCGGCCCCCCTGTCGGGGGTGTGGGGTGGCGGCACGGCTTCGCTGCGCCGCACCAGGAAGGAACATGTGCGGGTGGGGCTGCAGGCCCCCCCCGCACCCTCGCCGCAACGCAGTCGCGTGGGGGGACGAATGGCAAGAACATGCCGAAGGGTTACATCGAAACGGTATTACACTAGATGCCTGGTATTTCCGCTATGCCTGTGGTAGGATGCATGATACTATGTATTGACAGTACTTGTGAAAGAGGAGGTAATCGTGATTGATCCGCGCAATCCAGCCGGCGACGAGTCAACCGAGCATTTTGATGAACAGAATGCGCTCGATGCTGCAACCGCTGGAGATAACAGCGTTTTTGAAGACAGGGAAGATCCGATACAAGCAGCAGATGTTCCCGAAGACGATGCGCCGTATGCAGCAGATGATACAGCGCCAAAAATGACCAGTGACGGGAAGAGTAGCCGCCGTCTGATGCTGATTGGTATTAGTGTCATTGTACTGATCGTTATCATTGGCGGCAGCCTGAGCTTTCTCTTTACAGGCCCGATGAGTCAGCGTGGTCAAATCAGCGGGGGGGGAAATACCCAGGTTATTGCCAATGTGGGTGATCTGAATATTACCCGGGGCGAGTTTTTGCGGAATTATACCCCTGGGCAGGATGCGCAAGAGACACTGGACGAGTTGATTATGTTCAAACTGGTTGTCCAGGAGGGGCAGAAATCTGGCAAAGAAGTAAATCAAGCTGAGATTGATGAGCAAATTAATGGTCTGCGCGCCCAGCACGACGATCCTGACAATTTTACTGAGTTTCTCAAGCAGGCCAATATTGACTCGGAAACCGAACTACGTAGCCTGCTGGCGGAACTACAGCTTTTTAACACCATGGTGTTAGACCATACGCAAGTGGAACAAGCCCACTCGCGGCATATTCTGTTACAGGCCAGCAGCGCAGACGATTTTGCCCAACGGAAAACCGAGGCGGAGGACATTATCGCTCAACTCGAAGGTGGCGCGGATTTTGCAACGCTGGCGCAGGAGCGATCTGAAGATCCTGGTTCCAGTCAAACCGGTGGTGACCTGGGGTGGGTGCCACGCGGCGTGTTTGTCCCTGAATTTGATCAGGCCATCTTCTCGATGGAACCGGGGGAGATACGCCTGGTACAGAGTCAGTTCGGCTGGCATATTATCGAACTACAAGAACCGCGCCAGGAGCGTGGCTTTGACAATCCGCAGTTCTTTATGCAAAGTCCAGCCGCGCAAGCAGTGTTTGAGACCTGGGTGAAAGATTTACGGGCGAAGGCCGAACAAGCCAATCAAATTGATGTTCTGGTCAATGTTACCGATCTGGTACCACCGCCACCAACCCTGCCAGCATTACCAACAACACAACCATAATCGAGCCTCTTCCGTCATTGGTCGTGGATCAAACATGTTGTGCTTTGTGCTGGAAAAGCAGTCGTAATCGTTTATATTCATAGGAAGTTACGCTCAATGACGGAGTCATACGCATGGTACAGAAATTAAGAAACCACCAGCAGATGCAGCGCGTAGTGCGTTATCGCTGTACGCTGCTGGTTCTCATACTCACGCCGGCCCTGGTTGCATGTGGCACGCTATCCGAGGACACTGCTATAACCATACCCACACCAACCACGATCAGGCCCACCGTTCCGCCACCGCAACCAACATTCTCTGATGATTTAGGACTGACCCGATCAATCCCCACCGATGCACCAGAGGGTACAACCCCCACTTCTATCGTTGACCCGATAATGTCCACTGCGGATGCACCCGGCGCACCAGCAGCGCTCCCTACACCTGAAACAGCACCACCCCCACGAGTACCCGACGCAGCAGGCATCGGCAGTGAGATACTCTTTTTACGTCAGCATAGCCTGATCGCCTATAACCTGGACACTATGTCGGAGCGCGTGATCGCCCACGATGTGCATGAGTTTACCGCGACGCCTGATGGACGCTTGCTGGCATTAACCCGTACCACTGGCCCAACCACCCAGGCATGGCTGGTAGCGCGCAACGGGGACACGTTACGGCAGGTGACAACCAATGACCGTAATGTCGGCCACCTATCCTGGGCACCAGATGGGCAGTCGCTGGTGTATGCCACTTCAACCGTCAGTACACAACGTCCCACCGATTGGATCAGTTGGGTGGCATGGTGCAGTAATAGCGACATTCGTTTGCTGGACATTGCCAGTGGTATCGAGACGATCCTCGAACCAGGCTGTGATCCATCTTTTGCCCGTGATGGGCAGCGCATTGCCTTTGCCACACCCCCTATGAATGTCCAACTGAACAACGGTGAACCAGGGGTAGCCAATTCGATTCGCTTGATCAACCGCCAGGGCCAGAATGCCTGGAATTTTGCCACGGCCACCGGCAGCGATGATGGCAGTGGCCGCCTGGTGTACGCCCCGGTCTGGTCGCCCGACAGCAATTATGTGGCCTATCAACGCTTTATGGGCTATCAGGCGCTGGTCGATATCAACCATACTGAGATGGGGCGTTCGTTTGAAGGGCGCGGTGAGTTAGTCAGCACAGGTGCAGGCTGGCTACTCCCCCCCCGGTTCGCACCAGATGGAAGCATGCTGATGACGGTAGAGCATAATTTTAGCGATGCACGCGGATTTGGCGGCTATGAAGCCTGGCGTGCCCAGGTTGTACGCCTGGGAGAACCCGATGAGGTCATCTTGCCCGAAGGTCCACGCAAAACGATCGCTGCTATGGTTGATCGCTTGCCACGGGCGACAGGTGCAGCATGGGCACCCGATAGCAAGCGTCTGGTGGTGGCTTTACCTATCGGGTGGCAGGCCAACACACCCACCAATGAGCCGGTTTTTGAGCATACTGAATCCGGCGATCTCTGGTTATGGACACCGGGTACAGTACCTGACACACGTATTGTGCAAACAGTTGATTTTGCGTCACCCCTGCTCTGGCTACCAGCTACTGGTGAGTAGGCAATGTTGTCGGGCATAGCCCATGGCGATGCTACAGCGACCCATCAGAAAAACGTAGACGGAGATCGACGCTCCGCGTCGATCTCCGTGCATCCAACCAGATCTACGTTCAGCTTTTTAGGCATGGTTCCAGATGCCTGATTTCGACGTAACAAAGGTAGTAACGACTTCAGTCGTTATGGTATACCAATGTGACTTCGACCTTCCGCGTCTGTTGATCTGTCTTACACTTTCTCATATGACAACGAGACGTCCTCTGGAAAGA
>CALANA010000039.1 GCA_937925925.1 uncultured Chloroflexales bacterium | reverse complement strand
GCTGCGGAGCGAGGCGCTGCGCACCTGGCTGCGCCCCGAGGCAGTGCAGCGCCTTTTCGAAGAGCACCAGAGCGGGCGCGCCAACCACGGCAAGAAGCTCTGGGCCCTGCTGATGCTGGGCGTGTGGAGGTGTAGAAGTGTGGAGACGTAGAGGTGTAGATGTGGGAAACGGCTTACAGCTCTACAGCCCCACAGCGCCACACGATGCACGGGTCGGGGCCGGATCAAAAAAGGAAGCCAGAGCAGTGACCATGCAGACGCAAGTCTCTCCAGGACCCTGGTACGTTCTCACGGGAGTGCTTCGCCGCCAACTGCCTACCGCAGCCCTGTTCTGGATCATGCGTTTGCGTGGCGACGGCAACGTGGCGGAGCAGACCCCGGATGCACTGTTCCAGAGCTGGCAAAACTGGCTACAGCGCAACGGGCAGGCGCTGACGGGCTGCCATGTGGTCGAGATTGGCAGCGGGCGCTACGCCCGACTGGCCCTGCGCCTGCTCAAGGCAGGCGCACGCCGGGTCACACTGGTTGACTTCTATGCTTTGCCGGTTGACCATCCGGAACAGCGCGAACTGTTGCAGGCCGACTGCCAGAAACTGGAGCTGGATTGGGACGAGGTCAGGGCGCGGCTGCACGTGGTAAGGGGCGACATCCTGGCCCTGAATACCGGGCAACTCGGCGAACCGGCGGATCTAGTATTCAGCACTGCCGTGCTCGAGCACGTGCGCGATCCGCGGCCAATCCTCGCCCGGTGCCGAACATGGCTGCGCCCAGGGGGGATCAGCGTACATCTGGTGGATCTGCGCGATCACAATCTGCAATTCCGTTACCCCTTCGAGATGCTAACCTTCTCAGACACAACCTGGGAGCGCTGGCTCAATCTACGTGGCGGATTTTATGTAAACCGCTGGCGCGCCCACGACTACGTGCTGGCCATGGCAGAGGTGGGATTCGAGCGAGTGACGTATGAAGTCACGATGCAAGATCGAGAAGCAGCCCGAGCGATCCGCCCGCGCCTGGTCCGGCGCTTTCGGGACCTGCCTGACGCAGTGCTGGGGATCGAGATGCTGTATCTGTATGGGCGCAGGGCGGTTGCATAGGAAACGATCACAATCACCGGCAGGTAGCTATCCTTTCCTACACCCCTGCCCCTAGGAGGTACTCTCTTAGAAACACACCCTTCGAATTGTGCAGTTTTACAGGTTTCTGAGATATTCCTACGTAATGCTTTAAGTTCAATTATCTTCAGGCTTCCTGACGACCTAAAACCACGTTGTCTTCGCGGTTGATTCATTATTTATCAAGTCACGGATTGCATCAGTAAGCCATCCGTCAGAAAGATAAGTGAACGGCAAGTAATGCATATACTCTTCTGCATTGATCATCTGCGTGCGGATGGCACCCAGCGCGTTCTTTGTCATCTGGCTGAGGGAATGGTTGAACGTGGTCATCGCATAACTATACTTTGCCTTAACGACTCCTGGGATACTGGCGTCCTTGAACAGCTACGACGCTCTGGAGCTACTATCCGGGTAACCGGTAAGGTGGGGCTTCTAGCAGGGTACGGACTGATCAGTACCCTGCACTGGATGCGACAACAAAACTTCGACGTAGCAGTAACAATGCTCTTCTGGTCTGATGTTGTTGGTCGCATCCTGGCGCGCAGAGCAGGCATTTCGCGAGTGATATCATCAATTCGCGCGCGCAACATCAACTACGCGCTCTGGCAGTTACTCCTGGTGCGGACTACGATGCCTTTGGCGGACGTTGTGGTAGTGAATAGCCGCCAGATAGCTACTTTTGCAGTAACTGCTGAAGGCGCACGTCCTGAGAGCCTAGTGTACATTCCGAACGGCGTAGATGCTTCACTGTACACACAGCCAATCTCTGGAGCAGCCCTGCGTGCCGAATTAGGTTTGTCAGCAGATACGCTGATTATTGGCAGCATTGGGCGTCTTACACATCAGAAGGGATTTGATGTGCTACTGCGGGCTCTGGCTCAGCCGGGTTTGGAAGCTGTACACTTGTTGCTGGCCGGAGTTGGCGAGGAAGCGGGACGTTTGCGCGCGCTCGCAGATCGCCTCAAAATGAGTGACCGGGTTCGCTTCGTTGGTTACCGCAGTGATGTTCCACGGTGGTTAGGTGCTCTTGACCTATATGTCCATCCCGCACGGTTTGAGGGCACGCCAAATATCTTACTTGAGGCTATGGCCGCAGCTTGCCCAATTGTCGCCACAAAAATAGATGGGAATAGCGAGATCCTTATTGACGGTCATCATGGCTGGTTGGTACCACCTGACGATCCTGTAGCATTGGCCAGCGCTATTCGAACAGCACTCGACCATCCTGTCGAAGCACATTGGCGCGCCCGGGTTGCGCAAGAGCGAGCCCGACAGCATTATAGCATTCAATCCATGGTTGATGCATGGGAGAAGGTGTTACACTCTGCTCAAGAGACAACAAGGACACCTAAACTAGCATCTTCGAATAACCTGAAACATGAACCAGAAACCCAGGAGTTACCAAATGTTCGCCGAATTGGAACGCTTTGAAGCCCCTGATCGATCCTTCATCGGCCATCGTGATATTGTAACGCGGAGTCTGGCTCGTTACTATGCCGTGAAACCGTATGTTTTCGGTGACATCCTAGATGTTGGATGTGGAAGAGGTTATGGCTTTGATGTACTCGAATCACTCGGCAACAAAAAGACGGGTCTAGATATCTCGCTAGAGTTCCTCAAGGAAGCACAGCGAAATTATCATAGTTTATCACTAATCCAAGCCAGAGGGGAAAAGATTCCTTTACGATCAAAGAGTTTTGACTCAATAATCGCCTTTGAAGTGATAGAACACCTTCAGGAAGATATTGCTTTCTTGCATGAGTTAAAGAGGTTAATCCGTCCGGGAGGCACCATCGTTATTTCCACACCCAATCGCCTGATCGCTTCTGGCGGCAATAAACAGCCTCTTAATCCTTTTCACGTCCGAGAGTACACTGCTGAAGAGTTTGAAGCGCTGCTGCAACGATCTTTCTCTAATACAATCATCATAGGCCAGCATGAAAGCAGAAACAGTGGTTCTTCAAGAAATCAGCTTATTGACAAAATTCCCATTAAATGGAAGTACTCCTTACCTAGCCATGTCCAGGGCATCATTAGTGTACTGGTGCGGCCCCCACTACAAATAAGCGATTGTCAGTTCTCCACCGACAATCTACCGGCAGCTCATACATTTCTGGCAATTTGCAAGATATAGCTGGATGATCAGGAAAAACCTGTCCCTGAGCAGAAGAAATGAAACCACCTTGACATCCTGGCGTACCCGCGCCTGGACGCTGGCTCGGCTTGCCCTGGCCGTACTCCTGGTCGCAGTAGTAGCGGCCAATGTCCATGTCCAGGACTTACTGACCCTGTGGCGCAATCTGGTATGGCCCTGGCTTTTCGGCGCTATCC
>CALANA010000038.1 GCA_937925925.1 uncultured Chloroflexales bacterium | reverse complement strand
AGCATCTCGCCTTCTGATGGTGTGTCCACGATCTTTCGCTCCGGCCCCACCTCCGCTCAGGATGACAGACAACGTATGGAGGTATTTAGGCCCTCTTGTCCTAGCATGCGTTATGAACCTGCCGGTAGCGCTCCTGGCGCTCTGCGGAACAGTAGAGACGTTGCATTGCAACGTCTCTACTCTGTGATCTCAACAGGCGTTTGCGGCCAAACCGGGTGACATAGGCCGTAGTAGCCACAGATACATCGGGGTCGATAGCGTCGTTGCGCTGTCGGTTTCCTATTCTAACGCCTCAACCGGCAACCGTTCCAACGGTACACCGTTCCAATGAAGGCGGGGCGGAAGCGGTAGGGGCGGGTTCCAAACCCTCCCCTACCAACGGCAACCACAGCGCAAACGTACTCCCATGTCCCAGTGCGCTGTTTACCGTGACTTCGCCTCCGTGTGCTTCGGCAATCCACTGCACAATCGCCAGTCCCAATCCTGCGCCGCCACCATAGCGCGAACGCGAACGGTCAGCGCGGTAAAACCGTTCAAAAATATGGGGCAAGTCCTCAGCAGCAATACCGGTGCCGGTGTCGGCCACGGCCAGGCAGGCCATGCCATCAACTCGTTCCAGGCTGAGCGTAATGCTACCGCCTGGTGGTGTATGCTGTAAGGCGTTGACACCCAGGTTGAGCAAGGCCTGTTTCAGCCGATCCCGATCGCCAATAACCACCACCTGGTCTTCGGCCCCAATCCGCAGCGCCACGTCACCCGCCAGGGTACGCAAATCACGATGGATTTCGAGCAACAGGGTATCCAGTTCAACCGGCTCCTGCCGGATCTGCACACCCGACTGGCTCTGGGCCAGCAGCAGCAGATCGTTGACCATGCGAATCAGGCGCGTTGTTTCACGCCGCATATCTGCGAGTGATTCCTGCAGTAACTCTGGATCACGATGCGCACCCCGGCTCAAAATTTCCAGGTTGCCTTGCATGGCCGCCAGGGGGGTGCGTAGTTCGTGCGAGACATCGGCGATCAGTCGGCGCTGGGTGGTGAACAGTGCTTCGAGCCGACCGAGCAAATCATTAATAATGATTGTCAGGCGTTGCAGTTCATCTGGTGAATGCGGCACTGGTACACGCTGGCCTAAGTCTTCGGCGCGGACAATGCTCTGGGCCGTGTGCGCTACCTGCTCGATCGGCGAAAGGGCGGCCCGCGATAGCCAGAAGACGCCCGTTGCGGCTCCCAGCAGGGCAATTGCACCACCGCCACTCAGGATCAGCAATAGCAACCGCAACGTGTGTTCGACATCGGCCAGCGCACGCGAGATTTGCAGATAGCCGACGATCGGCCCGCTACTGGTCAAGGTCAGGGGCGTAATTAACACCAGCAGTTGTGTTCCTTGCATTTCGTGCCGGGCATAGAGCATTGTCCCCGGCGACAGCTCCAGCGCCTGGGGGGGAAGTGGCAGATCATGTTCGCCCAGGTCGGGCGAACGGCCTAACAACTGCCCGCGGGCCGAAAAAACCTGGGCAAACAGGTTGGGGTTACTAAAGACCTGCGCAAACTCACCGCGCACCACCACTCCCACCTCGCCGGTCGGCGTGATGATCTTTTCCAGGCCACCAGCACGATAGATCGCTTCCAATTGCTCGGCACCGGCTTGCAGGTCACTCTCAACGCCACGTAGCAGTGTACGCTGGACGGCTATAAAGGTGCCGATGTGCAGCAGCACTAGAGCAATCGCAAAGAAGCAGGTATAGTAGAGTGTCAATCGTATGCGTAGAGACATAGGCTTTTACTTTCGATTTATGTATGAACCATGGCTCAAAGCTCATTGTAGTAACGACTTCAGTCGTTGCTTTGCGTCGTAGTAACGACTTCAGTCGTTGCTTTGCGTCGTAGTCAAGGACTGTTGAGTGCGGCAGCCAGTGCTGGCACAACCTGCTTCTTGCGTGACATGACCCCTGGCAAAACCAGTTGCCCATTCGTCAGAGGACGGCCGAAGGCGCGTGCGGCCAGCGTTGCCCCGGCCTGGTTTGCAGCCAATAAGATACTGCTCTGCTCCAGAATATCGGTCAGCAACATGAACGCGCTGGTCAGATGATGGGTTGCTACCAGATTCGCCAGGGCGTCACTCAGGGCCGCTTGCGTGGGCATCACTTCGCGGACATGCGCCAGTTCAACCTGGCTGATACTCAGGCGCGTCGAGCCGAAGGTGAAGATCTTGAGATCTTGATTGACCCACCACTCGGGTGGTGGGATTGGATCAGGCAGGCGTGCCCGAAACAGGCGTCGTGCCAGATCATCAATCGTCTGCCCACTCTGTGCAGCAAGCCAGTCGGCGATCGATCGGTCACGGTTTGTCGTCGTGGGCGAGCGAAATTGAACAGTGTCGGAAAGGATGGCCGCGAGCATGGCCCCGGCCAGCGCAGGCGTGAGCGGTGCATGCATCTGACGATACAGCTCGGCAATCAGGGTGCAGGTTGACCCGACTGGCTCGCAATACATACACAACGGTTGCAGTGTCTGCAAGCCACCCAGATTGTGATGGTCAATGATGGCAACGATCTGGCTTTCAGTAATCCCCGGTGCCGCCTGGTCAGGATGGTTATGATCAGTCAAAATAACCTGACGCTGCACCTGCTCAGTCAAGTGGCGGCGCAAAAGCAAGCCATGGAGGAGGCCGTCATCGTCAACCACGGCCAGGCCGGCCAGGTTACTGCGCCGCAGTTGAGCCTTTGCCTCATGCATCAGCGTATCGAGCGTGAGCGTCACAGCGGTCAGATCACGCATCATAATGCGCTCAACCGGAATACTTTGCTGGAGCAGTAATGCGGTAGCAAAGGGTGTGTGCTGCGTCTGCAATACCACCGTATTCTGCATGGTAGCCTGTGCCAACAGTGCGGCATCGCACTCCGCACCATCAGTGATAATCAGGCAGCCTGCCCCGGCCGCCAGCGCAACCCGTTGCACGTCCGGTTGATTGCCCACAATCACAATGTCACCGTCACCGATCGTCGCTCGTGCTGTCTCTGCCGTCATAGTGGCGATCCAGACCCGATCATTGAGTACAGTATCTGCTTGCCCGGCCAGCAGGTGTGCCTCGAGCGTGCGCTGGATCAGGGTGACGGGCAGATCGATCTCTTCGGGTAGGTGCAACTGGTCAAGCATGTGTGTCGCCAGCGTATCACTCTGGATCAAGCCGATCAGCCGTCCATATTCGTCCACCACGGGCAACGCCCGCAACTCATAATCTTGCATCAGGTGCCCGGCCTCGCGCAGGGTATGGCTGGCATGCAGGACGGGTATGCGTGTTTCCATAATGTCGGCCACACGTAGATACACGTCGCTAATTGGGCGCGGTGCGGCCAACTCTAGAGCGGCGAGCAACCAGGCTGTCTCGGACGCAAGCTCATCGAGGTGGCAAGCAACAGTCTGCGCACCGGTTTGCCACTGGTAGAGACTGGCATAGGCCAGTGCCGAGCAGACGGCGTCGGTATCAGGATTGCGATGACCGGTAACAAGTATGGGTTCCATCACGCTTATTCTCTGGCACTAAAACTGGTCATTGGTGTCGCGTGCGTTAGCTTTTCGGTGCAAATAGCACGATAGATACACTCAATGCCCTCGGCCCCCCCCAGCGGTAGCGCAATCTGTCCATGTGGGACGCGATAATCACGGGGATTGATGCGGATCAGCGGAGCCTTGTAGGTGCGGGCCACATACTCGGACTTCATGCGGACTGTCGGAACAGCCTCACCCGCGCCAATCTCTATCACCACCAGTTTCAGTTTTTGACTGGCCAGTTCCTGGAGCCAGCGTTGCAAATGCTGACCCTGCCGATCAGTGCGGTCGGAAATCCAGGCCCAGTCGCCAAACATCAAGATATTTGGACGCGCTACGTCGCCACAGCGTGGACAGCGTGGCAAGGGATCACGGGCGGTTAAGGTCTCTTCGTCCACCACAATGCGTGCATGCCGCCCATCCCAGATTTTTTGATGACACGGTCGGCTGCATTGAAAAAAGTGAATAGAGCCATGACATTCTTCGATACGTTCTTCGTCAAATCCGGCATACTGAAAATGCCCATCGACATTCGACGTAAAGACGAAGTAGCCACCTTTTTTTTGACTGACCAGTTCCAGCAACTGGTGAAAGCCAGCATGCGGAACCGTCTGCCGATACAGATTGAGCCGATGTCCATAGAAGCCCCAGGCCAGCGGAGCGTTGCGTTCGAACCACATAGGATTCGCCATCTCACTGAACGACAGGCCGAGACGGGCGATAGGGGGATAGGCCTTCCAGAAGCCTTGATTGCCGCGAAAGTCCGGCAAACCAGAGTCCACCCCCATCCCGGCCCCGGCAGTAATCAGCACTGCGTCGGCCTGAACAAATGCGGCGGCAGCGCGATGAATGGTTTCAGTAATGTCCATAGCTTGTTGCCCATAATCCTTGCTTCTTAACGTGTTGATTGAACTTCTAGATAGTATAGCACGAGATCGGATTCACAGTCGGGGTACACTCGCGAGTCTCCGCTGGTGACCTGCAGGACATAGCACCATCCTAAAAGCGGTATAAAAAAGTAGAGTTCCGGCTTCTGGTGGCACGCAGGACATAGCACAATTCTACGTGAGTTATTAAAAACCGGAGTTCCGGCTTGAGCCGGGATGGAGCTAGATCCCGGCTCAAGCCGGGATTCCAATCTAGCATCCATCGGTATAAGCTTGTTATAGAGCCACGCCAGAGGAAATACCTGCTCTCTATTTTGTCCTGTATACGCGGGAGACGCTTCTACAGAAATCCTGATATAGCAATCCTACATCAGTTGTAAAGCACCGGAATACCGGCTTGACGCTGGTCTAGCTCCATCCCGGCTTGACGCTAGTCTAGCTCCGTCCCGGCTTCAGCCGGGACTCCAGGTCTCCCATTCCACCTTGTGACGCACCGGAATCCCGGCTGAAGCCGGGACTCCAGGTCTCCCACTCCACCTTGTGACGCACCGGAATCCCGGCTGAAGCCGGGACTCCAGGTTTACCATTACCATAGGATTGCGCGTAACCGTTCAGGTGAGTTGGTTTGGAGGGGCACTGCCCCTCCAGGAGGTTCTAAGGGTTTCGCGGGGGCCTGCGGCCCCCGCAACCCCCGCTGGCGAACGTTCCCCTGAACGGTTACAGACGCTTCTACGGAAATCTTGATAATTATTAGGACTTACGCAGTCGTCCATCACTCCATGGGTTTCGCCGGAGTTTACCCCTTCGACTGCGCTCAGAGCTTGCCCTGAGCGCAGTCGAACGGGGCAGGCTCTGAGCGGAGCCGAAGGGGGCAGAGCGGTACGTTTCCTGTTTTTTGCTCCAAATTTTCGCCGTAGGCGAAAATTTGGAGCAAAAAAGCGGTTCTTCCACGCTGCCGCAGGCGCAAAAGATGTGAGCTTCAAGCAACTGCGTAAGTCCTGAATTATAATGAATTTCTGTTAAACGCCTGTAAAACATCTAAAAAAATAGATGAAAC
>CALANA010000037.1 GCA_937925925.1 uncultured Chloroflexales bacterium | reverse complement strand
GGGGGCCGCAGGCCCCCGCAACCCCCGCTGGCGAACGTTCCCCTGAACGGTTACTCTGTATCCATAGATTGCCTCTGTATTCTATGCGATTTTCAACGTTTGTGCATAACGCTATTGCAGCAAGTGGTAAAATAAGGCCATGGCTACTATTCTGGCGCAATCTCGACAATCAGCATTTCAGTATCTATTCGTCATCGGCTATGATGATGGAACTATTCGGGGCATTCTCGTAACAGAACAACTGCTGGTTGAGTTTCGTACGACTGTGGATGATGTATCGGCGGCGCTGATGTTACGGTTGACTGGCGAACCATATCGCCCGGTTATTGAGGCCGATGATTATACCATTCGTATCCCTAATGATGCCACGAACGGTATGTGCAACGAGGCGGCAATGCTGTCGATTGATGTCGATCATCTAATTGCTGAGGTGTTCCAGGCACGTGGCAAGACGGGTGTGCGTATCATTCCTCGCCCGGCGCTGCAGACGCAGGTTGAACCACGCACGCTGACCCTGCGTGACTGGGTTGTACGTGGGGCGAATGGCCGGGTTGTAGCCAGTGGTACAGCCGGTTTCGATGCGGTCGAGCAGCAGTGGTATATCTATCGCAAACCACCGGAACAGCGCTAGTGGTCAGCTACATTGAATATGCAGAGTATGTAGGAACGCCTTTCGTCGTTGATACGGTGTCAGAAAGGACGAAAGACGTTCCTCCGCATCCTTCACCATCACGGTGGTCAACCTCTAGCATGGCTGCGGTATCCCGACTGCATAGCGAGAACATCAGGGTTGCATACTCTCCACGTCTATCCGATAATTGGGAATGAAAACCATGAAACAAACACCTGTTTCTATACATTGGCAATGGTGCAGACACAGCCTCATTGCCCTATGCCTGGCGCTGCTGGCACTCACCGGCTGTGCTGACAATCTGGTTGCGCCCGCCAATCCACCAATGGTTGGCACCCGCCAGGCGGCCTGGCAACCGCTCGTTACACCGACGGTGGCCCGGGCAACCAGCGTGGCTACTGCGCAACCGGCTGCGGAAGCGACCATGTCTGCTGTAACCACTGCCAGTGCTACTCCTGTGTCCCTGACCCAACCCACGCTCCCACCGCCGCCGATTATTGTACCACCGACGCCCGCACCGCCAGCGATCGGGCGGCCCATTGCGCTAGATACGGTGATTGGCCTGCGTACGGTACGCCAGGTCGGCACTGGTCAGGCGGTGCATGCTGTGGTGGCTCCCCGCGATCAAATCCTGGTGGTCGCCACTACGGCTGGCCTGTCCTGGTTTGAGGTACCCTCTTTGCGCCCGTTGCGCTTTGATGCGGTCGCCGGCGGCGTGCTGGATGTGCTATTCAGCCCCGATGGGCAACTCGCTGTCAGCATACCTGCCACGCCGCGCCAGTCAGGTGGTAACATTGAGGTGCGGCGAGTGAGTGATGGTACGTTGCTTACCCGGCTGAGCGGCACATTGCCCACCTTCAGCCCCGATACGGATATCCTGGCTACCATGCAGGCCGTTGAAGACCGGCTCAAAACACAGCTCTGGCAGAGTCGCACCGGTGAGGCGCTGGCCGAGCTTGAAGGTGGGAGTCCCGTGTTCCATCCCAGTGGTGACCTGGTTGCCACTGTGCAAGGCCAGAACACCAGCCAGCCCGCGACACTGCTCTGGCAGAGTGCCGATGGTACTCTGGTGCTGGATTTGCCAGGCGCCAGGCCCGCTTTTAGCCCCGATGGTCGCTTGCTGGCTACCGTGACCAACCGTGAGATCCAGCTCTGGAGTATGCCCGATGGCAAACCCGCTGGTCGCTTACGCCCGGATCACAGCACCTACACGCAGCCGCAACTGGCTTTTAGCGCCGATAGCCAGTTGTTGCACGTTCTCACCGATACCGAGTTGCATGTCTGGAATGTTGGTACAGGTATGCTGCTTTCTCGGTTTACCACGGCGGCGTCCGGGCGCAGTCTCCTTGACAGTCGCTTTAATCGCTCCAGCACGGTTCTGACCACTTTTTACAGCGGAGATGCCGGTATGCCGCGTGGGGTGCGGATGCTGCGTACCAATGATGGCAGCGTGATCTATAACGATGATCAGAGCGTGCGCGGCTCGGTCAGTGACACGGGCTATCTGGCGGCGCTGGTGAACCAGAGTGGACAGGTGGAGGTGGTTGATCTGGTGAGTAGTACTATGGCGACGCTAACTATGCCTGAGTTCAGGCGTCTGGCGTTGAGTCCTGATGGCCGTACTCTGGCGACTGCGCGGAATGGGACGCTGGTTGACCTCTGGCAGGTTGATGATATGGCTTTTATGGGACAGCTTGGCCAGGCAAGAGAACCACCACGTGTGCCTCGGACGATACGCTTTGCGCCCGATGGTCAGACTTTGATCATCGACGAGCAACTGGAGGCGGGTGAGGCCAGCCCGATGGTCATCAGCGTCTGGCCGGTGCAGGTGGGGAGTGTGGGCACCGAGGTGCTGAACGTGGCGGCGGTCAATGGGCGTATGAGCGCAGGTGCCTGGGCGTTTCACCCGCCACGCTCGGCAATGGCCTGGGTAGATCGGAGTGGCCGGGTGCAACTGCGCAGTGCCAATGGAGCGGTGCTAACCGTGACCGAAGATGGTAGCGCAAATGCCGTGGCGTTTAACGCCAATGGTAGCTTGCTGGCAGTGGGCGATCAGGCCGGGAATGTGCAACTGTTACGCACCGAAGGGGGCTATATCTATGATACCCTGCAGGCCGGTGCTGCGGTTACGCGCATGACCTTCAGTCCCGATGGCAGTCTGCTGGCAGTGGTACGTGCCGATGGCCTGTTGCTGGTCTGGCGAGTGGACGAACAGAATCCGCTGGTGCGGGTGGCGACAGATACGACCCTGGATGTGTTTATGCTCACCCCGAATAACCAGCTTCTGGTTCTGAGCAGCCCGACCGGCGTGTTCTTCCATCGCTTGAGTGACGGCCAGCTCGTGCATCGTCTCGACGTTGTGGCGCGTGATGTGAGCCTGGACGCCAGTGGGCGCTTGCTGGCGGTGCTGCACGATAATCAGCGGGCGACGTTGTGGAGTGTGCCATAAGTGTGTATGGCGTGCGGCTGGTAACCTGTCAACACAGGGCAGGTTGCCAACGATGAAACACTTATCCACAAATTCTTCCGATAGCGCTGGCAACCTGTCAATACAGGGGAAGGTTGCCAACAACGTCCTTTTTGCGCACCGTAAGGTGGCGAAGTGAGAACGTGTGGGCAAAACCACGCACATACCCATCTGTCAGACCAGTTCGTCGGGTTCCAATGCAGAGACCCGACGGGACGTGACAAGGCCACGCACATACGCATCTGTCAGACCAGTTCTGAGACATACCGTTGTCCCAGAAACAGGCAGAAAAAGGGGGCTGTGAGGGTCTTGTTCGCAACTCGTCCGAATTGCGTCCAATTCAGGCCCCGCTCAGGAGCGAGTGTAAAGAGTTTTTGGGATATTTTACCGCATAGCTATCGAATCGCAACCCGCTCGCAACTTAACGCGGTTTTGGCGCAAAAATCGAGTTGCGAAAAACCGCCCTTTCTGCTATACTATCGGCGTGAGAGCGAATGCCTGAGCGGGCTTCTCAGCCCTTCAAATGCACCCATCCCGACCTGGAAGTCGGGTTAGCAGTTTCGGCCAGGCGCTATTGCACGACCTTCGGCTCAGGGGTGAGCACTGAAATCCGGTGACAATCTGCGCGTAGTAGATT